>CAYMLL010000491.1:0-3555 GCA_964390645.1 uncultured Planctomycetia bacterium | reverse complement strand
GGGGGCCCCCCCCCCCCTCCCGTTTGACCCTGTGCGGGGGCCCCGGGTTTGTATATTCCGCGTCATCAACCCCCGAGACGGGATCATCAGGACGATGAACGTGCGTGCCATTCTTCTCTCTCTTTGCGTCGGTGTCCACGCGCTTTGCGCGCTGGGCACCGAGACCGTTCACCTCGAGGCGGAGCGTCCGCTGCGTCAGCAAGGCTCGCTCGGGAAGGACACCAAGCGAGCCGCGTCCGGCGGTGAGGTCCTCGGGCGCGAGTTCGGCGCGCGAGCCGGACACTTTGCCACCTACCGCTTCAAACTCGACGTCGCTCTCGCCCCGGCGGAGATCGCGGTACGTTACGCGCGCGATTTCGACGGCGTGGGCCGGCTCCGGGTCGATCTCGACAAACGCGACGTCGGGTACCTCGCTTACGAGGGAACCGGCGGCTGGGGTGACGACGAGGCGAGCTTCCGCGAGGCGGTCCTGCGCCTGGAGTCCGTCGGCAAGGGCGAGCACGAGCTCCGCGTCACGGTGGAGGGGGCGAGGATCGACGCGCTGCTGCCGAGGCTGGACATCCGGTCGTCTCCCGTGCTCGACCTCGTCGGGCGTCGGAGCGACAAGAGCAGCGTCGGCCACGGCAAGAACGTCGCGGTTTACAGCGGCCAGCCGTCGCGGCTCTTCTACTCGACTTACGAGCTCGGGAGCGTCTTCAGCGCTGCGGACGGCGGTGTCGTCGTCTGGTATCCCGATCACGTCGTCGTCACGCCCGAGGTCTCGGGATCGACACGGCCGAACGTCAACCTCGACCGCATCTCGATCCGTCCGTCGACGAGGGGCGCAGGCCCGGCGGCCGGGAAGGGCGCCGCCCGGAGGGGGGAGTTGCGGGTCCTGGAGCAGCGCCGCGTCTGCGTGACCTCCAAGGACGTGGTCGTCTCGGAGATCTTCCTGCACAATCCCTCGGGCCGAGTGCTCTCCCACCGTGTCGACGTGCGCGGCGACTGTCGAGGTTCGCACGCCTGGCGCGGCGGGCCCGGGGGCGACAAGCTGTCCCGACGCGCGGCGACCGTCGTGCTGGTGGAGGACCACAATGTCTTTCCGTCGCTCTTCGAGAAGGGGTTGACTCTCGCCGTCGGCGCCAACGCGAAGCCGGCCGTCGTCGAGACCGAGCCTCCCGGCACCTACCGGCTCGCCTGGGACATCCAGGTGCCGGCCGGGTCGTCGACGACCTTTCGTGTGGCGTGCGCGATCCATCCCGATGGTGGTCGCGCGCTGCGCAACCTCTGGGCGGCGCTCGGCGAGCGCGATGTCGTCGGCAGGAATCGCCAGCGCTGGGCACGGTTCTACGCGGAGAAGGTGCCGCGCTTTCAGTGCTCCGATCCGGGGCTCGAGGAGCTCTACGCGTTTCGCTGGTTCCTGCTGAGGTTCTCGACGACGGGCGGGGACCTCGGCTACCTGGAGCATCCGGTCGTTCTGGAGGGGCGCCAGGCCTACCAGACCTACTGCTGCTACAGCGCGCCGTTCATGGCCTTCGACCTCGCCTGGGCGGTCGACCCGAAGGTGGGCTACGGTCACCTCGCGAGCATGACGCACGCGGCCTACGACGACGGCAGGTTTCCGTGGTACACCGCGCCCGACACCAACGAGGTGCCGCTCCACCACCGCTCACGCACCGGACTGTCCCTTCTGCCGCACGCGGCGTGGAAGCACTACCTCGTTCACGGTCGCAAGAAGGATCTGATCAACCTCTACGCGGGTCTCGAGCGCAACGTCGAGTGGTGGATCCGCGACCGCGACGCCGACGGGGACGGCCTCTTCGTCGTCGATCACCAGCTCGAGACCGGCATGGACGACCTGCTGCGTTGGCCCGACCCCGAGCTCCGCTACGAAGCGGTCGATGCGACGAGTTACGCCTACGCGAATATCCGCGCGGTCGCGGAGATGGCGCGCGTCCTCCAGAACGAGAAAGACCATCGCCGACTCGATGCCTACGCACGGAAGACCGCGTCGGCGCTCAACCAGCTGCTCTGGGATGCCGACGAGCATCGCTGGCGCGATCGTCATCCGACGACAGGGGAGCTCTCGCCGCTGCTGGCGATCACGACCTTCTACCCCTTCTTCGCCGGTGTTGGCGGTCGCGAGCACCTCGGCGTCTTCCGCGAGCACCTGCTGAGCCCCGAGCGCTTCTGGTTGCCGCACCCCGTGCCCGCTCTCGCCCGGGACCAGCCCGGCTTCGGACCAAGGAAGTTCTGGCAGGGGCCGTCGTGGCCGGCGGCGACGTCACACGTCATCGAGGCCTTCGTCGTGGCGGCGCAGCGGCACGATGAGTCGCTGCTCACGGAGGCGGCCGAGCTCTTGCGGCGAGCAGCGAGGAACCACCTGCGTCCGCGCGCCGACTTCCACGAGCGATACGATCCCCTGACGGGCGATCCACTCAGCGGCTTTCGGGACTACATGCACTCCTGGTGGATCGACATCCTGCTCCGCCATGTCGCCGGCATGCGGCCGGGAGAGGACCGGGTCTTCGATGTCGAGCCGCTTCCGATGGGGCTCGGGTACTGCGTCGCGCGCGGACTGCCGTACCACGGTCACGCGGTGGATATCGAGTGGAGCGTCGATGCGAAGGGCTCGGACCGCGGCATAGAGCCGGGCCTCACCGTGCGCGTCGACGGTGTGGTGGCGCTGCGGGATGAGGGCTTCGAGCCGGGCAAGGGTCGTGCGACCGTCGAGGTGGACTGACCCCGGACGATGCACCTCCCGCCCGTTGACGACGAGGACCCGAATCGGACGTGGGGCCTCGTGACAGGAGCTTCGATCACGGGCGTGTCGAGCGTCCGCCTGCCGCCGAGATCACCGTCGTGCCTCGTCAGGGTCGCGTCTTCCGGTTCTCGAGATGGTGTACTCGCGAACCGTCCGGGTTGACACACCGGTGTGGTTGTCTGATACGTCGATGTGTCGTGACGATACACTCCCGCCTTCGTCAGGTGGAGCGTCCGAGGCCCGTTCGGGTCGGATCGTCGGGAGACGTTGCTCGCTCCGCCGCCGCCCCGAGAGCGGCCGGACGCGGAAACCGCTTCGGGATCGTCAGCGATGGAACGCGCTTTGCTTGTGTGGCTTCCGTCTCGCTCGTCGGGAACGTGACGGACGGGCGCACCGAGAGGCTGACACGGCACGATCTCACCATCACGGCGACGACCGGGTGAACGACACGGGCCAGAACCCTCTTCGATTCTCTCTGACTCTCTCCGAGCGATCAGTGCTCTCCGGGTGGTCGGAGCGTCGCAAGCCTCGTGTGGGGCCGAGACGCTCCGGCCCCGTTTTTTCCCGGCGCGGGCGCCTCGCCCCCCGCGCGGCGGGGCTCCTCGGGCGCGGGGGGGGTCCAGGGCGGGGGCCCGGGGGAGCGCGCCCAACCCCTGGTCGCTGACGACGCCGCCGCGGTAACCCTCCCATTCGTGGACCTCACGTCGGTCGCTGGTGGACAGCAGGAAGCCGGCGTCGGGGTAGCGGGCCAGGTCCACCGCGTCGGGCTGGGCCTTCACGCGACCGCGCGCGTTGACCAGGAAGTAGGCGTG
>CAYMLL010000490.1:0-3597 GCA_964390645.1 uncultured Planctomycetia bacterium | reverse complement strand
AATAAGTTTTCATTGAGCGGCATATGCCAGAAGTCTTCGCCTTCTTTCTTGCTGCCATGAAATCTCGTCCTCTTGAATGAAGTTGAAACGGAAAAATGCGCGTCGAGTAGATCCAAGCAACTCCCGTACTTCAACAAGAAACCGCTGTTTCTCGCCAAGGTGGGCTGAAACGCGTCCAGCGACTCCCGGCGGCGCTCCGGTCCGGCACCCGCTTTCGAACTCCGGGCGGCGACTCGCACACGCTCGGGCCCGGCTGCGGAATCGCGCACCCCTCCGACCGCGAGAACCGACCCCGTGCCCCTCGAGATGACCCCGTATCTCCGTCGGCGAGCCCGCGTCTCCGGCGGTGGATCCGCGTCTGCTGCGGCCGAGCCGCGCAACCGACCGACTCTGACGATCGGTACGGGCCCTCCGCGCCCGGGCTGCCGCTCACGCGTCGACGAATCCCTCGCGTCCACGATGGAGAGTCGACCGCTCGTCGTCACGGACTTCCGACATCGACCAGGTCGTCACGGATCCTCACGCGAGCGCGGCGACGAGGGCGTCGTTGCTGTCGTACTGTCGCATCGCCTCGAGCAGCTTGGGCATTCCCTTCGTCAGCGGCGAGCGCTGGAGCTTCTTCCTCAGACGAACCCCCACGGCAATCTCGTCCTCGCTGAGGAGAAGATCCTCGTTGCGCGTTCCGGATTGCTGCAGGTCGATCGCCGGCCAGACCCGGTGGTTGGCGAGCTCGCTCGACAGGACGATCTCGAGGTTGCCGGTGCCCTTGAACTCGTTGAAGATCACCTCATCCATCTGGCTGCCCGTATCGACGAGCGCCGACGCGATGATTGTCAGCGATCCGCCCTCCTCGAAGTTCCGCGCCGCGCCGAAGAACGCCTTCGGCCGCTCGAGGGCTCGCGCCACCAGTCCGCCGGACAGCACACGACCGGTTTCGCGAATCTCCTGATTGTGCGCTCGACCCAGACGGGTGAGCGAGTCGGCGAGGACAACGACATCCTTGCCCGTCTCCACCAGACGCCTGGCTCGCTCGATCATCAGCTCGGCCATGCGAACGTGATTCGATGCGTCCAGGTCATTGCTCGATGCGACCACCTCGCCCGGCACGTTGCGCTTCATGTCTGTCACCTCCTCCGGACGCTCGTCGATGAGGAGGATGAGAATCACCGCGTCGGAGTGATTGTCGCGGATCGCATGCGCCAGCTGCTGCAGCAGAATGGTCTTCCCCGTGCGAGGAGGCGCAACGATCAAGCCGCGCTGACCGAATCCGATGGGCGTGAACAGGTCGATCATCCGCATCGCGAGCGGACCACCGCTCTTCGACAGTCGCAGCGGTCGATCGGGAGAGATGACGGTGCGATCCTCGAAGCGTCGCAGGGCCTTTCGCTCCTGCGAATCGAGCCCGTCGACCGAGACGATCTCCGCGGTCTCGTAGCCGCCCGTGTTTCGCGGCCCCGTTCCCTCCACCACGGCCTCGACCAGCTCGCCGCCGCGCAGGCCGAAATCCCGGCACATGCGGCTCGGCACGATCGGGTCGGTCTCCACGCTACGATACTCGTTCTGCGCGAATCGAAGGAACCCGCTGTTGCCCGAACGTTCGACGAGCGCCGCGATGGTCCCGGTTGTCTTGGTGACCACGTAACCTCCTCTTACCCCGAGAATCGACAGGAAACAGCACGGTGAGCCTCGGAGACACCTCAGTGTAACCGGTACGGGCGGTGGGCTCCAGCCGACGTCTCCCGGAAGCGGATTCCCACCCATTCTCGTCGTGCCCGAGCTTCCGGTCACGATCGATCGCCCGAGAACGGTCGTCGTGAAGGGCAGAATCGTCCAATGAATTGACGGACACTTGCGACATTCGCACGACAGTGGCACGCTCGTCGCACGGCCATCCCCGTCAGGAGGGCACCGCCATGCCTCGACAGATCGCCACTCTCTGTACGGTCCTCCTCGTCATCGCGACGGGCGGCGCATGCGCGTCGCGCCCACCGTCTCAGCCGGTCTCGATTCCTGCCCCGGACCGCTACGAGAAACTCACCCGGGGACTGAGCTCCCGGATCGAGGGGGAAGTGCGCGAGAAGGGGCTCGGCGCCTTCTCGATCGCGCTCGTCGACGGTGACGAGATCGTCTGGGCGAGAGGCTTCGGAGAACGCGCCCCGGGCGTGCCGGCGACCGCCGGTACGGTCTACCGTGTCGGCTCGGTCTCGAAGCTCTTCACCGACGTCGCCATCATGCAGCTGGTCGCGAGAGGAGCGGTCGACCTCGACACTGCCGTCTCGACCTACCTGCCCGAGTTCCGGCCGACGAATCCGCACGAGAGGCCGATCACGCTTCGACAGCTGATGTGCCACCGCTCCGGGCTCGTCCGCGAGCCTCCCGTCGGCAACTACTTCGACCCCACCGCGCCGACGCTCGCCAGGTCGGTTGCCAGCCTCGACTCCACGACCCTCGTCTACGAGCCGACGACGCGCACCAAGTACTCGAACGCCGGCATCGCTGTCGTCGGACGCGTGCTCGAGAAGCTACGCGGCAAGCCCTTCGCGGTCTGCGTCCAGGAGAGCATCCTCGAGCCGCTCGGAATGACGCGCAGCAGCTTCGAGATGAACGATGCCATGGCGCCTCACCTGTCGAGAGCGATGATGTGGAGTCACGACGGCCGCGAGTTCGACGCGCCGACCTTCGCACTGGGCACCTCATCGGCGGGCAACCTCTACTCGACGGTCGTGGATCAGGCCCGCTTCCTTCTGGCCCTCCTCGACGACGGGGAATCGCCGCTCCTTGGTCGCGAGACTCTCGAGGAGATGTGGAGCGTGCAGCTCGCCCGGCCAGGCGCCAGGCGAGGATTCGGCCTCGGTTTCCACGTCTCCGAGCTCGACGGCCACCGACGCGTCGGTCACAACGGCGCGGTCTACGGATTCTCGACCACCCTCGCAGCACTACCGGATGAGCGCCTCGGTGTCGTCGCTGTCAGCGCGTGCGACGTCACCAACAGCGTCGTCAACCGCATCGCGGAGCACGCGTTGCGCTCGATGCTCGCGGTACACGCTGGAGACGACGCTCCCGAATGGCGCGCCACGACGAGGACGGCGACAGATCCGCCCTCCCGTGCCTGGGTCGGCGTCTTCGCGAGCGACGAGCCGGAGAACGAACGCGTGGAGATCTTCCGCAGACGTGGACGCCTCTACCTGGAGCGCGGCTGGACCCGCACGGAGATCCGGGCCGACGACGACGGCTGGGTTCTCGACGGGCGTCTCGGATCGGGCACCAGAATCGAACGCCTCGAGCACCCGGACGTGCTCTCCGTCGGTGGAACGACGTTTCGTCGCGTCGACAAATCTCCCCCGCCGCCCTGTCCAGACCGCTGGATCGGGCTCATCGGCGAGTACGGTTGGGATCACAACACGCTCTTCATCCTCGAGAAGGAAGGGCGTCTCCACGCACTTATCGAGTGGGTCTTCCTCTATCCCCTCACCGAGGAGTCGGAGAGTACGTTCTCCTTTCCGCGGACGGGCGGGCTCTACCCCGGCGAGAAGCAGGTCTTCCCACGCGGCGCTGCTGGCGTAGCCGTGTCCGTGACGGCCGCCGAGGTTCTCTTCC
>CAYMLL010000489.1:0-3610 GCA_964390645.1 uncultured Planctomycetia bacterium | reverse complement strand
CCCACCCACATCGGGCCCCTGAACCACGTGGTCGCGGCGATCCCTCGATTCACGGATGACGAGCCGGTCGGCCAGAGTCCGCGCGTCGACCGCATCGGCGGCGAGCCCGAAAAACGTCGATCCGCTGCCGGACATCTGGACCGCTCGAAAGGACTCCGCCCGCATGCGACCACGCACGTCGCGAAGAGCTTCGACGAGACCGCAGGCCGCCTTCTCGAGTCGATTGAAGAGCAGCTCTCCACGAACCACCTGCTCGAAGACCTCGGACGCGCTGACCCGATCGAGGGCGGTGGAAAGAGGCGACGAGGACGACTCGTCCCGCCGGAGATCGAGCTCGTGATAGACGTCGCGCGTCGACACCGGAATCCCCGGGCAGACGATGACGAAGTGCAACGGCCGGCGGTCGAAGACATCGTGCAGTGGCGTGACGATCTCGCCGCGACCCCGGCATCGCGCAGCACCGCCGTGGAAGAAGAACGGCACGTCGGATCCGAGCTCCGCGCCCAGCTCCTCCAGCTCCTCGAGCGGCAGGCCGGCATCCCACAGACGTGCGAGCGCGAGCAGCGTCGCGGCGCAGTCGCTGGACCCCCCGCCGAGCCCTCCGCCCTGCGGAATGCCCTTGCGCAGATCGATCTCGACGCCGCGTGTGCGGTCGGGTCCGAGACGATCTCGCAGCAGGACCGCCGCGCGGTGAACGAGATTCCTCTCCCCGGCACCGACCGCCTCGTCGTGGAGCACGATGCGGCCGTCGTCGCGAAGCCGGAACTCGATCTCGTCGTAGACCGAAATCGCCAGAAAGAGGCTGTCGATCGGGTGAAACCCGTCCTCGCGCAGCCGTCCAACCTCGAGAAAGAGGTTGAGCTTTGCCGGCGCGCGCACGACGAGCCCACCGACCGTCTCGGTAAATATCATCCTCCCGTCCCCTCGCGACGCAGGACGACGTTGTCGATCAACCGCACAGGGCCGAGCTGCACGGCAATCGCGAGCAACGTGCCGGCTCCGTCGAGACGGAGCTCCCCGGTTTCGAGCAACTCGAGTGTCCGCGCATCGCGCACGTCAGCGTACTCCACCCGAACGAGAGGCTCCGACTGCAGCTCGGTGCAGAGCGCGTGGCTGACCGCTTCCACGCTCCGCTCACCATCCAGCACCCGACGACGGGCCTTCGACAGAGCCCTCCAGATCACCAGCGCCGCCTGCCTCTGGGGAGGCGCCAGACGAGCGTTACGCGAGCTCAGCGCGAGACCATCAGGCTCGCGCACCGTCTCGACGAGCCGGATCTCCACGTCGAGATTCAGGTCCTCCGCCATTCGTGTGACGACGCACGTCTGCTGATAATCCTTGAGCCCGAAGTAGACGCGATGCGGAAGGACGACCTGGAGCAGCTGCATGACGACCGTGGTAACGCCGCGAAAGTGCCCCGGTCGTCCGGCCCCACAGAGCGGCGACGTCAGCTCCTCGACCTCCACCCAGGTCTGGAATCCCTCCGAAAGAAAGTCCTGCGAACGACCGAGCCACAGGAGGTCGACGCCCCCGGCACGACACGCGGAGACATCCTCCTCGCGCGTGCTCGGATAACCGTCCAAATCCTCCGGGCAGTCAAACTGCGTCGGGTTGAGGTAGATGCTCGCGACGACGCGATCGCACTCCTGGCGCGCCTGGCGCAGGAGGGCCGAGTGACCGGCGTGAAGTCCGCCGAGCGTCGGCACGAAGCCGACGCAGAGCCCGGCGCGACGATAGGCGCGGGTCCACTCACGAATTCGCTCAGCTGTGTGGACGAGGCGCACCGCTGAAACCGCTGGGTTGGGTCCGCTTGCTGTCCGCACGCCACAGCTCGAGCACCGTCCTGTCGAGCAACGGATGCCGGCACGTCGGCACGAGCTCCGCGAGCGGCTCGAGCACGAAGCCGCGCTCCGCCATCAACGGGTGCGGCACGACGAGATCGGGCGCGTCGATCACACGATCGCCGAAGAGCAGGATATCGAGGTCGATGCTGCGTGGCCCCCAGCGAACCTCGTGCGACCTTCCGAGATCGCGTTCGATGCGCTGAAGCTCGAGAAGCAGCGCCCGAGGCGCGATCGCCGAGAAAAGCTCGCCCGCGGCGTTGAGGTAATCGCGCTGCGGCGGACCGCCGACCGGCGTTGTCTCGCGAATCCGCGACACCCGTGCCACACGCACGCCTTCGATCCGGTCGATCTTCTCCACGGCGGTCTCGATCATCGCGCGACGGTCACCGAGATTCGATCCAATCCCCAGCAGAACAGCCTCGTCCAGCCAACGATCCGTCATCGTCCAGCCCGGTGTCCGTCGACCTTCGAGTCGTCCTCGTCCGAAACACCAGGGCCCGGCGTGGCGAGCTCCGATCTCACCGACCGGCGACCCGTCAGCTTCCGCCATAGCATGACCAACGGTGTCCACACCAGGTAACCACAGAACGCGAGCGGTAACACGAGCTCGGGCACGATCGCCAGCAGGACAAGGATGAGGATCGTGGACGCGAGGAAGTCGAACGAGTAGCCGCGGGCGAAGAGCTTGCTGCCAAAGTGCTCGAATTCCAGACGGCTCGAGACCATGCTGAACCCGAGAAAGAGAGCGACAAAAGGCAGCCCGAACGTGATCTGTCTGGCGACCGTCTTCAGCGCGCCTTCGTCGAAGGCCCCGTCGAAGGTCCCGTCGAGGGCCTTCGCGAGCCAGACAAGCTCGGTCGCCTCGAACTTCAACACGTAACGCTGGAACAGCACCAGCGAGGCGACGCAGCCCGCCGCACCCGGGCTCGGAAGACCCTTGAAGGAAAGGTGAGCGTTCTCGTCCGGCGAGTTCTCGATGTTGAAGCGCGCCAGTCGCAGCATCGCGCCGAGGAAGTACGCCAGCGAGAAGAACCAGACGACACTCTGCCAGCGCTCCGGGCCGACGATGTTCAGCTGCACGATCATGAACGCCGGCACCAACCCGAAGGTGATCAGATCGCAGAAAGAGTCGAGCTGCTCCCCGAGCTCCGTGCCGCCCCTGGACAGGCGGGCGACCTTGCCGTCGAACACGTCGAAGACCATGCCGAGCAAGATCAGCGCCGCGGCGACGGTGAAGTTCTCGGGATTCTCGAAGCCGCTGCCGTCCGCGAGGGGCTCCACCTGGCTGAGCTTGACAACCGCGGTGAACCCGCAGATACCGTTGCCGACGGTCAGCAGATTCGCCAGCAGGCTGCCTCCTCGCATCTCCATGTCAGTCCGCCCCCGCCCGCGTCGACGGGCCGTCCGCGATCGCCGTGAATCGGCCGAGGATGGACGCGCCACCGCGGACCTTCTCCCCACGCTCCACCTCGAGCTCGAAGCCCGAGCTCAGCGGCACCCAGACCTCGGTACGGGAGCCGTACTTGATCATGCCGATGAGGCCACCGCGCTCGAAGGTGTCGCCGACCTCGTAGGGAACGACGATGTTGCGCGCGATGGCGCCGGAGACCTGACGCAGGAGGAGCTTGCGTCCGGCACCGGGGCCGCTCTCCCCGATCACGAGCCCGGTCGTGTTCGACTCGTTCTGCGTGCTCGACGCGGGATTGCGCGCATCCAGAAACTTGCCCTCCCGGTAGCGCAGGTGCTCCACGCGCGCCGCCGTCGGC
>CAYMLL010000488.1:0-3686 GCA_964390645.1 uncultured Planctomycetia bacterium | reverse complement strand
GGCGATGTCTTGCTCGATCGCACCCGCGACGTTTCGCTCCACCTCCGTACGGACGGCTTTGCGCAGCGCCTCGGGATCATCTTGAGCGTGCCGACGGGCACCGATGTGCCGGGTCTCAACGATCGTCCCGCGATGATCGAGGTGACGCTCACGGACGGGGACGGGGTCGTTTTCGAGCGGCGGCTCCGTGTCGTGTTGACCCTGCGTGATCTCGACGATCTTCCCGAGCCCGACACCGCGGACCTTCCCGCCGGCGAGGCGGGGTGCGTCGGCTGTCACCGGCCGCTGGGTCCCATCGGCGAGCGTCACGGCATCGAGGAGGCGCATCCGTGGTATTCGCTGTCGTGCACCGACTGCCACGGCGGGGATGCCGAGGCCGACACGCGGTTCGGGGCGCACGTGGCACCGCCCTTCGGAATGAGCTACATCAAGAGCGCGCCAGCGGATGTCCTCGATCAGCTCGACGAGAGCTACATTCGCTTCATCAACCCGAGCGATCTACGCGTCGCGCACCGAGGCTGTGGCTCCGACAGCCCGGCGAACCCCGGGACCGGATGTCACCAGTCGCTCGTGACGTCCGTGAAACGCTCGGTGATGTCGACGTACGCAGGGCACTACACGTTGCCGCGCTACCTCGCCGGTTCGCAGGGACGCGAGAACATCTTCGCGGCGATCGACATCGAGAACCCGGACTTCAATCCGGCCACCGCGCCGGAGGGGTCGGTAGCGTCCTTTTCTGCGCTTCGAGAGCCGGATCCCCTCGAGGATCGCTCGAGCGCGGGCGCCTGTATCGACGTGTACCTGCCGAAGTCCTGTCCAACCTGTCATCTCAGTGACTTCGGGCCGAATAACGCGAAGGGCAACTATCGCTCGTCGGGTTGCGCCGCTTGCCACATGCCTTACGACGAGGACGGCCTGTCGCGATCGGACGACCCGGCGATTCCGAAGGACTTCCCGCCGCACCCGAGCAAGCACGCGATGACCTCGGCGATTCCGACGGAGCAGTGCGCGCACTGTCACTTCCAGGGTGGTCGCATCGGTCTAGCGTATCGCGGCATCCGGGAAGGCGGCTTCGGTCCCGATCAGACCCCCGAGAACGCGGTGCCTATCGGGCGTGAGCTCCACAATCACGACTCGACGTTCTACTTCGTCGACGAGGACGACACCAACGACTACGACGAGACGCCGCCTGATCTTCACGCGGACGCGGGGCTGGTCTGCGGCGACTGTCATGTCGGTGGCGATGTTCACGGTGACGGGCACCTCTACGGGGGGGAGCGCTATCAGGTCGGTGTCCTGTGCGAGGACTGCCACGGCACGGTACGCTCGGAGATTCGCGAGGAGGACGGTGCGTACAGGAACTCGAAAGGCTTCGCGTTCGAGCGCGTGCGACGTACAGAGGACGGCCGCTTCTTTCTGAAGCTCCTCGCCGACGGTCGCGATATCGAGATCCCCCAGATTCACCGCATTCTCGAGGCCGGCGTGAATCAGGCGATGATCGAGGCGATGGGTGTCAACGAGCAGGGCTTCTCGCACACCGACAGCATGGAGTGCTACGCCTGTCATACCTCCTGGCGGCAGACGTGTTTCGGCTGTCATGTCGAGATCGACGACTCGCGCTCGCAGTTCAACCAGACGACGGGATCCGTCACACAGGGCGGCATCGATGTCTCGCGAGATTTTTACTCGACGGACTTCTTCGCGCTCGGGATGAACCACCGCGGCAAGATCTCGCCGCTGTGCAGCTCGATGAGCGTGTTTCTGAGCTACAAGGACGAGAACGGCGTTCTGCAGTACCGGGATCGTCCGCGTACGAGCTCGGACGGTAGGAAGGGATTCGGCTGGAATCCCTTTCACCACCACACCGTCAGCCGTGTGCCGCAGAATTGCGACGTGTGTCACCGTCGTGCCCCCGAGGCAGGCGATGACAACGAGGAGAAGCTTCGCGAGACGTACGGGTTCGGGACCGGTCGATTCATGGTCACCGATGGTGACGGAATCGAGCATGATGTATCGGCTTTCCTCGACGAGGACGGGGAGCTGATCAGTGATTTCCCGCATGCGAATACGGGGCCCGTGCCCCGCGAGGTTCGTGAGCGGGCGACGTCGATCGAGGTCGTACCGCATCCGCGTCAGGAGCGGTAGCAGGACAGAGCGGCGTACAGTCGGGCATGTAAGTGAGGAGAGAAACCATGCAGTGGTCTGATGTCTTGTGGCTGGCGCTGGCCGCCATGATTGTCTGTGCGCCGGTATCGGCGCAGATCGAGGAGTCTTTCTGTGAGGAGGAAGGCTGCACGGCGAGCCGGCTGGAGCTCGTCGTCGGTGACGACGTGGTCGGCCCCTCTCGCTACTCGGGTCGTCTTGCGGTCGGCGATGACATTCGCATGACCGTCGTGCTCGACACGCGGGAGGGTCCGGTGCTCGGATGGTCCTACGCTCTCGCCCATGATCCGTCGGTTCTCGAGATCGGGGAGAGCACGTGTGAAGCTGCCGGCACCGCCTACGTCTGCGACACGGATGCTGCCGTAGCGAGTGTTGACCCGTCGCTCAACCTCTCCCGGGTAGTTAACGGTCCCGACGGCGAACGTTCGGGTTTCGTCTCGGCGGTCGTTCTCAGCTTCGCCTGGCCGACGAGTTTGCCCGTCGACCAGCGAAACTCGCTCGCCCGTATGAGCTATCGCGTCGTGCGGGTACCGCAGGAGCCGACCCAGGTTCGATTCGTCAGCGGCGTTCTGAGCAGTGGCGGCCCGCCGGTCCCGATCGTCCTCAGCGTGGATCTCGAGTCCTTGAAACCCTCGGTGCTGTTGCACGCGGAGATCGAGCACGTCGATCCGGTCGAGAACAGCGTCGAACTTTGCACCGACGCCATCGACAACGACGAGGACGGCCTGACCGACTGCGACGATCCGGATTGCCTGGCCATCTCCGAGTTCGACTGCGTTCCGGTGAATCGGACCTTCGTTCGTGGCGATGCGGACGACAGCGGCTTGATCGACATCACCGACGCGATCGCTATCCTGCACTCGCTCTTCCTCGACGGCGTCGCGAAGGTTGACTGCCTTGACGCGATCGACGTGGACGACAGCGGGTGGCTGGACTTGACCGACGCCGTGGTGACTCTCGAGTGGCTCTTTCGCCAGGGACCGGCCCGGCCGGTGCTGTCCGGGGAATGCGAGTCGGATGCGACCGACGACGACCTCGGTTGTACGGACGGTGGCCGGCACTGTGGAGCCTAGGCGCGTCGCATCCGCTTCGGTGATCGGCTCCGGCTCCCTGCTTCCAGGACCTCGTCGCGGGCGACTTCCGCCGGGCGTCGAGCCCGATCGATCCGTCGGCCACGGGGCGGGTCGTAGCGCCCCGAGGCCGGTCCATGCGTCGCGGACTCGGTCGACGAGGCAGGATCCGGGTGCGACACGCGTCAGGATCCGTGTAGGTGGGGAGGCTGGTCGCTCGATTGTCGGCCGTCGGGCACCGCGGCGATGCGCCCGGCCTGGAGGGACCGGGACGCCGCGATCGACGTGACGTGAGCAGCTCGTGGATGGAGCGCGGCGAATTCCGTAGGATACGGACCGTCCTTCCGCAATTCGCAGCACCCATTCAAGAAGAGAGTCGCATGTCCGCACAGCCCGTGGTGATTGCCGGCGCCTGGCGCCCGGCAGAGGCTTCCGGAACCTTCAACGCTGTCA
>CAYMLL010000487.1:0-3692 GCA_964390645.1 uncultured Planctomycetia bacterium | reverse complement strand
GCGGGGTCCAGCAGGTTCCCTTCTTCATCGTATGCTTTCATTGCTTCCTTTCTGTTTGTCGTCGGAGTTGGCTTCGGCGTCCTTTCGGATCGTGATCCCGTTCCTGACCAGAATCCGTTTTACTCCTTCGGCGGTTCCTCGATGGTCATTTCGGGTGTCGCCCTCAGGAGCACGGGTTTCTGCTTGCTCATGGCTGCGGCCTCCTTTCTTTCTTGGGGGTGGGGCAGGTGGGGCCCGGCCGGACTCCGGGCTCCTCAGTCATTGAAGTCAAAGTTGAAGTTGACGAAGGTGTAGCCAGCAATAGTTCGCCTGATGGTCATCGACGAATCATCCTCGACTCGCCCGGTTGCCCGAACCATGGCCTCAAGGGCTTCGTCGTCCTTGTCCTCCACATCGGCATCCACGAAGATCAGGGATTCCATGTAGGTCCCGTCCCAGCGCGAGCTTTCCACGAGCACAGGGATGCCCGCGATCTCGGTCTCGGCTCTCGAAAGGATTCGAGTGTCGTCCTCGACGGGAACGCCAGCGAATCGGTTATTTGGATCGTTTACGATAGTCATTGTCAGGTTCCTCCTCTGGGTTGAGCGCACGCCGGCGCGGCGGCGCATAGCGGCTTTGGCTTCCAGGCCCTCAAACCCGGGCGCGGGACGTACCTCTCCCTAGTACGGGCAGAGCCTCGAACGTCCGCCTGCCTGCCAGGTCGGCGCAGAAGAACCGGACTTGCCGCGGCCGCGTGTTCTATCTCCCGCGCATCTCGCGCGCTGCGCTGGCCGTAACGGTCTTCTACTTAACTGGACCTGTTGAGCCGGTCGGACAAGAAATGCATCGTTGGGCCAGATTGCTTGGTTCAGCTTACTGGCGGGGCGAAAGCCCCTGTTGATGCAGTAACACCATAGCATGTCACGAACTTTTTTCAAGATTCGGAGTCGGCCCGACTTCGCTCGAACCTCGAAATCACTGTGCGAGATTCGTACCGGGCCGGATTTTCTTGCCCTGGTAAGCCCTCAAGTTCAGCACCCGGCGAAGGCTTGCTGAGCAGCCTTCAGAGAAGCTCTTCACCACCCGAAACTCGGCGGGGAGAACTGGACTAACTTCTCGCCTTCTCATTAGACAACCCAGACGAATCAGGCAGGAGGCCTTCATGCAGGCAGGTCACGTTTTCCTTGTGCTGGGCGACCTGGAAAGATTGACATGCGATCACGTCGTGATCCCCGGCGAGAGCGCCTCACCCTGGGGCGTGCGGCCGGGTAGTAAATGGTCTGTCGTCAAGAAAGAGTCCGAGCCCGATCCCGGCCTTTTTGAAGATCCCGAAAAGCGGTTTCGCCAATGGGCCGCTCGTCGGCCTCACTCACACGCACAGGCAGGAAGAGATATCCGCGATGCCCCCGCGGTGTGGGTGGTGCGCGCCCATGACACAGACGTCGTTTCGCTCCTGACAGACCTGCTTGAGGCCATTGCCGAAGAGGATCCGCCTTCTTCCCAAACAAGACGACTCGTAGCACTTCCATTGGTATCCACCGGTGGGGGAGGGCATCTTCCCGGCGTCGCTAATCTGCTCCAGCAGCTGCTCCCCCGACTCTCCGAACTGGCCTCGGACACAGGTCTCGACATCGCCCTCGTGTTCCGCGGCGAGGAACCCTCCGGAGGCGGGCTCGACGGCCGCGCCGCGTATGCAGCTGCCCAGGCGATCCGGCTTCAGCAGCCCGGCCGCTATTGGCCTGATCGGAGGCACCAAGGCCTCGTCGAAAAACTCGCCGGGGCAGCCGCCAGCAACCACCTTGCTCTGTTCCTTGGGGCGGGGGTCAGTATGGCAGCGGGCTTGCCCTCGTGGGACGACCTACTGGTAGACCTCGCGGGCGACAGCCCGAGCCTGGGAAAACTCCTGGACGACACAGAACCCGGCTCCCTAGACCCACTTCTCCGCGGCCAACTCCTAGCGGCCGAAATGTCGGCCGGTGAACTCGCGCGGAAGATCAGCGAGCGACTCACTGCAGTGCGTCACGCACTCCCTCACGCCCTGCTGGCCATGCTGCCCGCCCGTGAGGTCGTGACCACCAACTACGACGGACTCTACGAGCAGGCGTGCACCGACGCGCGACTCAAGGTCAGCACCCTCCCCGGTGATTCTCCCGCATCCCTCGATAAAGCCGACCGGGTCCTGGTCAAACTTCACGGCGACCTGGGCCCCAACCGCCCGGCCAACGAGCAGGAGGGCACGCCTTTCGACAGCCAACTAGGCCCAGCCAGCCTTCCTGTGTTTGCCCTTTCCGACTACCAACAATTCGAACACACACGCGGTCCCCTATCAGGCACACTTCAGGGCTTGTTGCTGACCCGGCACGTCCTCTTTGTCGGCTTTTCGATGAAGGACCCCAATTTTCTTCGAGTTCACGGAAGCGTGGTGCGCATGTTGTCGGGCGAGACAGCGGCGGACACCCGTGGTGATATTGCAGGGGAACTGGGGAGCGCGCTGATCGTCTCTCGAGAACCCCGAGCGACTGAGATTACCCAGCGCCTACTTCCGGGAATCGACTGCCATGCGATGCACGTCGAAAATGAGTTCCCCGCGCAAGGCATTTCTGGTCAGGCCCGACAGGTTGAAGTCCTTCTCGACGAGCTCGTTGCGCGCACGCATCTTCCAATCCATCACTATTCCGAACCCCTGTTTGCTCAAATCCTCAGCGATTCTGATCAGGCCATCCTCAAGGAACTTCGAGCGATCACGCCCCAGCTCGACCCCGGAGCCGGCCCGAGCACAGCCCTTCAAGCGGAGATCTCGACCCTCTTGGAACGACTTGGGATTGGGCGTAAGGGCTAGGCAACCCGAAAGATGCGACATGGGTGAGAGTTGATCTCGCTGCAAGATCTCAGTTCACCCACCTCTGTTCAACACTTCCAGCGGTTCTTTTCTGGGTCAATGCCCAGAGTGAGGATCAGTGCCGAAGCCTGCGCGGATATGCGGATCGCCGAAGAGAGCTTCCTCGTCCTGGGCCTGACGCGCGAGGCCGCCGTCGCCGCCGGGCGAAGACACGGCCAGAATGCGGTGGTCTGGGGTGAGGCCGGCGAGCCGGCGCAGCTGCTTGATTCACGGGAGGACGGGGGGCTGAACGCGCCGTGAGAGCTTCCCGAGCAGTGCTCGATCCGTCTTACGGCGTTACCGGAGGCGGCCATTAGTCGGCCAATCCGCGAAACAGTGCCAGCTTTCGCTTTAGGGCGCCTTCAAAGTCAGACACGAAGTCAAAGCCGTAAACCTCATCCGATACCCATTGCGCACGACGTGCCATGGACATCGAAAAGTTGATGAGGTCATTTGGGCGGTGAATGGCATTGGGCAGAAAGCCCACGAAGGTCGGACCCGTCTCGTCGCTACACCATGAGCCGAGAAGGTGCGGACCCAGCAAAGTTGCCGTTTCTAAGCGGTTCAGTTCGAGCCAGCCGTTATCCGTTGCTACCTTCTCAATCTCTAGGGGCAGGGTCAGCCTCATCAAGCAGCCGTTCCCGAAGCGGGGGTGCGCCTGAGTTGTATCGATACGCATTAGGGAAGTCTCCTCGCCGAACGGGAATTCCGCAGAAAGAGCGTCACCGTCTCCTGTAGCCAAAACGCAAGGCGGGCCCTGGAGAATCTCGAGCACCTTTTCCATTTCTTCTCCCGCCCAAACGGAAGGCTGTTCACCGGCAGGGGCTACCGGGTG
>CAYMLL010000486.1:0-3699 GCA_964390645.1 uncultured Planctomycetia bacterium | reverse complement strand
CGCGTCGTCCGCTCGGCCCAGAGCGCGCAGTCGGCGTCGTCGACGTTGAGCACGGCCAGATTCGGCGACGGACCGTCACGCAGGATCTCCTGCTTCGCTTCGAGGTAGCTCTCGTAGCTGCCGTGGCGATCGAGGTGGTTCGGTGACAGATTGACGACGACGGAGATGTCGGGACGCCGATCGATCGCCCGGGCGTCCTCGAGCTGGAAGCTGGATAGCTCGAGGACGACGCGGTGGTTCGGGTCGATCTCGTCGATGACCGGCAAGAGGGAGCGTCCGAGGTTGCCCCCGAGCCAGACGCGTGGCTCCTCGGTGCTCGCCATCGCTGCGAGCAGCGAGGACGTCGTCGTCTTGCCGTTGGACCCGGTGATGCCGACGATGGGAGCGGGGCAGAGCTTGAGGAAGAGATTCATCTCGGTCTCGAGACGGACGCCTGCCGTCCTGCAACGCTCCACGAGCTTCGCTGTGCGCGGGATCGCCGGATTGACGACTACCATGTCGGCGCCGAGAAGATCCTCCTCACGGTGCTCACCGAGCCTCCAGCACACCGGGAGATCGGACAGCGCCTCGACGCTCCCCGCCAGCGCTTCACGGTCGAGCAGATCCGTCACGGTGACCTCCGCGCCCCTGGCGCAGAGGAACCTCGTGACTCCGCTGCCGCCGCCGAAGACCCCGAGCCCCATGACGGTCACACGGCACCCTTGAAGGGATCTGCTCGTCGGGACGTCGCGACAGAACAACTAGTCCTCGACCTCCGGAGGCTCGGTGTCCGTGCCGCCTTCGCTCGGGGCCGACTCCCGCCTGACGCGATCGCGCTCCGCCCGGGCGCGGGACTTCAGCTGCTCGACGAGCTCGACGTCGTATTCCTGCGGCAAGGCCTCGAGCGTTACGAGCACGTCGTGCTGGTCACGGATCGTCCAGGGCACGAGGAACTCCGCCACGAAGTCGACAGGGAAGACCTGGTGCCAGGGCGCCGTAGGGTCGATTCGCGTGCGCCGTGAGAGGTGGCCTTCGTGCCGCACGACGACGTCGAGGGCGCCGTAGAAGTCGATCTCGTGCTCCAGCGGCGTCGTACCGGCATGCTTGCCGTTGATGAAGACCTCGGCCCCGCTGGGATCGGAGCGCACGGAGATGATGCGCTCGACACAGCCGCAGAGAGGGAGCGCGAGCAGGAGGACGACAGGGCCGACGGGTCTCCTCAGCTTCGACATCGTCCGGGATTATAGCTGCGGGCGCGGGGTGACGGAACCGTGTGTCGGACACCGGATGTCGGAATCCGCGGACAGGATGGCGAGGGCGCGTCGTCGTCCGGTGTCTCTTCCCCTCGTTGACACTCCCGTCCTCGGGGGACAAACTGCCTCCATGTCCTCGAGCCCCTGGTATCGCGACGGTCTGGCCTTCTCCTGCACCCGTTGCGGCGACTGTTGCGTGGGCGCGCCCGGCCACGTGTGGGTGACTCGCGAGGAGATCGAGCGTCTCGCGAGGTGTGTCGGGCTCGAGGTCGCCGAGTTCGGTCGACGCTACCTGCGCAGGGTCGGGCGGCGCTACTCGCTCACGGAGCGGGCCGGTGGCGACTGCGTCTTCTTCGAAGACGGCTGCACGGTGTATCCGGCGCGGCCGACACAGTGCCGGACCTTTCCCTTCTGGTCGGAGAATCTCCGCACGCGTGCGGCGTGGCAGGAGGTCGCCGACGAGTGTCCAGGGGTCGGCAAGGGGCGGTTCTATCCGCTCGAGGAAATTCGCCGCTTCCGGCGCGGCGATGGGGAGGTCAGCGGGGAGGCTTGAGCGTGCAGATCCCGGGGACGGTTTCGGTGGCGCCGAGGGGGTCGATGGCACCGAGGGGGGCGGTGGCCGGGATCGTCGTCCTCGGTTTGCTGGGCTCGTGCGCGTCGTCGCCGGATCGCGTCGCGCTCATCGCCGAACTCGAGGCGGCGGAGATCGAGGCGCGCGACACCGGACGAGCGGATCTCTTCGTCGCACGCGCGGCTCGAGGGCTTCGGAGCGCCGACGTCGTCGTGCGCATGCTGGCGGCGCAGGGGCTCGGGCGAACCTGTCCGCGTGCGGCGACGGACCTGCTCGCCGCCCGTCTTCCCGAGGAGCGGGATCCCGGCGTGCGTCGGGCCCTCGTCGAGGCCTTGACCCGGATCGGCGAGCCGGCGAGCGCGCGGTCGCTTCGCGGGGTCCTGCGCGACCCGCAAGATCCGCTGCGCGGGCTGGCGATTCGCGGGCTCGGTGCGGTCCGTGAGGACGATCGTCGCGCGATTCGTGACGCGCTCGAGGACGGCGACGCGGAGGTGCGGCTCGAGGCGATGCTCGCGTACGTGAGGCGTCCGACGCTCGAGCTCTCCGGGGAGGCTCTGGCTCGTCGTCTGAGCACCGCGGAGGACGAGCGTGTGCGCTGGGCAGCGGCGCAGGCCCTCTCGGCGCGTCCGGCGCTGGCGAACTCCGTGGCCGACACGCTCGCGGTCCGGGCTGTCGATCGCAACTTCCTCGTATCGTATCACGTCGTGCGGGCGCTCGCCGGGCTGGACGATGTCGTCGGTTTCGAGGCGGTTGCATCGGTCGCGCGCGATCGTCGACGGCCGTGGCTGGCGCAGCTGGCCGCGTTCGAGACGCTCCGGATCTGGCTCGAGCGCGATGTCAGCGGTGCCGCGATCGGCCTCAGCGCGGCCCGCCGCGAGGTCGCCGAGGGCGTTGTCGTCGACGCTGCCGAGCGACTGGCACGAGCCGACGAGGAGGAGTGGGCGCTGACACCCCCGCTCCTCGCCTCGGCGGTCCGGGGGGCTCTGGCGGGTTGCGGCTGCGAGGCTGCGAGGCTCGTGCGGGACCGGCTTGCGGCATCGCCCCGGCCGGTCGCTGCGGGGCGCGTCGCCGGAACTCGGCCGGCTCGTGATGATCCCGGCCCGGCCGGCTCCACGTACCGCTCACCGTACCTCGAGCCGGGCTCTCGGGGGCCACGCCTGCTGCTCGGGGTCGAGGGCCGGGGCACGGTCGTTTTCGAGCTCTTTGTCGACAGCGCCCCGGTTCGCGTCGGCCGGCTGCTCGAACTCGTGCGGCGCGGCGACCTCGCGAGACCGCGTATCCAGACCCACGCCGATCCACCGGGCGTGCTCTTCAGCGTGCCGGAGGACGACCCGGAGCTGGAGTCCGAGGTTCCGCCGGCGGAACCGTCCTCGCGCCGCATCCTTGTCGGCAGCCTCGTCGAGAGGCCGGGCTTTCGCGGTCCGGGGCGCTTCCTGGTCACCTTGAGGCCGGTTCCCGAGTGGGAGGGGCGGGTCGCCGTTCTCGGCCGCGTGCTGCTCGGCCAGGAGCAGATCCGGCTGCTCGAAGACGGCGCTCCGGCGTTCCTTGATTTCCCTTAAGGTATTTCGTCAATTTATCTTAAGGCCGGTCCCGGGGGGCGCGATGGGGGCCCGATCCGACGGACTCCGTGCATCGATGTAGAATAGTAAGGTGTTTGCACCTGGCGGTGCGAACGGCTCACGCCGTGGACGTTGCTGATTCGTTCGCGTGGTGAGAGTCCTCGGGTGTCTGCACCGCGTTTGATGTGCGCACCGAGCCGGCTGATCTGTCGGCCTGCCGAGTCCTCGGGGTACACCAGGCTCCCGGTCGTGACAGACGCCGGACCGGTCGGGCACGTAACGTAACTCGACCCGAAATGCAGGGCCCTGAGAGCGGGCGAGAGGTTTTCGATGTCCC
>CAYMLL010000485.1:0-3722 GCA_964390645.1 uncultured Planctomycetia bacterium | reverse complement strand
GACGCCACTCGCCGTCAACGAGGTCACCGTCTGCCCCGCGCCCTCGCCGTCGTCGCCACGGGTGGCGCTCAGCGAGCTCCACTACCATCCGCTCGACGACGCCGCCGAGACGCTGGAGTATGTCGAGCTGACGAACACGACCGGCGCGACGATCGATCTCGCGGGCTATTCCTTCACCGACGGGCTCGACTTCGTCTTCGCCGCTGGTGTCACTCTCGCGGCGGGCGAGATCGTCGTCGTCTGTCGTGACCGGGAGGCCGTGCGCGCGACCTTCGGCATCGACAACACGGTGGGCGATTTCACCGGTCTCCTTTCGAATGACGGGGAGCGCATCACGCTGGTCGACGGCGGTGGTGAGCTGGTCGACTCGGTGCGCTACCGGGATCACGGCGACTGGGACGTGTCGGCCGATGGTCACGGCTACAGCCTCGAGAAGATCGTGCTCGGTGCGCCGTCGGACGACCCCGCCGTCTGGAGCGGCAGCGGGGCAGTGGCGGCGAGCTCCTGGCGTTCCGCGTCGGTCGTCGGCAGCTTGACGAGCAGCCGGCTTCTGCTCTATCTCGACGGCGCGGGAGAGACCCTCATAGACGATGTCTCGCTCGTGGAAGTCGGCGGCGGCGAGCAGCACGTGCCCGGCGGCAGCTTCGACGACGGGGCCGACGGGTGGACGGTCGGCGGGACCCATCGGGACAGTCGATGGGACGGCGAGAGTCGGTCGCTGCGGCTCGTCGCCGCGGGCGGCGGCGGCGGCACCGCGAACTCGGTTCACGTCACGCTCGAGGGCGCTGCGGATGTTCGCGGAGAGACGCTCTACCGGCTGAGGCTCTCCTACCTTCCTCTCGTCGGTGACAGCGAGCTCACGGTGCGGCTCGTCGGCTCGTCTCCGAGCCGCGGGCTCTTCTTCCGCAGCGGGGAGGGGGCGGCCGTGTCCCCGGGGCTGCCCAACAACGTGCGCGGAGACTCGCTGCCGCCGTTCATCTCGGGCCTGACTCGGACGCCGCTCGAGCCTCGTTCCACGGACAGGACGACGATTCGCGCTCGCGTCCGTGGCGACGCCACGGGAGGTGTGCGTCTCGTCCGGCGGATCGGGGAGAGGACTCGGGAGTTCGAGATGAGGGACGAGGGAGATGGGCTCTACGCGGTGGACCTTCCGCGTGTCGGCCACGACACCGCCGTCCGCTTTCGCGTTGTGGCGTCGTCAGAGACCCGACGGCGTTCCTCGCCGCCTCCCCACGATCCCGCGGGCTACCACGGCTACTACGTCAACGACAACCAGCCGGATTCGGTGCTGCCGCTCTACCATCTGCTCCTGCCGTCCGAGTTCGGGGAGAGTCCCCGCGCCGCGATAGCGGGGCTCAGCTGTAGCGCCTACAGCGTGATCTCGTTCGCGCATCGCGGCGATCTCTACCCCGACGTGCTGATTCGACGGCGTGGTCAGAGCGTCTGCGGCGATCGGGACGTCGTCAAGAAGTACCTGCGTGTCAGGTTCCATCGCGGACACGAGTTCCAGGGGCACAAGAACCTCAACTTCCAGAGCCTCTGGACCGACAAGTCGCTCCTTCGCGAGAACATGGCGTGGACGGTCTTTCGCGAGATGGCGAACCCCTGGATCCGTCACGAGTACGTGCGGCTTCACGCGAACGGCGGCTACTTCGGGCTCTACGCGGAGATGGAGCGTCTCGACGAGGACTTCCTCGCGCGCCACGGTCTCGACCCGGCCGGGAGCCTCTACAAGGCGATCGCATCCAGCGAGCAGCGCGACGGCGTCTACGAGAGGAAGACCGGTGACGAGGGCGACTTCAGCGACCTGCGCGCTTTCCTCGACGAGCTGCACGACACACCGAGCTCGCAGCTGGCGGACTTCTTCAGCGAGAGCGTCGAGGAGGATGCGATCATCGACTACCTCGGTTCGCACGTCCTGATCAACAACGGCGACTACGGCCACAAGAATCACTATCTGTACAAGGACCCGACCACGGCCAGATGGCGTGTGCTCGCCTGGGACGTCGATCTCTCCTACGGCAAGCGCTGGGACGGTCGCTTCGGTGGCGTCCTCAACGACCGCATGAACTCGCCGGGCATCTCGCCGTGGAACGGCACGTCCGTGCACGGGGGGGGCGGCGGCAATCATCTTCTGGACAGGTTTTTTTCCCGTGCCGGAACGTGGTACCGCCGCGCCCACATCGTCCGGCTCTGGGACTCTCTCGTGGAGAAGTACACCGACGAGTTTTACGCGGCTCGTGTGGCCGATCTGCGCGAGCTGCTGATCGACGAGCAGCAGGAGGACTTCGACGAGTGGGGGAGATCGCCGGCCACCGCCGACGCTCCGGACGCGCCCGCGGAGTTCGAGCCCAACCTCGAGCGCCTCCTCGATCACATCAGGGAGCGACGTCGTTACCTGCTGCGCTACCTCCGCGACCGGGACGGCTTCCGCGGCCACGATCGCCTGAAGATTACCGAGGTGATGTACAACCCGCCCGGCGACGACGACGGGGAGTTCCTCGAGCTGTGGAACAACTCCGGAGAGTCGATCGACGTCTCCGGCTGGACGATCGAGGGGCTCGGGCTCGACGATGCCGAGGGTGACGAGCCGGGCTTCGAGTTTCCGTCCGGTACGACCCTCGAGCGGGGTGAGGTCATCGTTGTCGCGAGGAGCCCGGTGCTCTTCGAGGTCATTCACGGAGAGGGCGTCGCGCGGCTCTTCGGTCCCTATCCGGGCCGACTGAGCAACGCGGGCGAGCGATTGCGCGTCAAGGACGCGGGCCCCGGGTACCCGGCGACCGTCGACCACCTCGAGTACGGGACCGACCTGCCGTGGCCGCGGCGGGCCGACGGCTTCGGCTCGAGTCTGGAGCTCGTCGGAGTCACGGTCGATCGTGACAACGACCCGCCGGAGAACTGGCGAGCCTCACGCGATGTCTGGGGCTCTCCGGGCGTGGTTCACGCGCCGGTGGAGGAGGTCGTCTTCTCGCGTGGGGACTGCAACAGCGATGGTCGTATCGACGTGTCGGACGCGGTTCGCATCCTCCGGCATCTCTTCGCGGGGCTGGTGGTCTCCTGTCGCGATGGATGTGACGTCGACGGGGACGGTCGGCCGGGAGTCAGCGACGCGATCGCCGTCCTCGCGCGCCTCTACTCGGTCGACGGTTTCGATATCCCGTCACCGGCGCCCGGAGACTGCGCGCCGCTCGGCGACGGCGCGTGTGACGTGTCGAACTGCACCGCGGACTGAGACGGTCCGAAGGCGCGCAATCCGGCGCCGGCGAGCCGAGCTTGCGTGGAGTGTTCACGTCGTCCGCGGCCTGCAGGACGGTGAGAGGACTCGAACCGTTCGAACGATGCGGCACGGTCGAGCAGCCGGTGCGGAGGCCTCCTGGCGGCTCGGGGGGCAACGCCGGCTGCGTGCCTGGCAGGCCACGAGAAACGGCGGAGTCTGGCGACTCCGCCGCTGGAATGATCGTTCTGCGATCCTCGCGCCCGGCGAGCTACTTCTTGCCGTAGCTCTTGCCCTTCTGCGCCACCTTCTTGCCGCCGCGAGTACGCGTGGCCGGCTTCGGGGCGTACTTGTTGCCGTACTTGCTTCCCGGCACGCCGAAGTCGTACTTGTAGCGCTTGATGCCCATGTTGATGAAGTTCTTGGTGTCGAACTTCTCGAAGGCGACGAAGGGCCGCTCGGCCATGCGCTCGTGAACGACCTGATCGGCTCGCTTGACGCCGCCGAT
>CAYMLL010000484.1:0-3730 GCA_964390645.1 uncultured Planctomycetia bacterium | reverse complement strand
GTCGGTCACGGGTCGGTCACGGGTCGCGTCCGTCGCCGCCGATGGGTCACCCGGCGGCGGAATCACCCCTTCGCGCTCGGCGACTTGCAGCAGGTGGTCGACCGCTGCGTGGCCGTCGGTGCCGAGCCGGATCGTGTAGTCGTTGACGTAGAGCCCGATGTGCGCTCTTGTCACGTCCTCCGACAGCTCCTGTGCGTGCGCGCGAACGTAGTCGCGGGAGGCGTCCGGGCGGGCGAGGGCGAGGGCGACGCTGGCCCCGAGGGCGCGATCGAAAACGGCGATCGTCTCGTCACCGAGGTCGCGGCGCGCGATGATGCCGCCGAGCGGAATCGGGTGACCGTGCACGTCTTCCCACCACTGGCCGAGATCGATGCGCGAGGCGAGCCCGTAGTCCGCGTACGTGAACCGGCTCTCGTGGATGATCAGCCCGGCATCGACGTCGCCGCTCTTCACGGACTCGAGGATGCGGTCGAAGCTCATCTCGGTGACGCGGGACTCATCGAGTCCGCTACCGAAGGACTCCCGGGTCCATAGACGAAGCAGCAGCGCCGCGCTCGTCCACGCGCCCGGGATCGCGACGCGCGCCTTCGACACGTCGATCTCCGTATCCGCGGGTCGTACGACGACCAGCGGGCCGCAGCCGCGACCGAGTGCCGAGCCCGATTCCAGCAACGTGTAGGTGTGCCGAAGGTGGCCGTAGGCATGGAAGGAGATCTTCGTCACGTCGAGATCCCCGTGCGTGCCATCTGGTTCAGGGTCTCGACATCCTCGAGCAGCGGCTCGAGCTCGATGCCCGGCAGCTCGACGAGGCCGTGAAAGAGCGCGTGGAAGATGAACGTGTCATTCGGGCAGGGCGAGAGCCCGACCCTGAGCTTGCGAGTCATCGTGACCTCTGCCGCGTGTTCGCCTCGTCGCGGTCGACCCACTCCAGAAGGACGTCGGCAGCGTGACGACAGGCCCGATCGACGTCCCAGCCATCCCGCCGGCGATTCCCGACCGGGTTCGAGATGCCGCGGATCTCGCTGAACCGGACGCCGTGGCGCCACGCGGCGACGGCGCTGGCTGCACCCTCCATGCTCTCGGCGAGCGGGTCGAAGCGCTCGACCATGTGTTGCGCGGCGGCGTCGGTTCCGGAGCCCGTCGACACCGTCAGCAGGCGGCCGACGAGGACGCGCAGGTTCGGGGCGAACCGTGTGTCGAGCTCCCGCGCGAGGGTCGTCGATGGAGGAGACACCGGGATCCGGTTGTAGAGCCTTTCGGCCCCACGTACGGCCACGGGAAGATCGACCGCATCCATCGTCAGGAAGCCGTCCGGCGTCTCGAATCCCTCGTCGCCGAGGACTTCCTCGGCGGCGATGGCGACGTCTCCGACGCGGAGGCCGCTCGCCGCGTAGGCGCCCGCGCAGCCGATGTGAATGACCCAGCCCGGCGCCAGCTCCGCGATGGCTCGGTCGGCGGCGATGGCGGTCGCCACCTTGCCGACGCCGCTGGTGCGCAGGTCGAGAGCCGCTGCCCGACGCCACGGCGCCGGGCGACTCGCGAGCAACGTACGCAGCGGCGCCAGCTCGCGCTCGACGGCTGCGAGTACCAGGACCGGTGCGCTGGCCTCCATGGCTAATCCCGTGGCACCACCAGCCCGCTCTGACGCTGCTCGAAGTCGCCGTCGTTCGATCGCGGAGGCGGGCCGCCCGGTGGTGCTCCTCCCGGCGGCAGTCCTCCCGGCGACAGCTCGAGCTCCTCGGCGGGGGAGTAGTCGAGATCGGCCTCGAAGTCGAGCTCCGCGAAGTACGCGGCGAGCTCGCGCCAGTACGATCGGTCGGCCTCGCCATTCCCTGCCGCAGCACCTCCGGCCCCGTGTGACTCGACGTACCGGCCCAGAGCCCGGAGCGCGTTGCGACGGTGAGAGGTGTCGAACCCCTTCGCCGCATGCTGCTGATAGCGCGGGCTGCGTGTGAGCAGCTCGAGGAGGAAGTCGACGAGAGGATTGACCGAGCCCGGCACGACGACGTCGGAGAGCCTGGAGGCCACGGCTTCAAAGGTTGCGGCGAGCTCCTGGTTGGTCGGCGGGTCACGGTCCTTCACCCACCAGTAGACGTCGGCTTGAACCATGAAGCCGAACTCCCGGGAATCGTCGGAGTAGAGGATCTCCTCGACGGCGGCCAGGAAGGCCTTGCCGTGGGAGCGAGCTCGGGTCTGCCGACGGTTCAGCTGGTAGTACTCGGACTGCAGGTGCTCACAGTCTTGTGGACAGGCGATGGTGTCGAGCCTGGCCGTGGCGCAGCAGGTCGAGCAGATCACCGTGTCGAGCGCGGGGCAGCTGCGCTTCGCCTTCTTGCGCTCGCACCTCGGGCATTTCGCCATCGGTCCTCCTTTCGGCGGGCGCATTCTATCCCGTTCGCCCCTTGCACCCAAGCGGAGCGGGAAAAACAGGGGCTGGATTCCCGCCCGCCCGGTTCATACAATGCCCCACGGTCACCGCGGGCCTCCGCGCCGGAAGGGGCCGGAGCTCCTTCGACCGAAGAAGAAGTGCAGTCGACGTCGATCCACACGGCGTTCGGTGAAGAGAGAATGGCGTCCGCCAGCGTCTGACGGCGGGGCTTCAGAGGAGACTCGGAATGCAGCACTCCGCGACGTTCCTGGGTGGCGTGGCTCTCGGTGGCCTGCTCGCGGCGGCGTGTGGGTTCGATCTCTATCCGATCGAGGAAACGGCCCGGATGACTCTCGTCGCCGCGCAGGCTCGCAGTGTTGATATCGAGAAGAAGCTGGAGGCTCATCGTGCTGATCAGCGGCTCCTGATCCTGTCCGAGGCCAGCGCTCGCGGGGAGCTCGACATGGCCCGCGGGGAGCTGGGTACGGCCCGCGGGGAGCTGGATACGGCCCGCGGGGAGCTGGATACGATGCGAGCGCAGAACGAGAGGCTGGCGAACCGTGTCGACGACGGGCAGCACCAGGTCGACCGGCTCACCGACGAGCTGGCTCTGACGCGCGCCGACCTCGGTCGCCTGGGCGGCGAGCTGGCGTTCGCCCGGGAGTCTGCCGAAGCCGTCCGAGAGGATCTCTTCGCGCTGGGGCTGCGGTTTTTCTCGGTGCCGCGACCGCAGAGCGACCGGGATATCGCCGCGGCCTTCCTGAGCAGCGATCGAACCACTGACGAGCTGGTGGCGCTCGTGCTAAACTTACGATACGAGAGCCCGGATCTGCTCCTGTCCCTCGGGTTCGCCCGCAGGGGCAGCTGCCTTCTCGAGAGTCTTCCGAGAATTTCCGACGTCGAGGGGGCCGGGATCGTGCCGGCGAAGGCCGATCTCGAGGAGGCCGCTCACTGATCGTTCGCCTGCGACGTACTCGTACCCGCCGCTCGTCAGTCGGAACGGGGCTTCGCGCGGGCCTCCGGAGGAATCCACCGTGAAGCCGACGTTGCTGCTGGTCGCTGTGTCGGTGCTCGCGTTCGTCGGCTGTCGTGGGGGGCCCGGGCGCAGCGCTGTCGAGGTCGCGCCGGCCAGGGCTGTGCAGAGCGTCCGCTACTCGCGGGGGGCGGCGGACGATCCCCGTCGGGTGCGCATCCACACGCAGCATGGAGGTGTGACCGGGGGCGGTGAGGTGACCGGAGGTGGGGCCGTGACCGGGGGCGGTGAGGTGACCGGAGGTGGGGCCGTGACCGGGGGCGGTGCCGTGATCCCGGAACCAGTCCCGGAGGGTGTCGTGGAACGGGACTCCGGGGACTCCGGGGACT
>CAYMLL010000483.1:0-3808 GCA_964390645.1 uncultured Planctomycetia bacterium | reverse complement strand
CGGGCCCCCCCCCCCTTTGGCGCGGGTGGGGTACCCCGCGGCCCCCCGGGGCCGGCCGGGGGGCCACGCACCCGAAGCAGATACCGAAGCCGCATCCCATCAGCGACTCGAGGCAGATCTCGCAGCGCATGCAGCGTTCGGCGGCGAGCGCGCGCAGGGCCTCGTTCATCCCCTGGGGACCGCAGCCGTAGACCTGCAGGTTGCCGCCGGCGCCGTGCTCCCGTGCCAGCGTGTCGAAGAGCTCGGTGACGCGACCGTGGAAGCCCTCGCTGCCGTCATCGGTGGCGACCTCGGTGCGAATCGGCAGCGCACGGAAGTCGTCGATGCCCTGCAGGAACTCGCTCGTGCGAGCACCCATGCAGAACGTGATCGCCGGAGGTCTCGCCGAGGCGAGGAGACGCTGCGCCAGGAAGTAGAGCGGCGCGACGCCCACCCCGCCTCCGACGAGATGGACCTCGTCGTCGTCGCGCGGCTCGCTGAAGGTGTTTCCGAGCGGGCCGAGGACGTCGACATGTCCCGGTGCCGCCGTCGTCGATCCCGCTGCGTCCGGCTCCTGGAGCGCAGCCATCCAGCGGGTACCGCGGCCGACCGTCGTGTAGAGGATGTCGTAGGTCCCGGCGTCCTCGTCGACCCGGTAGACGCTGAAGGGACGCCGCAGGAGCGGATCGACGGCCCCGTCATCCGCGCAGAGTATCTGCACGAACATCCCGGGATGTGAGAGCCTGGCGATGGTCGGCTCGCGCAGTCGCAGCACCCGCCAGCCGGGTCCGACACGCCGGTTGGAGACGATCTGCGACGGCTTCGGATCGAGAAACTCGCAGGGTTCGCGGCCGGAGGCGGAGCCCATGATGGATGTCTCTTCACTCCAGGCCGGGTGTATCGCCCGTCAAGTGCGGCAGAGGGACGCGAACGCGTCCGGCAGACAGTCTACGAGATCGGATGCGATCAGGGAAGCCTCGCCGACGCGCGCCGCCGCCGCGTCGCCGGCGGCTCCGTGCAGGTGCGCTCCGAGCCGCGCGGCATCGAAAGCGCCGAGGCCCTGGCCGAGAAGTGACGTGATGACGCCGGTGAGGACGTCTCCGCTGCCGCCCGTCGCCATTCCCGGATTGCCGGTTCGGTTGACCGTGTACCGTCGGCCGTCGTGGATGACCGTGCGGTGTCCCTTCAGCACGATGACGCCGCCGCGTTGCGCCACGAAACACTCGCACGCTCTGACGCGCTCGTCCTTCTCGCGAGGCGTCTGCCCGGTGAGACGCTCGAGCTCGCCGGGGTGCGGTGTCCACACGCGCTCGGCGTGCATCGACGTCGGCACTCCGGCCGCGACGAGGTTGAGCGCGTCCGCGTCGATGACCTGCGGACCGCTCCAGCTTCCCAGCGCCCGCTCGAGGAGGCGACGGCTGCGGTCCGATGTCCCGAGCCCGGGGCCGACTCCGAGCGCGTCGAATCGACCGTCGAGATCCTCCGGCAGGTCGTCGTCGGCCGTCAGGTGGATGTGCATCGCCTCCGGCACCGCGGCGGTGACGCCGTGGGACAGCGCGGCGGGAATCGCCACGGTGACGAGGCCCGAGCCGCAGCGCAGGGCCGCGCGAGCTGCGAGCACGGCGGCGCCGCACATCCCCGGCGACCCGGCGACGAGGAGGACCCTGCCGTGGTCTCCCTTGTGCGAGTCACGGGCGCGGGGTGGCAGGCTGGGGAGATCGTGGACCTGGCTCGGCAACGGTCGAGCTCCTTCAGTCTCGCGTGCGCGTTCGCGCCACGAGCGCCGCCATGTGGCCGGCGCCGAAGCCGTTGTCGATGTTGACGACCGCGACCCCGGCCGCGCAGCTGTTCAACATGGTCAGCAGCGGAGCGATGCCGCCGAAGCTGGCGCCGTAGCCGACGCTGGTCGGCACGGCGATGACCGGATTGGCGGAGAGCCCACCGACGACGCTCGCGAGCGCGCCCTCCATCCCGGCGACAACCACGAGACAGTCGGCATCGTGGATGCGGTCGGTCTGCGCGAGCACACGGTGGATGCCCGCAACGCCGACGTCGTAGATCGTCTCGACCTCGTGCCCCATGATGTCGGCGGTGACGCGCGCCTCCTCCGCGACGGGGATGTCAGCGGTGCCGGCGGTGAGGATAAGGATACGGCCGTCGACACGCGGCGGCTCCTGCTTCGCGACGGTCACGCAACGTGCGCGCTCGTGGTACCTCGCGTCCGCGGAAGCCTGGCGGACCGCGTCGAACGCCTCGGGGTCGGCTCGCGTCGCGAGCAGCCGGCTCGAGCGATCGAGGATCACGCGGGAGATCGCGGTGATGTCGCCAGGGCGCTTGCCCTCGCAGAAGATCACCTCCGGAAAGCCGCAGCGGAGGTCGCGGTGGTTGTCGACGCGTGCGAAGTCGAGCTCTTCGAAGGGAAGATCGCGGAGCGTGCCGAGGGCGTCCTCGACGGAGACTTTACGCGTTCGGACCTGCTCGAGCAGCTGCTTGATGTCATCCGTGTTCAAGGTCGAGTCGGGCTCCGCGTCAGGGGGTGGCCGTGGACGATGCCTCGAGCGTCAGCTCGGAGATCTGCCCGCTCGCGAAGAGCTGCGAGCCGAGTCCAGCGATCATCGCGCCGTTGTCGGTGCAGAGGGCGAGGTCGGGAAAGCGCACGTCGATGTCCTCGTCCCGCGCCAGCTTCTCGAGTCGCTCGCGCAGGTGTCGATTGGCCGCGACGCCGCCGCCGATGACCGCGCGCCGCAGTCCCTCCCGCCGCAGCGCGCGACGGAGCTTCTCGACGAGAACGTCGACGACGGCGGCCTCGAAGGACGCGGCGACGTCGGGCACGTGGATGTCGTCGCGGATCGGCGAGCTGCGGGTGCTGTTCTGTCCTTTCGCGTGGTAGAGGACCGCCGTCTTGATGCCCGAGAACGAGAAGTCGAGCGAGTCCGCGTCCAGCAGCGTGCGCGGAAAACGCACCGCCCGGCGATCGCCGGACTCCGCGGCGCGGGAGATCGAGGGCCCGCCCGGATAGCCGAGCCCGAGGATCGCGGCGGACTTGTCGAAGGCCTCGCCCACGGCGTCGTCCGTGGTGGAGCCGAGCAGCCGGTGAGACGTCCACGTCTGCGAGCGGTAGAGGCTCGTGTGACCGCCCGAGACGACGAGAGACACGGCCGGAAAGGCCTCGGAGGAGTCCGGAAGCTCCCCGAAGGGAGGCTTCGAGCGCAGGAAGCTGGCGTAGATGTGCGCGTGGATGTGATCGACGCCGACGAGCGGCAGCTTCCAGGCGACCGCAAGCGACTTCGCGGCGGTGAGTCCGACGAGCAGAGCTCCGATGAGACCGGGACGGTGGGCGACCGCGATCGCATCGATCCCCTCGGGGGCGCCGCGACGTCCGGAGGCCTCGTCGAGGACGGGGCGCGAGACTCCGGCTTCCGCGAGGGACCGTTCGAGCAGCCGCGTGATCGCCTCGACGTGAGCGCGTGAGGCGATCTCGGGAACGACGCCACCGAAGCGCTCGTGCAGGGGCACCTGGCTGAGGACGCAGTTCGACAGGATGCGTCGGCCGTCCTCGACGACGGCGACGCCGGTCTCGTCACAGCTGGATTCGATTCCGAGCACGCGAAGGGGCATGGGCTGTTCAAGATACGGTCCGCGGGCCGGGCCGACCAGCGGAATCGAGAGCCTCGCCGGTCCTCGGAAGGTCGCGTGGACGGTGGACTTGACAGTGCCCCTGGCCTCTGGCTAAATGGGCGCTCCGCTGATTCGAAGCACCGTGCGCGGGTAGCTCAGGTGGTAGAGCACCAGACTGAAAATCTGGGTGTCGGCAGTTCGACTCTGCCCC
>CAYMLL010000482.1:419-3819 GCA_964390645.1 uncultured Planctomycetia bacterium | reverse complement strand
CCGCCGCGCAGCGAGAGGAAACGCTCCCTCGGATGCTTGCGATCCGGCGTCGGCTCGCTGACCGAGCCGGCCATGTCGCGGACGCCGTAGACGCTCTCGTCCGCCGGATAGGCGCCGGCGATGCCAGGCTTGTGGTGCTCCGGCGCCAGGCCCGCGTGGCAGCGGCAGAAGCTCCACAGCGGGTAGTCTCCCCAGACGAAGAAGCGCCGGTCGACGCCGCGAGCGGCCTTCTCCCACTCGAGGTCGTCCGGCAGGCGGAACCGCCAGCGTCCGCCGTGGCGCTCCGTCAGCCACCGCGCGTACTCGAGCGCCGCGAGAGTCGAGACTCCGAGCACCGGCAGCGAGCCGAATCCCCCGCTCGCGAGATCCGGCCTCAGCCTCCACGTCGCCCCGGGCGCCCACTCCCCGGGCTTGTCGAACAGGAGCCCCTCGCCCTGTCGCGGAATCAGCCAGACTCGCTCCTCGCCGTCCCGCACCTCGGGACGCACGTCGTCGCGGAGCTCCTCGCGGTCGATCGAGCCCGGGTCGAGGAACGCGGTCCCCGCGGCGTCGATGCGGGGCCGGTTCCCGGGCGCGTTGACGAACTCGAGGTACTCGGCGAAGGTGACCTCGAGACGGGCGATGAAGAACTCGTCGACGTGCTCGAAGGTGCGCTCGAGGCTGGCGTCGACCTCCGGGTCGCCGCCGCAGGCGAAGGGGCCCGCGGGCACGGCGACGAAGCCCGGGGGGATCTCGTCCTCGGAGCGCAGCCGCACGCGCAGCGGACCCTCGTCCTGGCCCGGAAAGAGCGGCAGGGCGAGCGGCAGGCGGAGGTCGCGGCGGTCCGGGTGGCGCAGAACGAGGAGGTAGCTGCCGCCGGGGAGGTCGACGCGCAGCGGTGTGCGTCCGACGCGGCGCTCGGGGGCGAGGTCGAGGGGGTAGGCGCGGAAGGTGAAGCCGAAGCGCTCCCCGAAGGCATCTCGACGCATGGCGGCGGGCTCGCCGTCCTCTCTGCCCTCGAGCTCCGAGGCCGGCGTGGGCCTCCACGTCAACGTCTCCCGGCGATCGCCGCGCAGCACTCGCAGCGAGATCGCGGACCCCGGCGGCGCCGCCTCGACGGCTCGAACGAAGTCGCTCAGCAGCCGCGTCTCCTTCCCGGCGACCGACAGGACGCGGTCGCCCGGCCGCAGCGGTGATGCGGGAAGCCGCCAGAGCGACTCCACCTCGAGGAAGGGACGGCCGACGAGGCCGCGCCCGGGATCGAAGGCGAGCGGCAAGCGACGACCCTCGACCGTCTCGTAGCGGAAGCAGAAGACCTCGGCGCCGGGCGGGTCGCTCTCGAGGACGAGGTCGCCGGCGCCCTCGAGCCGGCGGCGGTCGCCGGCGACGCCGAGACTCTCGATCAAACCGGCGAAGAACCCGGACTCGAGAGCCTCGCTCTCTCCCCAGTAGAGCTTGTCGTGGCGGTCCCAGTACATCTCGCGCAGCCTCCGGAGCGTGCGGTCGTGGTCCTCGCTCCGCGTCGGCGCGGTCTCGAGGGCCCGGTTGAACGCGACCAGCGCGCGATTGTGGCGATCGAGGCGCCGCGCGGCGGTCGATCGAAGGCCGCTCCACGCGTCGAGCTCCTCCTGGAGTGTCCACACCGGCGCCCAGGAGTCGCGGGCGTCGCGGAGCTCCTCCCAGCGACCTTGCCGGGACGACAGCTCGCTCTGCAGCGCCAGGTACTCCCGCCAGGCGCGATCGCCGTCGTCGAAGAGCGCCCGGCTCGTCTCGGTGCGACCGCGGCGGAACTGCGCCTGCGAGGCGCTTCGCGTCGCCACGCCGATGACCGTCAGGAGGATGATGACGGCCGCGCTGACGGACAGCGAGACGCGGTGGCGGCGGGCGAACTTCCCGAGGCGATACCGGAGGTCCGGCGGTCCGGCGAGAACCGGCTCGTGCGCGATGTGTCGCTCGATGTCGGCGGCGAGCTCGGAGGCGCTCGAGTAGCGGCGGGTGCGGTCCTTCTCGAGAGTCCTCAGCACGATCCAGTCCAGGTCGCCGCGAATCGCCCGCTTCAGGGCCGGGACGTCGATGCGGCGCTCCTTCGCGACGGCGGCGGCGCCATCGCCCATGCGCGTCAGGCTCGTGCTCAGCCGCGGCGGGGGCTCCTCCTGGACGCGGCGCAGGAGCTCGAGGATGCCGGCGTCCGGCAGGTCGGTGGCGTCGAAGGGCAGCTGTCCGACCAGCAGCTCGTGCAGGACGACGCCGAGCGCGTAGATGTCGGCGCGGGTGTCGAGGTCGACGCTGTCGAGATCGGCCTGCTCCGGGCTCATGTACTCCGGCGTGCCGACCACCTGGTGAAGCCCCGTCTGCAGCGCCTCCCGCGACAGCGCCTGGCGCGTCGACTTGGCGATGCCGAAGTCGATGATCTTCGGCACCGCCAGGTCCTCCTGCAGCTTGACGAGGAGGTTCGACGGCTTCAGGTCCCGGTGGATCACCCCCTTCTGGTGCGCGTGCTGGACCGCTTCGCAGACCCGCACGAAGAGGTCGAGGCGCTCGCGGATGGTCAGCCGGTGCCGGGTGCAGAAGGTCGTGATCGGCACGCCCTCGACGAGCTCCATCACGAAGTAGGGGTGGCCCTGCTCGGTGGCGCCGGCGTCGTAGACCCTCGCGATGTGAGGGTGGTCCATGAGCGCCAGCGCCTGGCGCTCGGAGTCGAAGCGGTCGAGGACCTCGCGGGAGTCCATCCCCGGCTTGATCAGCTTGAGCGCCACCCGGCGACGGATCGGCTCGGTCTGTTCGGCGACGAAGACGGTTCCCATGCCGCCCTCGCCGAGCACCTCGAGGAGCCGGTAGGGCCCGACCCGGCGCGGAAAGCCGGCGGGACCGTCGTTCGGAGCGACCGGGACCGGGCGCTCGTCGGCGGCGCGCGCCCGCGGCGTGCCGGCGGAGCGCGTCGGCGCGGTCGGGTCGACGTCGCTGCAGGCGTCGTCCTCCGCGAGGAGCTCCTCGAGCTCGGTGCGCAGGTCCACGTCGTCGCCACAGGCCTCGTCGAGGTAGCGCGCGCGCTCGTCGCCGTGTCGTTCGCCGGCGGCGACGAAGAGCTCGCGCAGCCTTCCGTACCGTTCGCGGCTCATGACTCGTGACTCTCGCGCAGGTGGCGGCGCAGCCAGGCGCGAGCCATGCGCCAGTCTTCCCAGACCGTTCGCGACGACACCCCGAGGTGCTGGGCGATCTCCTCGAGACCGAGGCCGCCGTAGAAGCGCAGCTGCACGACGTCGGCCTGCCGTGCGTCGAGCTCGCGGAGCTTCGCGAGGCCCTCGTCGAGGTCGATCAGGTCGAGCCCCCGGTCGTCGGCGGCGAGCTGCGCCGGATCGAGAGCCACCCGACGGGCGCCGGCCGCCCCCGGGGGGGGGGGGGGGCGGGGGGGTGGGGGGGG
>CAYMLL010000482.1:0-409 GCA_964390645.1 uncultured Planctomycetia bacterium | reverse complement strand
CCGACGGGCGCCGCCGCCTCGCTTGGCGGCGGCGTGACGGCGGGCGTGATCCAGCAGGACCCGGCGCATCTGATTCGCGGCGACGGCGAAGAAGTGGGTGCGACTGCGCCAGTCGGTCTTCTCCTGATCGACGAGCCGCAGGTACGCCTCGTGCGTCAGCGCCGTCGGCGACAGGGTGTGGCCGCTGCGTTCGCGTCGCAGGTAGCCGCCGGCGAGCTCGTGGAGCTTGTCGTAGATCAGCGGAACGAGCTTCGACGCGGCGGACTCGTCCCCGTCGGTCGCGTCCAGGAGGATCCTCGTGGTGTGGGGCGGTGGCATCGACGGCTCCATCGGCCGGCGCCCGCCGGGCTCCCGCGGCGCCCCCCCGAAGCGTTGACGCACCCCCCCGCGACGCGCACTCCCCGGCCGC
>CAYMLL010000481.1:308-3837 GCA_964390645.1 uncultured Planctomycetia bacterium | reverse complement strand
GCGTTCTGCTTATATGGGGCGTGCTCCCCCCCGGGCCCTGCGCTCGCGCGGGCGCCCGCGGGTCGGGGGCGACCTCACCGCTCGCGCGCGCGATCCCTTCATGTCGACGACCCCCGAGAACGGCGACGGCCCGCACACCGTCCGGCAGCTCGTGACCCCCGAGGAGTTCGCGTTGACCTACCGGTCGTGGTCCAGGGAGATCACGGAGGCGATGGAGCCGCTGGACGGCTGGGCGATTATCGGCGTCAAGCGCCGCGGATCGGTGCTGGCCCGGCGTCTTCACGACGATCTCGACCCGGAAGGTACCAGGGTCCCGTTCGGCGAGGTCGACATCTCGCTGTACCGAGACGACTATCACCTGCAGGCATCGTCGCCGCGTGTTCTCGGAACGGAGATCGAGTTCTCTGTCGAGAATCTCTCGATCCTGCTCGTCGACGACGTCCTCTACACCGGTCGCACGGTGCGCGCAGCGCTCAACGTCATTCTCGACTTCGGCCGGCCGAAGCGTATCTGGCTCGGGGTCTTCGTCGATCGCGGCCATCGCGAGCTACCCGTGTCCCCGAACTTCACCGGCCGGGTGGAGGACACGCTCGAGTCCGACCGAGTCGAGGTGCGGCTGGTGGAACTGGGAGACGGCTCGGATCGAGTCGATCTCGAGTCGGGCGCTCCACAGGAGCGAGCTTGAGCATGCCCTGGACGCAGAAGCACCTTCTCGGGCTCGAATCGCTCTCGGCGCAGGAGATCGTGTTCCTGCTCGATACGGCAGAGGGGTTCAAGGAGGTGTCCGCGCGTAGCGTCAAGAAGGTTCCGGCTCTGCGCGGACGCGTCGTCGTCAACCTGTTCTTTGAGCCAAGCACTCGAACTCGCATGTCCTTCGAGCTTTCGGCGCACCGCCTGTCCGCTGACGTGCTCGATTTCACGGGCTCTTCAAGCTCGACCGTCAAGGGTGAGACGCTGAACGACACGGCGAGGAATATCGAGGCGATGGGCGTCGATATCGTCGTCGTGCGACATGGGTGTGCGGGGGCTGCGTACCAGCTTTCGAAGGTGCTCGCCTGTAGCGTCGTCAACGCCGGGGATGGCGCCCACGAGCATCCAACGCAGGCGCTTCTCGACATATTCACGATACGGGAGAAGCTCGGCAGCCTCGAGGGGCTCAAGGTCGCGCTGGTCGGCGATGTGTCGCACAGTCGAGTCGCACGCTCGAACATCTGGGGATTGCAGAAGCTCGGCGCCGAGGTCTTCGCGGTCGGACCATCGACACTCGTGCCGCGCGGGCTCGCGAAGCTCGGTGTCACGGTCAGCCACTCCCTCGATGAGGTGCTGCCGGAGATCGACGTCTTCAACATGCTGCGGATTCAGAAGGAGCGTCAGGAGAAGGGGCTCTTTCCGACGATTCGCGAGTACGCGAAGCTCTTCGGGCTCAACGGCGAACGGATGAAGCGTACCAAGCCCGGGCTTCTGGTACTCCACCCCGGTCCGATCAACCGCGGTGTCGAAGTGACCGCCGAGGTTGCCGACGGCCCGCGTTCCGTCATCCTCGATCAGGTCGCGAACGGTCTCGCGGTCCGCATGGCTGCGCTCTATCTCGTGGGCACGTTTCAGTCCGTCACCTCCGATTCCGACGGGGAGGAAGGCCGGGTCGGATCGCCTCCGCACGTCGTGCGTGACGATGGGGGTGGACCCTGATGGGCAGGACGCTGGTCCGAGGCGGACGTATCGTGGATCCGGCCAGCGGCGTGGATGCGATCGGCGACGTCCTCATCGAGGGCGATCGCATCGCAGCGGTGGATCTCGGAGACGGAGCGACACGTCGCGAGTCCCCCGTGTTTCCGGGCGAGCCTGCAACGATCATCGACGCGTCGGGTCTTCTCGTCGCACCCGGGCTGATCGACATGCATGCTCATCTGCGCGAGCCCGGTGACGAGGAGGAGGAGACCATTCGAAGCGGTGCGCGCGCGGCGGTCGCCGGCGGCGTCACTTCAGTGGCCGCCTTTCCGAACACCGAACCGGCAATCGACAACGAGGCGTCAGCCGAGTTTGTCGTGCTGCAAGGGAAGCGCGCCGGCTTCGCGAATATTTTTCCGGTCGGCGCGGTGACCCTCGGGCGCGAGGGAAAGGAACTATCCGAGATGGCAGGCCTCACGCGTGCGGGCGCGGTGGCCTTCAGTGACGCGGATCAGTGCCTGCGATCCGCCGAGATCATGCGTCGCGGTCTGCTTTACGCGAAGATGTTCGACCGATCGGTGATCGCGTTCTGCGAGGATGCTGACTTGCGCGGCGGGGGCGTGATGAACTATGGCAAGACGTCGCTGCGGCTCGGGCTTCCGGGTATTCCGGATATCTCCGAGAGCATCGTCGTCGCGCGCGACATCGAGCTCGCCCAGATCACGCTCGGGCGGCTGCACATCGGGCAGCTCAGCGCGTCCGGCTCGGTAGGGCTCGTGCGGCGTGCGAAGGAGAGCGGTATCGACGTCACGGCGGAGGTCACGCCGCACCACTTCAGCATCACCGAGGAGAGTTGCACGAACTTCGACCCGAACTACAAGGTTCTGCCGCCCTTGCGCGCCGAGCACGACATCGAAGCGTTGCTCGAAGGGCTTCGGGACGGGACGATCGATGTCATCGCCAGCGCGCATGCGCCTCATTCGGCGCAGGAGAAGGAGGTCGAGTTCGTTCACGCCCCGTTCGGTGTCGTCGGCCTCGAGACGATGTTCGGCGTGGCGTACTCGATCCTCGTGGAGAGGCACGGATTCGGGCTTCTCGACGTGCTCGCGAAGATGACGATTAATCCTGCTCGCATTCTCGGACTCGATGGTGAACGGGGGCGCCTCGCGGTGGGACACCTCGCCGACGTCTCCATCTTCGACCTTTCCCGCGAGCGGATCGTCGAGCCTTCGCTCTTCGAGTCGAAGAGCCGCAATACCTGTTTTGCCCGCTCGCGTCTGCGCGGTGCCACGGTGCACGTGTTCGTCGGGGGCCGCCATGTCGTCGCGAACGGGCAGGTGTCGTTGTCGACAGGATGACCGTCGAGAACGGCGCCTCGCACCGGTGGTGGGGCCCTCTCGTCGTCTGCGCCAGAGCGCGCTTTCGTCGGATCGCCCGTCACCCTGACGGGGATCGCGGACCCGGACCTTCCGGGCTTCGGCAAGCCACTGCAGCTCGGCGCCTTCGGTTTCCGGGGCCGGCCCTTCGCTCACGCTCCCGGTCGCAGCGCGCCGGCGCGTCGGCGGGTGGTTGTCGTGACGGTGCTCACGAGCCCGTTCCACGGCGTCTCCGACGAGGTGCGCCGGCCCTTCGTTCCCCACTCTGCATGCGGACGTCCGCGACGCGCTGGAGGACGTGGCCGGGGGAGCGATCACGGCGCCGGTGTACGGTAGGTGGCGGTCGTCTGGTCGGGGTAGATGGACGTCGCGTCTCGACTTTTTCCGCCTCCCCGCCCGGTTCGCCTTGAATAGCTGCGTTCGCCGCCACGTCATAGAACCCGTATCGCCGGCGGTCTTCGACCGGCTCCGTTTTCTGTTGGTGG
>CAYMLL010000481.1:0-298 GCA_964390645.1 uncultured Planctomycetia bacterium | reverse complement strand
CCCAAGTCCTGCTTCGGCAAGGGGCTAGGTGCCGACAGCCCGGTGAGTCGGACAGTGCATCAAGGAGGGGATCTCATGCGGATCGACGTTCTCCCCGGTGCAGGGCGCTGCGCCGCACTCCTCGTCGGGTGTCTCGTGGCGACGTCGGTGGCCGACGCGCAACTGCGCGGCCGCTCCTCACGATCCGGCTCGGTATCTGGGGGTGCCAGCCGGGGTTCCTCCAGTCGGTCATTTTCGCGACCGTCGACGAGCCGTTCGTCCTCGCGACCGTCGACGAGCCGTTAGTCCACGCGTCCCT
>CAYMLL010000480.1:0-3870 GCA_964390645.1 uncultured Planctomycetia bacterium | reverse complement strand
CCCTTCCTCGTCTGGCGACCACGCCGCCGCCGGCCGGCGAGATAGTGGACGAGATCGTCGACGACGCGCGCCTTTGCCTTCTCGTCGTCGCCCGGCAGTGGCGCCGGCATGGTCGTTCCGGGCTTCGCCGACTGTGGATCCATCAGGAAGCGACGCACCCACTGCGGACGCAAGCGCAAGCCCACATCGTGCAACCGCGGAGCGCGTCTCGGCGTCGTCCGCTCGGTGATCGGACGCTCCGGGGTGTGACACGCCGCGCAGGCGAGCTCGCCGAGAAGCAGCTCGCCGGCCAGTGCCTGCGCGTCAGCACCTTCGGCTACAAGCCGCTCGACGAACGGAAAGATCGGGTGGGGGCCCTCAGCTCTCGCCGTCGCGAGGATCCCGCAAGAGAGCACCACCACGAGAGAATCGAAAACCGGGTGCAGCATCGGTTGGGCTCGGAACGTCCTCGGTTACAATAATCGGCTACTCTCCCCGACAGCGCCCACGAGGTAAACGATGAATCGAATCCGCACTTTGCTCATCCTCGGTACCCTGCTTGCCATCGTCCCCGGGTCCGCCATGCCCTCGCGGGCGACCGAGCCGACCGGCCGACGCTGGCTCGACATGCACTATGGCCCCTACCTGACCGCATCCGTGGAGTCACCCGGTCACGAGGAGCGCAACCTCGCATACAAGGGCGTTCTCGTTCGGGTCGGCGGCGATGTGACGCACGCCGCGGGTCGCAAGGAGGACGCGACGCTGATGTTCGATACCGACCTGCTGCGCTACGCCGCAGGCTGGACAGGCGGCTTCCTCAACATGCGCTGCATAGCATTCGACGGCTCCCACGGTACACACTCGAGCGTCAAGGGGGACGTCGCCTTCACGACACCGATGAATCCCGGCTGGGCTCGGGACCGGGACGGCTCCTTCGCCGACCCGCGGAAGCTTCCCTACGGACCCTTGCCCCGCGACTGGGCCCACTGGAAGGGCCTCTACCTGCACGAGGACCAGGTCATCTTGTCCTACACGGTCGGCGATGCGCGAGTGCTCGAGCTGCCGGCCTTCGAGCGCAGGGAAGACGGCAGGACCTTCCTGCGTCACCTGCAAATCGACGGCGCGAAGGTGCCGCTCGTCATGCAGGTCGCCGACACTTCGCCGAGCGGCCTCGCGCTCTATTCGCGAGCGGGGAAGAAGACGGATGATCCTCTCGCGTCGAGCAGCGTCGTCATCGTCGGCAAGATCCCCGCTCCACGGCCCAAGAAGCCGAAGACGGCGAAGGCGGCGCCCGACGTCGTCGACGGGCTGCTCGCGCGATGGAGCTTCGATGATAGCGATGGCAAGACCGCCAAGAACGCCATCGGCAAGCAGCTCGTCGGCATCGTTCGACGGGCCGAGCTCAGCAAGGGCCACTCGAAGGGCGGCCTGCGCTTCAAGAGCGGCGGACGGGTCGACATCGCGGACGGCGACAAGATCGACCTCGGCGCCTCGGACTTCTCGATCAGCGCCTGGATCAAGACGCGCGGCGGCGGCACCATCCTCGCGAAGACCGGCAAGGAGTGGGAGCGGCAGGGAAAGACGTTCTTCGTGCGCGGCGGCAAGCTCTGCTTCGATATCGGCTGGGTCGGCGCCGTCGAGTCGCAGAGGAGTGTCAACGACAACCGCTGGCACCATGTCACCGTGACCTTTGTCGCCAAGACAAAGCGCATACGCCTCTTCGTCGACGGTCGTGCGGACGGCGAACGGTCCTTCGAGAAGATCGCGTCGGACGTTGAGGGCCACGTTCTACGCCTTGGCTACACTTCACCGGATTTTCCGGATCCCACCCTGTTCGAGGGAACGCTCGACGACGTGCGTCTCTACAAGCGGCGCATCTCCACGGGCGAGGTCGCGCTCCTCGCGGGCGCTCCCGGACCGGTCGCCGACGAGTCCGAGATCACCGTTCTCGCGACAACCGGCGCGCCGGCGAAGGCCAGCTGGGCGATCGGCGGGGACGGCGCACGCTTGACGCTGCCTCCCGGCGCCGACACCTCGCGGATGACGATCAGCTACTGGCGCGGCTCCTCGCAGAAGCTCACAGCTCACCTCGGCGGCCTCACGCTGCGCAAGACCGTGCCGATGGACCTCGCAGCGTTGACGAAGGGCGGTCCGGCGCGCTGGCCACAGAAGCTCGAGACGAAGGGCAAGATCGGCTCGGGCGACAAGGTCTTCGCAGTCGATGAGATCGTCGCGCCTTTAGAGAACCCGTGGAACTCGTGGATGCGCCTCGGCGGATTCGACTTCTTCGAGAGCGGAACACGCGCGGCCGTCTGCACGTGGATGGGCGACGTCTTCCTCGTCGACGGCATCGACGCGGACCTCGACAAGCTGACGTGGCACCGCGTCGCAAGCGGTCTCTTCCAGCCGCTCGGGCTGAAGATCGTCGACGGGAGGATCTACGTCCTCGGCCGCGACCAGATCACGCTTCTTCACGACTTCAACGGCGACGGCGAAGCGGACTTCTACGAAAACTTCAACAACGACGCTCAGGTCACCGAGCATTTCCACGAGTTCGCGATGGATCTGCAGACGGACGCGGCCGGCGACTTCTACTACATGAAGGGCGGACGCCACGCAAAGGACGCCGTCGTGCCGCAGCACGGCACCCTGATCAAGGTCTCGAAGGACGGCACCAAGTCCGAGATCCTCGCCAAAGGCTTCCGCGCGCCGAACGGCCTCCACGTCAACGACGACGGCACCTTCTTCACCAGCGACCAGGAGGGTCACTGGACGCCGATGAACCGTATCAACCTTGTCCGCAAGGGTGGCTTCTACGGCTACAACTGGTCGTACTTCGAGGACGGCAAGAAGCGCCAGAGCTTCGACAATCCACTCTGCTGGATCCACAAGCGCTACGACCGATCGCCTGCCGCTCAGCTGCGGGTCAAGTCGAAGAAATGGGGAGCGCTGGACGGGCAGCTGCTGTCTTTCTCGTACGGCACCGGCGAGATCTCGCAGGTCCTGTACGAGAAGATCGACGACGAGCTCCAGGGAGGCGTGATGAAGCTCGACGTCCCGATGTTCCCCACGGGCGTGATGCGCGGTCGCTTCCATGGGGGCGACGGTCAGCTCTATCTCTGCGGGCTCTTCGGCTGGTCCAGCAATCGCACACAGTCGGGCGGCTTCTACCGGGTGCGCCATACCGGAAAGAAGGCGCACCTTCCCATCGGCATCAACGCAACGGAGAAAGGCATGGTCCTTTCCTTCAGCGAGCCGCTCGACTCCGAACGCTCGGGTGTCGCGGCACGCTACGCCGTCGAGCGCTGGAACTACCGCTGGCAGCAGAGCTACGGATCGAAAGACTACAAGGTGTCGGACGGCAAGGTAGGCCGCGACAAGGTCACGGTCCGCGCGGTGAGAATCTCGAAGAACGGAAAGAGCGTCCTCCTCGAGATGGAAGACATGAAGCCGTGCATGCAGATGCGGATACGCTACCGCATCCAGGCGACCGACGGGACCCGCATGAGCCACGAGATCTACAACTCGGTGAACAAGGTCGGCCCGTGGGCAACCCACGCGGGAAAGTTCGAGTAGACGAGGCGAGGGCTACTCGAACAAGTACTCCGCGTTCTTGACCTTCTCTCGCTCGCGGTAACTCTCGAGCTCGGCGCGCATCGCCGCGACGATGGGGACGTTGCCGTGCTTTCCCTGAAGACGACCGACCTGCTCCTCGGTGTCGTCGGCGAAGACAGCGAGACCGTTGCGCACGAGGTCCCGGACGTTCTTGGTCCACGTGTCGAGGTTCAGCTTCGGGTCGTGCTCGAGGGCGCGGTCGATCCACTCGAACATGCGGTCCCGATCGAACGTCTTGCCGTGGAGGATCGCGATGCTGAGCGACTTCGTCGCCCT
>CAYMLL010000479.1:3258-3881 GCA_964390645.1 uncultured Planctomycetia bacterium | reverse complement strand
CTCGGCGAGACGGCGGTGGAGGCGCTGGTGGCGATCGGCGCGGCGTCGGCCCCGGTCCTGCGCGCCGCGCTGGGGACCGTGTCGGGACGGCGCCGCGTCGACATCGCTCAGGCGCTCGGAGTCCTGCGTGACGCGGCGGCGGCTCCGGAGCTCGGGAGCCTGCTCGGGAGCTCCGATCCGGACGTCCGACTCGCGGCGGCCTCGGCGCTAGCGAACATAGCGCCGGAGGGGGCGATCACTGACGGGATTATCGGAGTTGCCGACGGGGCCACCGGCTGGGAGCGGATCCAGGCGACGAAGGCGTGCCTTCTCCTCGCCGAGCGCCTCGCGCAGAAGGGCGATCGCGTCGCGTCTCGCAGGATCTGCACCCACCTGCGCGACACGCGGACGGAGCCCGAGGAGCGCTACGTTCGCGAGGCCGCGGAGCGCGCGCTCGAGTTCGGTACCGCGGAAGATCGAGGTGCCTGAGGGACGGGGCCGGAGTCCGGTGGTCGGTTCCCGGTGGTCTGTCCCCGGTGATCTCGAGCGGTGCCCGCGCCGAGTTGACAGCTCCGAGGGTCGTCGGCCGCCCCGGGCCCGGGCGGGCGCCCCCCCGCCCCCGCCGGCGCCCCCCCCCACCCCCC
>CAYMLL010000479.1:1488-3248 GCA_964390645.1 uncultured Planctomycetia bacterium | reverse complement strand
TGGGGGGGGGGGGCGGGGGGTTTTTCGCGTGGGGGGGGGGGGGGGGGCGCCGGGGGGGGGGGGGGCCCCAACGCCCGACCACGACGGATCGCCACCGCTCCCCGGCTCCGGCATCCTCGTGGATGTCCGTAGCGCCGTGACGTATCGTGGTCCTGAGGGTTCCAGGCCTGTCATTCCACAGACCGCGCTGGTGTTCGCCGTGGCCGTAGCCGCGGCGCCGCGTCCCTGGATGCCGCAACGAGAGGGATGGCCGTCTTTCTGTACCGATGAGCGACTCTTCGAAGCCTCCAAGCTCGGCGGAACACGTGCTCTCGGGCTGGCTACGGGAGGTGGATCAGCTTCTCGACCTCGACAACGGTGGGAAACCCGCGGAGCGCGTGCTCTCGGGCTGGCTGCGTCGGAGCCACGAGGACGACCCATCCTCCTTCGAGGAGCTCTGCGACGCCCACCCCGACCACGCGGCCGAGATGCGGGAGCTCCACGGGACCTGGGAGCGGGCGCGCTCGCTGCTTCAGGTCTTGCAGCGCGGAGGGTGGTCCCTGGCGGAGCGAATGTCGACGCGGCTCCCGTCGGAAGTCGGGTCGAACGTCGATCCGAAGATGGACCGGAGCGTGGAGGAACACGACCCCGGCTCGGTCCAGGCACAGCTGTCGCAGCTCTGCGGTCGAGGTCCGGGCTCGTCGCGCTACCGTCTCGGGGACGAGATCGCCAGGGGCGGGATGGGCGTCGTGCTGCGCGTCTGGGACGAGGACTTGCGGCGTCACCTGGCGATGAAGGTCGTCCTCGGCACGGGCGAAGCGAAGGCCGGTGCAGGGTCGCTGCCTGATTCGCGGGTGCTCGAGCGCTTCCTCGAGGAGGCGCAGGTCACCGGACAGCTGGACCACCCCGGCATCGTGCCGGTGCACGAGCTCGGCGTCGACTCCGAGGGGCAGGTCTACTTCACGATGAAGCTCGTCAAGGGCAAGACCCTCGGCGAGGTCTTCGACGAGCTCTCGCGCGGCGAGGGTGGCTGGAGCCGTGAGCGGGTGCTCGGCCTGATCCTGAGGGTCTGCGAGGCGATGAGCTACGCCCACGACAAGGGCGTGATCCATCGTGACCTCAAGCCATCGAACATCATGGTCGGACGCTACGGCGAGGTCTACGTCATGGACTGGGGCCTGGCGCGAGTCCTCGGCCGGCCCGATCGACGGGACATCCGACCACGAGCGGAGCCGATATCGACGCTCTCCGAGGTCCGCAGCGACCGCCGCGACCGCGCCCGCGACACCCCCGACTCGCCGCTCTGCACCATGGACGGTGACGTCCTCGGCACGCCGGCGTTCATGTCGCCCGAGCAGGCGCTGGGAGAGATCGATGTTCTCGGTCCGCGCTCCGACGTCTACGCGGTGGGAGCCCTGCTCTACCATCTGTTCGCAGGGCACATGCCGTACGTGCCGCCGGAAGTCAGAGCGAGCAACTACATGGTCCTGCGCTGGGTGCAGGAGGCTGCTCCGAGGTCGCTTCACGAGCTGCGCTCCGACCTGCCCCCGGAGCTGGTGGCGATCTGCGAGCGGGCGATGGATCGCGATCGATCGAAGCGCTACGCGGACATGGGAGCGCTGGCCGAGGATCTATCGGCGTTCATCGAGGGGCGGGTGGTTCACGCCTACGAGACCGGCGCATGGGCGGAGTCGCGCAAGTGGGTGCGCCGCAATCGGAGTCTGGCGGCGGCGCTGGCTCTGGTCCTGGTGCTGCTCGCCGGGGGGCTCGGTGCGAGCCTG
>CAYMLL010000479.1:0-1478 GCA_964390645.1 uncultured Planctomycetia bacterium | reverse complement strand
ACAAGAGCCGGGCGGACAGGAGCGCGGCGGTCGCCGTGCAACGTGCCGACGAGGCGACGAGGCGTCTGGCCGACTTCAACCGTGTCTCGCTCAGCGTCGACCTGGAGGAGATGACCGCGGCCGCCGAAGATCTGTGGCCGGCGACCTCGGCGAAGGCCGACGAGATGAGGCGATGGCTCCGCGTGGCCGGCGAGCTGGCAGCGCGACGCGACGGGCTGCAGACGGCGCTCGGGAAGCTCCGCGCCGAGAAAGCGCTGCCCGCCCCGTCGCTGCCCGATTCCGGTGCGCAGCGGCAGCAGGGCAGCGATCGCGGCCTCGACGCGAAGAGGGGCGTCCCGCCGGAGCGGGAAAACCGGACCTGGGAGTTCGCGGACGGTCAGGACCGCTGGTGGCATCGGACGCTCATCGGGCTCCTCGATGAGCTCGGGCGCTTCGTCGAGACGACGATTCCGGACGTCGAGCGGCTTCTGGAGTTCGCCGATTCGGTGCGTGAGAAGACCATCGAAGATGAGGCGGTGGCGTCGAGCTGGCGCCGGGCGATCACGCGCATCCGTGGCTCGCAGATGTACGGCGAGGCTCTCGCGGCGGCCTTCGCGCCGCAGGAGGGACTGATCCCGCTGGGGCCGGACCCCAGCTCTGACCTCGAGGAGTTCGTGCACCTTCAGAGCGGTCAGCCTCCTCGGCGGGGCGAGGACGGCGGGCTGGTCGTCACCGGTGCGACCGGCGTCGTCCTGGTGCTGATCCCCGCAGGCAAGTTCCTGATGGGGGCGACGCGAGCACGGCTCGGCGTCGAGGTCAGCGAGGTGGACGGGGAACTCGTCGTCGAGAAGGTCCAGGAGCCCTCGCCGGCGCTGGCCCTCGGTGTCGAGTCCGGTGACGTGCTACTCGAGGTCAACGGTCACCCGGTCCGGACGCGGGGGGAGCTCGCGGTGGCCCTGGAGTCGCTGCGTGCGGGGGCGCCGATCGAGGTCGATCTGAGGCGCGGCAGCGAGCGCAAGGTGCTCCCGGGGAAGGTCGAGTGGAACGTCGACCCGCAGGCGCAGAGCGACGAGGGGCCCGTGCATCCCGTGACGCTCGGCGCCTTCTTCCTCTCGAAGTACGAGATGACGCAGGGTCAGTGGGAGCGCTTCACCGGCACGAACCCGAGCAACTACGGCTCTGGCAGCATGGGCGACAAGAAGACAGACCCGCGGTATCCGGTGGATATGGTGAGCTGGGAGGACTGTGAGCGTGAGCTGCCGCGATTGGGGCTCGGGTTGCCGACGGAGGCGCAGTGGGAGTATGCGTGCCGCGCTGGGCAGGCGGGCCCCTACTCAGGCACGGGCAGCCTCGACGAGATGGGCTGGTACGGCTCGAACAGCGAGTTCTCGGCTCATTCTGTAGGCACCAAGGCGGCAAACCAGTTCGGCCTTCACGACATGCACGGGAATGTCTGGGAGTGGTGCGAGGATGTCTATGACGCGAACTTCTATGGCACT
>CAYMLL010000478.1:0-3884 GCA_964390645.1 uncultured Planctomycetia bacterium | reverse complement strand
CGCTAGAGCGGGAGATCCGAGGAGGAAGGTGCATGCCCATCCGTCGTGTCGTAACGGGTTTGAACGAAGCCGGCCGAGCGCGGGTCATCAGCGACGGGCCGTGTCCGCATGTGACGATCTCGCCCGCGGGCGAGGTCACGGAGCTCTGGTCGTCGTCCGAGTCGCCCGCCGCCTACGACTTCGAGGGGGACCGGGCGATCTTCCCGATGAAGCACGACCCCTACCCGAACGGGACGATCTGTCGCGTGCTCGAACTGAAGCCGGGAACCGTCATTCCTGACGACGTGCCGGCCGAGACGCTGCTGGAACTCGCGAAGGGCCTCTTCCGGAACATGCAGAGCGACTTCGAGCCCACCCTCGAGTCGGTGAAACGGACTCCGAGCTTCCACAAGACGGATTCGCTCGATTACCTCGTCATGCTCGCCGGACGCCTCACGATGCTGATGGACGATGACGATGAGGTCACGCTGGAAGCGGGAGACGTGGTGGTCCAGCAGGGCGTGATGCACGGCTGGCGCGTGGAGGGCGACGAGCCGGTTCGCCTGTTCGCCGTGCTCGTCGATGGCGAAACGGCCCGGCGTTAGGTTCCCTTGGCACGGCCCGCAGCGTACAAACGATCGCAGGCACCGGTGATCGGCCAGCTCCTGATCTCTGCGCTGCGCATCCACCGCGATCGTGCGGCACTCGTCTTCGAGGACGAGGTCGTCAGCTACGCGGAGCTGGATCATCGATCCAGGTGCATTGCGGGCGGGCTGCAGTCGCTCGGTGCCCGTCGCGGCGATCGAGTGGCGCTGCTGCTTCCGAACGGCATCGAGTACGTGGTTGCCGACCTTGCGATTGCGCGAACGGGGCTGGTCAAGGTCCCGCTCAACGATCTCCTGGCAGCGAGCGACGTCGCGTACTGTCTGGAGCATTCGGACGCGTCCATTCTCGTCGTGCACGAGGATCTCCTCGACCGCGTCCCCGCCGGCGAACCGGGTCGCAAGCTCGTCCTCGTCGGCGCAGACGCTCCCGGCGCGACCTCGTTCGACGAACTCCTGGCCTCGACGCCCGCGGAGGACTCTCCTGCGCTCGCGGACGATCCCGCCATCATCATGTATACGGGCGGAACCACGGGTCGACCGAAGGGCATCGTTCACTGCGCTGGCGCACTCGGCACCAACCTGTTGACACACGTGCTCTGCAGCAAGATTCGCGACGGTGAGGTCATGTTGCTCTGCACACCCCTGCCGCATTCCGCCGGCTTCTTCTTGCAGACCGGCCTGCTTCAAGGGGCGCGCGTCTCGATTGCCAGGCGATTCGACCCCATCGGCCTTCTCGATGCGATAGAGAATCAAGCTGTCTCATGGACCTTCATGGTTACGACGATGATCTATCGCTTGCTCGATCAGCTTCGCGCCGAGCCGCGCGTGACCGCGAGCATTGAAACGATCGTCTACGGGGCGGCACCGATTTCTCGCGCGCGCATAGAGGAAGCGCTCGCTCACTTCGGTCCGGTCTTCCTCCAGATCTTCGGGCAGTCCGAGTGCCCGAACTTCGCGACGAGCCTCTCGAAGCGTGACCACGAGGATCCGACCCTGCTGGCCTCCTGCGGCCAGCCCTGCCCCGGTGTCGAGGTTCGGATCGCCGGCGACGCCGGCGACGAGGTCCCGATCGGTGAGGTCGGCGAGGTGCTCCTGCGCTCCCCCTACACGTTGAGGGAGTATCACGAGGCGCCCGAGCTGACGGAGGCCGCCTACCACGAGGACTGGTTGCGCACCGGTGACGTGGGCTTTTGCAACGCAATGGGTCACGTCTTTCTGGTGGACCGCAAGAAGGACATGATCATCACGGGCGGGATGAACGTCTACTCGGCCGAGGTCGAGCACGTACTGGACGAGCACCCCCGAGTCGATCTCGCCGCTGTCGTCGGGTTGCCCGATGCAGACTGGGGAGAGGCGGTACACGTGTTCTTCGTGTCGACGGAGGGTGTCGCCCCGTCCGAACTCGACGCCCACTGTCGCGAGCACCTCGCCAGTTACAAAGTCCCCAAGGGCTATACGCGAGTCGATGCATTGCCCACGACGAACTACGGAAAGATCGACAAGAAGGCGCTCCGCGCGAACCCACCCGAATCCGAGAGAGGAGACCCCGCATGAAGCTCGTGACGTTCGAAGACAGTGGAGGAGGCGCGCGGCCAGGAGTTCTAGTCGACGGCGACACGAGGATCCAGCCGCTCGCGGAATTCGTCTCGCTCCAGGACTTGATCGAAGGCGGGCACGAGGCACTCCAATCCGCGGAGGTGGCAATCGCGCGCGCCGATCCCGCAGCCTCGGTATCCCGTGACTCGACGCGCCTGTACGCGCCGCTCCCGCGCCCCGTGCAGATTCGCGACGTGCTCTGCTTCCTCGAGCACATGGTGAACGCCGGCCGGCTCGCTGCGGAGCTCGCGGGCGGAGATCCATCGACCTACTCGTTGCCACAGGTCTTCCGGGATGCGCCCTGCTACTACAAGGCGAATCGCATGGGCGTCGTCGGGGATGGCGCTGATGTCGTCCGCCCGGAAGGTTGCGGCTTCCTCGACTACGAACTCGAGCTCGGGATCGTGGTCGGAAAACAAGGCAGGGACATCGCGGTCGACGAAGCCATGCAGTACGTCTTTGGCTACACGATCTTCAACGATGTCTCTGCTCGCGATCTCCAGATTCGAGAGATGGTTTCCGGGCTCGGCCCCGCGAAGGGCAAAGACTTCGACACCGGGAACGTCTTCGGGCCCTGCATCAGCACGGCAGATTCGGTTGACGTCTCGGACCTGGCAATGGTCGCGAGAGTGAACGGCGAGGAGATCTCGCGCGGCAGTACGTCCCAGATGGACCACACGGTTGCCGATGCGATCTCCTACATCAGTCGGGGAGAGACGATCTACCCGGGCGAGATCATCGGCTCGGGAACCGTCCCACTCGGCTGTTTGATGGAGCACAAGCGGTCGCTGAGCGACGGCGACGCGATCGAACTCGAGATCGAGGGCATCGGCGTGCTCCGCAACCGCGTGGTCGGACTTGCTCCTCGAGAGGGGTGAGGCAGGCGCGATCGGATAGGAAGTACAAGCGGGGTTTTCGGGTCACGTCTGAGTAAAAATGTTATGACAAGTCCCCATGGGTGCCCGGCGCAGGCGTTCCTCGATGCGGTCGCCTAGCCAAGGAGTTCGTCATGAAGATCGTCAGGATCGCCGCTCTCGTCGTCGCCGTCCTCGCCCTGATTGTCCTGATCGCGGCGCCGATCGGCCCGCTCCCGGGCGTCTTCATCGGAGGAAAGGATTCGCCTCCGCCGGCGACGTGGGAAGACACGTCCGGGATCGACGAGATCCGTCTGAAGGCGCCGGGGCTCGTGCCGCGCGTCGTGATCATCTGGGTGATCGACTACCAGAGCGAGCTCTACGTGCTCGGCATGAAGAGCAGTGGGTGGACGAGCCGGATCGGTGAGGGCGCGCCGGTCGAGGTGCGCATCGAGGACCGGACGTACGCGGTGCGGGCGACGCCCGTCGAGCAGGACCTTGCGGCGATCTACACCGCGTACATCGCGAAGTACGAGCAGAACTACCCCGACATCGTGGCGAGTATGCCATCGCTCGAAGAAGCCCAGGCCCAAGACCTGGCCGTCATCTTCCGATTGGATCGAGCGAGCAGCTAGTCGATCGGCCGATCCCAGTCGTGCGGATGCTCGAACTCGGTCGCCCCGCTGCCATTTGCAGAGTTCGGCGGTCCCCAACGGCTCTATCCAGCTCTGGGGAATTCGGGGGACGAAGCGGAATCGTCCAACTACTTGAATTCAATGGCACGCCGGGAGGGACTCGAACCCCCGACCCTCAGGTTCGAAGCCTGATGCTCTATCCAGCTGAGCTACCG
>CAYMLL010000477.1:0-3920 GCA_964390645.1 uncultured Planctomycetia bacterium | reverse complement strand
GGGAGGCCCGTCGCGGGAGGCCCGTCGCGGGAGGCCCGTCGCGGGAGGCCCGTCGAGGGAGGCCCGTCGAGGGAGGCCCGTCGAGGGGGCCTGCGGGCTGCTCAGACCAGGCCGAGTACGTGCGACGACAGGCGCTCGTGCCCCGTATCCGTGACCAGGTAGTCGTGTTCGAGGCGGATGCCGCCACCCACCGGGGCGTCCGGCTTGCCGTAGACGCCGGGCTCGAGCGTCAACACCATGCCGGCCTCCAGGACGCGGTCGCTGACGCCGACGAGCTCCGGTGCCTCCGGATGGCCAAGGCCGATCGCGTGCCCCGCGTGATGGACGAGCTTCTCGTTCGCAGCGGCGAAGTGCTCCTCGATCGCGGCCCGGATCGCCGGCACCTCGCGGCCCGGCTCGAGCAGCGACTCTGCCTTGTGGAGCGCGCCGAGGACGAGCTCGAAGAGCTCCTCCTGCTCCGTCGTCGGCTCGGCGTCGACGACGAGCGTGTTCGTGATGTCGCCGCGGTAGCCGCCGACGTAGGGAAAGAAGTCGAGGATGATCAGCTCGCCGGACTCGAGCTTCCTGTCCGTCGGTGCGCCTCCTCCTCGGGCCGCACGCGGGCCCGACGCGACATCCCCCATCATGACGTAGGGCTCTCCCGCCGTGCAAGTTCCCGGCGACAGCAGGCGGGCGTAGTACTCGAGCTCGGTGAGTCCTGGCTCGAGCGCGTCCCGAGAGGCCGCGTGCATCGACTCGGCCGTCGCGATCGCACGGCGAATCGCCGCGATCTCGTCGTCGTCCTTGACCTCGCGCAGGCTCAGGAGGCGCGTCTCACAGTCGATGACGGAGTCGACGTGAGACGCGACGCGAAACGGTAAGAACGCGGTCTCGGCGGCGATATTGCGGATCTTCCTTGTCTTCAGGTGCTCGCTGACGGCGTCGCTGACCAGACGCACTCGCGGCGTGGCCGGGCCGGAGCCGTCGTACCAGGTCGTGCGGACGATGGCGTCGGCGCTAGTGGTCTAGTCCGGGTTTGGCGCCATGTCGCCGCCGAGCCAGTTGTCCGTGAACAGCGTCACCGGGCCGTCGCGCTCGATGACCAGCCAGCCGACGCCGCGAAGGTTGAGGCTGTTCGGCAGCGCCAGAAAGTTGCCGAGGTAGAGGACGTGCTCGGGTCGGCAGATGACCGCCGCCTCGACGCCGGCATCCAGCCCGTCGCGGAACCGTTCGATCCGGGCTCGACAGGAGTCTCGATCGAGCATGGGGGAGTCGCTCCGTTCAGTCGGCCCGGACCAGAAACAGCGCCTCGATCTCGGTCGCGATCGCGCCCGGCAGCGAGCCCAGACCGATCGCCGAGCGCGTCGCGCGCCCGGCATCCTCGCCGAAAACCTCGACGAAGAGGTCGGAGCAGCCGTTGATGACCTTCGGGTGATCGCCGAAATCGGGCGTTGCGTTGACCATTCCGAGCACCTTGACGACGCGTTCGACGCGGTCGAGACTCCCGAGCGCCGCGCGAACCGTCGCGAGGATGCCGAGGCCGGTCTGGCGCGCCGCGACGTAGCCGTCCTCCAGGGACACGTCGGCGCCCAGCTTGCCCGTCAGCCGTACGTTCTCCGGACGCTCGAGCCCCTGGTGAATCGGTCCGTGGCCGGAGACGTACAGCCAGCGGTCGATCAGCAGCGTGGTGACGTAGTTCGCGACCGGCGTCGGAGGCTCGGGAAGGACGATGCCCTGGGCTTGCAGGCTTGCTTCGGCACTCATGAAACACTCCGTCGGTGGTTCCGGGGGGCTGGGCGGACATGGTACGGGTTTCCGTGGACGGTTGCCAGGAGTGGGCGGTTGGGAAAGGCGGGGCGGTTCGTTACACTGTGCGGGCGCAACGGATCGGAACGAGTCACATCTGGTGGGGTTTTCTGCGATGGACCGGAGAACGAGCTCGTCGGCGTGGAGGTGGGGACCTCGCGTTCTCGTCGGACTCCTGCTCGCCCTGACGAGCGGCTGTGGCGGTCGCTCGAAGATCGTCGTCCACACCTTCGAGACGCCCCCGACGAGCTGGGATGTCGTCCATGCCGCGGGTGGGGGCGAGCTCTACTCCGTGCGCGATCACCACCTCGATCTCGCGGGAGTGCGCGTCTTTGTCGAGCCGACCGCCTTTACTTCGCTGAGCGGCTCGGTGGACCTGGCGTTTCTCGATTCCGGTAGCACTCGCGGTCGAGGCTCCGGCCGTGTCGGGATTGCGGGCGTTTTCCTCGAGAACGAGTCGGCGCGCCGCTTCTTCTGTTTCGCTCTGCGACCGCGCGACCGCGGTCAGTGGCGAGCCTATCGCGCCGAGAGCCCGTTTGAGCCTCGAGGAGGGGCGGGATGGCGCGACCGCGCCGGTCCGGGGCCGACCGGATTCTCGCGGGTGGAGTTCGAGACGCGTGGTCACTCGGTGGTTTTTCGCGTCGACGGACAGGAGATCGCGGGCGGCCAGCTTGCGTCCTCCGCACAGGGCAGCCCGTCGGCGTGGCGTGTCGGGATCTTCTCCAGTGGCGCGCGGACGCGCTGGAACAACTTCGTCGTCGGTGACAACGTCGATGCGTCTTTCGCGCCGTCGAGTCATGTGGACTGGGGCGACGCGGCGACGGTCGTCGGACTCGAGAGCGAGTTTCGTCGCCAGGCGAAGAGCTTCGAGACGCGACCGTCGCGTGGCGGTGTGTTCGCTCTCGCCGCGCCGTTGGGGGGAGCTCTCGAGGCCTGTCGACGGAACGGTGACAGTGACCGTTACGATGCGCTCAGCTCCTCCGCAGCGGGCGTCGCGGTCGGCTTGCGAGGCGCGGCACGTCGCATCGGAGAGGAGGAGCTCTTCGTCAAGGCCTTCGGCTCGCTGGCGCGAACGAGCTCCGAGCGACGTACGATTCTGGGTGTCGCCGACAGCGAGTTCACCGAGCGAGCCACCAGAGCCGAGGCGGCCGGGCACTCGATCGAGGCGCTCGTTTGCTACGCGGCGGCTCTCGAGATCGAGTCCGAAGCATCGCTCGAGTCGCGTTTTCGGGCGCTGAAGTCGAAGATCCCGACGCTCGCCTACTCGTTCGTGGTCGACGATTCGAGGGCGCGCAAGAAGAAGCTGATCTCCACGATGAAGCTTCATGAACGTGTCAACGCCGTGTACGGTGGCCTGCCTCGGGGCGGTGGGGATCACGTCCTCTCGGTGCGCCTCGTGATCCAGAAGGCCAACGTCAACACCGAGAAGGAGGACGCGGTGCGGCGTGTGTCGGTTGCCGTCGGCGGCACCGGGATGCTCGAGGTCGAGCGCCGGGAGCTCGAGAGGTTGCGGTCGAGTCGCGACGACGATCTGCGTGAGGCCATAGCCAACGCGCGGGTGCTGGAGGCGGGCGCCGAGCTGCTCGGGTCACGGGCTTCCGAGCGCCCTCGTCCGTTCACGTTGAACGGTAAGACGTACAGGCTCGCTGGCAGCGACGGCGAGCGTCTTTCGAAGGACTACGCGCGCTACGCGGAGCTGCAGGCCAAGTGGGACCGGCTCGCCGGCCGCCTGCGTACCGAGCAGGTGGCGGCGAAGCGCACGACGGTGTCGATCTCCTTCAAGGCGCGTCTTGATGTGATCTACGACGGCCGCCCGATCGTCAGTGCCGAGCCTTTTGACGAGTATCTGGGACTGGAGCTCTGGGACCATCCGGCGCTACCGGACAAGGGTGTGGAGCGAAGCAAGCCGAGCAACGCGGAGTTCCAGCTGGCCCTTGTCTCGGTGCGCGCGCGAGTGTTTCGCCGCTTCGATCGTCTGATCTCGACGGCCAATGTGATCTCGAAGCTCGAGCCGGATCAGCGGCTCGCGTTCCTCATCAGTGCTGCCCGTGGGACCCGTCGCCCGCGCGACGAGCTCAGCCTGCGCTGGGCGCTCCAGAAGGAGTTCGGGATCGAGTCGGTGCTGCGTGACGCCG
>CAYMLL010000476.1:0-3938 GCA_964390645.1 uncultured Planctomycetia bacterium | reverse complement strand
GTCGACAAGATCCCCTCGCTCGAGATGGACTTCGACTTCCTCGACACGTCGGGCTACGCGGTGATCCCGATCGAGTCAGCGCCCGTGCCCGTCGATTCGATCGGCAAGACGATCGATGAGCGCCCCATCGAGGGACTCGAGATCACGCAGACGCTCGACGAGCGCCAGGCCGAAGAGGGACACTTGATCCTCGAGGTCAAAGCCACGGGACGAGGTCTCGTCCCCACGCTCGACACGCTGCTCAAGGTGAAGTCGGAGGGCTTCGAGGTCGCGTCCATCGAGGACCAGGGCCTCTCTGCGACGAGAATGGATGGCGAGAGCGAGGTGAACTCCGTCCTCTCCGAGCGCCTCTGGATGATCGAGATGAAGGCGCACGAGGATCTCGAGAAGATGCCGACCAAGTTCGAGTTCGCTTCGAGCGAGGTCGAAGACGCGAAGCTGATCTTCCAACGTTACGTCGACGCGGACCTCGAGCAGGTCGCCGCCGTCGTCGATCTCGAGGAGAGCTACGGCAAGTCTTCCTACGCTTGGGCGTGGGCACTCGGCGGCCTCGTCCTTCTCGGCATCGCCGGCATCGCGATTCGCAAAGCGACGGCGAAGGGCACGGAGACCGTCACGCACGGGTTCCGCCTGCCCGCGGAGATCAACAGCTTCACGGTCGTCGCCCTGCTTCGCGAGCTCCGCGACGCACGCGCGGTCCCGCAAGCTCAAACCGCCGAGCTCGACTCGACGATCGCGCAGATTGAGCGCGAGTTCTTCCGAGAGGAAGCGAGCGAAGGCCTCGACCTCAAGTCGATCGCCGAGAGCTGGCTCGGACGGGTGGCGTAGGCTGTGGCCCAGACTGACCGAACGGCCCGCGGGCCTGGAGCACTCGCCTCACGCGGTCACCGCCGAAATCGAGAAGATCCCCCGACCCGAGGAATGGCCTTGAGCCCTCTGCGAATATTCTCTCGAGCGGCCCCTTCGTTGGCGAGTTGAAGGCGGCAGATGCCCACGAACTCATCCCCGACCGTCGCCGTGTGCGAACTGCGGATCACTTCGTCCCAGACTTCGTTTCCTGTCGCGAGGTTCGTCAGCGTCCAGGCCACTTTCATGTCGACCGTCATATCGGTTCCGGCCATCGGCTGGTGGAGACGCTGGATCACGACATCGAGCAAGAAATCTGCGGTGCGGCTCTCGTCCCCATCGGATTCGGAGCTTCCGGCTGGCCTGCAATACCTGACGGTCGCTGCAGATTTCGGCGCGAATTGACGTCGCACGGCAGTTCCGATCACGCGCGCGGCGGAGAATTACCAACGCGACCTTCTCGGCCGTCGAAACAGGGCCGGGATGCCTCAGTATGATGAGCTCAGCGTTCCCGGACCGATTACAGGGAACGTCTCGCGGCGAGCTAATCGGCCCTGACCGTCGCCGCTTCGCCGGCGCGCTCGAGCGCTTCGCGAAAGTTCCACGGCATCCATTCGCTCGGAGCTTCGCTCGCTCGCGTGGCGTGGAGCGCGATCGCGTGGAGATACTCGAAGGGGTTTTCTCCGGCGAGCTCTGTGGAGTGAATCAGACTCATGAAGGAGTCGCCGACCTCCGCGCCCTTCTGCGATTTGTAGAAGAGGCTGTTCTTGCGATGGAGGATCGCTCGTTTCAGAGCACGTTCGACGATGTTGTTGTCGAGGGGAGCGCCGGGCTCGCGGAGAAAAAGCGTCAGCTCGTCCCAACGTTTCGTCACGTACTCGATTGCGTCACCGAGCGACGAATTCGGCTCGACCTTCTTCTCCTCGACGAGCGCGTCGAGCCAGCGCTTGAGCTTCTTCATCCTCGGGCCGCTCTCACGACGATGGAGCCGCAGTCGATCACGATCGGAGAGTTTCTCCTCCCGCGCGCGCTCATCGACTTCGTAGACCTTGCCGAGCTCCTCTATCACGTGCCGGACTTCGTCGGGAAAGTTCTCGATGACTTCGACGAATCGGCGACGGCCGTGCACGAGGCAGTTCCCCAAAAGCGTCTCGGCTTCCGCCGGTGCGTTGTGCGAAAGGCCATCGCACATCTGCACGGGTGGTTTTGTTCCGTGAGGTCGAAGCGCGAGGAGTCGATCGAGATTTTCCCCGGCGTGGCGCGACCCAGAGAAGTACAGCGCGATCGTGCGTTCCCCTCGTCGCGACACGATGCCGGTGGTGTACATGCCGGTACGCTTCGAATCGTCTGGCGGATTTTTCTCACGCCGCTTGCCCATGAGGTCGAGGACTTTCACGCTCGTGTCGTCGTTATGCACGACGTCACCGAGCGCGGCCTCTCGACAGAGCTCATCGACAACCGGTCGATATCTTTCGATGTTTTTCTCGAGAATGTCCCATTGGGTTGAGGAAGCGAGCGGCACACCGAGCGCCGCCTGCAGTTTATCGAGGCGGTACAGCGGTAGCCCCATGCCGTACTTCAGGAGCGCGATCAAAGCGACGACGCTCTCGTCGTACTTCGCCTCGCCGACGCCCTCGGGTCGCTCGGCTGTAAAGGTTTCTCCGCAGAGTCCGCAGCGAAGTCTCTGGAGTTCGTAAATCGTCGCTTTGATCGGCGTCTCTGCGCGGACGCGGACGATTCGTGACGGCTCTTTCTGCTCGTAGAGCACTCCGTCTTCGCACTTCGGACACGAGTCGCCGGGCTTGTGGCTCGAGTGAGGGACGACGACCGTCTCCGCATTCGTATACTCGCTCGCGGCGCGCCGGCCGTTTCCACCTCGACGCTTTTTCTTTTCCTCTTCGCCGGTCTCTTTCTTTTCTCCCGCGCGATCGGCGTCGTCGCCGAGTACCGCTTCGGCTTTTTCGCTCTTCGATCCGAAGAGCGCACGAAGCATGCGCGCGAGTTGAGCGCCCTTCTTGTCGACAGCGGAGCTGAGGAACGAGATGGTCTCGGCCATCGCCTTGATCAGCTCGAAGTCACCGGGCGCGAGCGACCCTGACTCGACGCGCTCGAGGAGCGCTTCGAGTTCTTGGGGACTGATGTCGATCTTTTCAGGCTTCGTCATCGCGGCCGGCCGGTGTCGAAAGAGGACGTGACCGGAACGTACCAAAGTGAATTGACGAAGTCTAGATTTTATTCAGGAAGAAAGTGAGAGGCGTCTCCACGGCTCTGGACTCTCTGTGGCGACTGGATTTCCGGCGGATAGAAGCACGCTGAGCTCGTGAGCTTCGAGTGCTTTCACCGTGCCCGACTCGTCGGGCCAAAAGCGAAATCGCCCCGATGATAATCGCTTTTGGCAGAGCCAATATCCTTGCCCATCGAAGACCAAGGCTTTGATCGCTGTGCGTCTGCGATTTCGGAAAACGAAGACCGTGCCGCTGAACGGATCCTCCGTGAGCTCGACACGACAAAGGCGAGCGAGCCCGTCGATTCCCTTTCGAAAATCGGCGGGTTCGACTGCGACGAGGATCCGCATCTGCGGCGTGATCTGAATCATCGCTCCTCGCGAAGAAGATCGCGCAGAAAGTTTGCGAGGGCACTCGAGTCTGCACCGGAGAGTTGGACGCGGATCTTTGTCCCCGAAGCGCTCTCGATTTCGACGACGCTCTGAAGCGGAGCGAGAGTGCTCGACGCAGAGTGCTCTCGAAACGCTGGTGTCGTCGCGTCGGGCTTTTTCGAAGGTGAGCGAGAAGAGCTGCGCTTCTCGAGACGCTTCTTCAGGGCGCTGAAGTCGAGCCCGAGAGACTTTGCGACGCGATACGCGGTGAACTCTCCGACGAGGCTGATCGCGAGGTCCCAGAGCTCGTCGGGAATGCGGTGGCCACGATCTTTGCTCGTTCGCCAGGATTTGAAGCGAGCGCGTGCGGATTCGAGGGCGGGTGAAAGTCGGTCAGAGCTCGGTCGTCGTGCCATCCTGCGTCCTCCGTGGTTTGGGGGCACGAAGGATATCCGGGGAGCGAGATGGATTCATGCGCGCTCACCGGAAGGACACG
>CAYMLL010000475.1:3178-3949 GCA_964390645.1 uncultured Planctomycetia bacterium | reverse complement strand
ATCGATGCCCGACCTCCCGGACGAAGGGCCTGACCGGGTGTCGCTCGAGGATCGCGGCGCGATCGGCGCCTTTTTTTCGTTCCCGCACGCAGCCTCCAGGCCCGGCTCGAAGAGAATGAGAGGAACCCGTCTTCGAGCCGCTCTCGCTGTGCTGCTCGCCGCCGCAGTGGCGGTGTCCGTCCGTCCTGCCACGGCGGCCGACGATCAGGAGCTTCGCGGTCTGCTGCTGGAGCTCGGCGAGGAGGACAACGAGAAGCGTCGCCAGACGATCCGGCGGCTCGGGGAGACCGGCGAGCTGCGCGCGGCCGACCTGCTGAAGGCGTTCTCCGCCGGCGGGCTCCACCGGGTGGAGGGCAAGGTCGTCCGTGTCGAGACCGTGTCGAGCGATCGGGACGTACCGACGGACGAGGCGGGCTACCCCCTGGTACCGCTGTCGGACCCGCTGACGGGTGAGCCGCTGTTCGATGGGGGCGAGCGCGTCGTCGTCTCGAAGCGGAATCTCGATGACTTCAGCGCCCCGCGCAGCGACCGCCGGCTGATCCGTGACACCGTCCTGCTCGTCGAGGTCGACTGCCTGGTGGCCGAGCGGCAGCTCGCGGCTCTCACAAAGTGCGGCGACCTGCGGGAGCCATCGTTCCTGGTGGCCCTCGGACGTGTCGCGGACACGGCGACGAGTGAGCACGTGGCTCGAATAGCTCGCGAGAGCATCTGCCTGATCCGGCTCGGCGGTCGGGTCGAATTCCGGCCGGGGAACGGGAAGCTCAGCGTCTA
>CAYMLL010000475.1:0-3168 GCA_964390645.1 uncultured Planctomycetia bacterium | reverse complement strand
GGCCATCGCCGCGGCGCGGCAGCTCGGGGAGATGCGCAGCGCGCGCGGCTCGGCGGTTCTGGCGGAGATCCTCTCGAAGCCCGCGAGCAGGCTCCCGGAGGGCCTCCCCAGGAGCGACCGGGCGCAGCAGGCGTACCGCGAGTCCTTCGACCAGATAGAGGGCTATCAGCGCTGGGTGCGCGGCTTCAAGCACCTCTTCAGCGGCCTCTCTCTCGGCTCGATCCTGGTGCTGATGGCGCTCGGGTTATCGATCATCTTCGGGCTCATGGGCGTGATCAACATGGCCCACGGCGAGCTGATGATGATCGGCGCCTACGCGACCTACGAGATCCAGGAGCTGTTCGTCTCCAGCCTGCCGCCCGGAGCGTTCGACTGGTACTTCGCTGTCGCGCTGCCGACGTCGTTTTTCGCGGCGGCCCTGGTCGGGATTCTCATCGAGCGGCTGGTCGTGCGCCATCTCTACGGGCGGCCGCTCGAGACCCTGCTGGCGACCTGGGGCGTCGGCCTGATCCTGATCCAGATCGTGCGACTGTTCTACGGCGACAATATCGGGGTGAACAGCCCGACCTGGCTGCGCGGAGGCACCGAGATCTTTCAGGACTTCACGCTGCCGTTCAACCGCTGCTTCGTCCTCGCGGTGTGCGTCTTCTGCGTCGCGCTGGTGACGTTCCTGATGCGGTACACGAAGACGGGACTGCTGGTGCGTGCGACGATGCAGAACCGCAACATGGCCGCGTCCCTGGGCGTCAACACGCGTCGCATCGACGGCTACACCTTCGCGCTCGGCGCCGGGCTCGCGGGGGTCGCCGGCTGCGCGCTGACGCTGATCGGGGGCGTCACTCCGGACATGGGACAGAACTACATCGTCGACTCCTTCCTCGTCGTCGTCACCGGCGGCGTCGGCGAGCTGGTCGGCGCGGTGTGCGCGGGCATGGGGATCGGCGTGACCAACAAGATCATCGAGCCCTTCACCGGCGCGGTCTGGGGCAAGGTGCTGATCCTGCTCGCGGTGATCCTCTTCATCCAGTGGCGTCCCGCGGGCCTCTTCCCGCCGAAGGGGAGGCTGGCGGATGTCTGAGGCACCGCCGATTACCCCGGGCGGCCCTGCCGCCTCGCCGCGCGGTGCCGGTCGAATCGACCGGTACGCCGCGTGGATCATCCTGCTCTTCGCTGCGGTCGTGATTCCCGCCCTGTACGCGGGGAACTGGCTGTCCATCGAGACGGTGAACATGCTCGGGCGCTACATGGCGTTCGCCATCGTCGCGCTGGCTCTCGATCTCGTCTGGGGCTACACCGGCGCGCTCTGTCTGTGCCAGTCGCTCTTCTTCGCGCTCGGTGGCTACGCGATGGGCATGTACCTGGCGCATCACGGTCCGCTGGACGGGGACGACATCCCTCGTTGCCTCAACGTGGTGATGTCGTCGGTCGAGGGCATCGAGCTGCCCTGGTTCTGGAAGCCCTTCAAGACCCTCGGGGTGACGCTCGTCCTCGGGCTGCTGATCCCTGGTGCGGCTGCCTTCCTGATCGGCTGGTTCGGCTTCGCGAGCCGCGTGCGGGGTGTCTTCTTCGCCATCCTCACGCAGGCGACGACGCTCGCGGTGTGGCTCGTCTTCTGCCGCAACGACATGAAGCTCTGCGGGACCAACGGGCTGACCAACTTCGAGACCCTGGCGGGATTCGACCTCGAGAAGCCGGGGGTGAGGCTCGGGCTCTACCTCCTGACGCTCGCATCTCTGGTCGGGGTCTACCTGCTGTCCCGCCGCCTCGTGCGCTCGCGCGTCGGCCGCGTCCTCATCGCGGTGCGCGACAACGAGGACCGCCTCCGCTTCTCGGGCTACAAGCCCCATCATTTCAAGGTCTTCGTCTTCACGTTCGCCGGCATGATCGCCGGCCTCGGCGGCATGCTCTACGCCCCGCAGATGGGCATCCTGACGCCGTCGTCGATGGACGTGAAGGCGTCGATCCTGGTCGTCATCTGGGTCGCGGTCGGCGGTCGTGGCACCCTCTCCGGAGCCATCCTCGGCGCCTTGGTGGTGAACCTCGTCTACAACTTCCTGACGAGCCGTTGGCCGGACTCGTGGCCCTTCGTGCAGGGGGGGGCTTTCGTCGCCGTCGTCCTCTTTCTGCCGAGCGGCCTGATGAGCCTCTGGTATCGTCTCCTGGGCGGCCTGATGAGCCTCTGGCATCGCCTCGCCCGTCCCGAGCGCGCCGGTGAGAAGGTGACCAGCGCCGAGGAGGGCGCGACTCCGGGAGAGTTCTCCGGCGAGCTCCTCGAGCGCGTCCGGACCCTGGCGTCGATGCACTCGAGGACCCTGCTCGGCGGCGACCTGCTGCGCGTCGAGAACGTCACCGTGCTGTTCGACGGCTTCAAGGCGCTCGATGTCGAGCATTTCTCCATCGGCCACCGTGAGCTGAGCGTGATCATCGGGCCCAACGGCGCCGGCAAGACGACGCTCTGCGACGTCATCAGCGGCAAGACCCGTCCGACGAGCGGCAAGGTGTTCTTCGGCGAGAAGGAGATCACCTCGATGTCGGAGGTGGACATCGCGCGGCTGGGGGTCGGCCGGAAGTTCCAGACGCCGACGGTCTTCGACAGCCTGACGGTGCACGAGAACATGCGCCTGGCTCTTCCCGGGCGCTTCGACTTCAGACGCAGCCTGCGATTCAAGGACACGTCGGAGGAGACGGACAGTCTGGCGGAGGTCCTCGCCCGGGCGCGCCTCACCGCACACGCGAACACCGAGGTGAGGTACCTCAGTCACGGCCAGCGCCAGTGGCTCGAGATCGCCATGCTGATCCTGTCCGGTCCGATGCTGCTCCTCGTCGACGAGCCGGCAGCGGGTTTGACCGACGAGGAGACCGTGCTCACCGCCGAGCTCCTCCTGGAGGCCCGCAGCGAGCACAGCCTGATCGTCATCGAGCACGACATGGATTTTGTTCGCCTGCTCGACTCGCACGTCACGGTCCTCAACGAGGGGCGGACGATGGCCGAGGGCTCGATGGCCGAGGTGCAGGCGAACGAGCAGGTCGTCGAGGCTTACCTGGGACGCTGAGGATGATGAGCACGAGGTCGGGAACCGAGCCCCGAGGACCGCGTGCCCAGGGAGCTGCCCCGAGCGAGGGGGTGTTGACCGTGAGCGGGCTCTCGTTCGCGTACGGGAGCATCCA
>CAYMLL010000474.1:0-3995 GCA_964390645.1 uncultured Planctomycetia bacterium | reverse complement strand
GGGGGGGGGGGGTGGGGGCGCGGGTTTTTTTTTCGGGGGGGGTGGTCGGGGAGGCCGACGCCCGGATCGGGAAGGCCGTCCTGCTCGACGAGTACCGCGGACGTTTCGGCGTGCTGCGTACGCACCCACGATCGCCGCAGCTGGCGGCCGTGCTTCGTCGTCGGGTGAGGCTCGTGAAGGACGGGTCGCCGCGGCTCTACCTGTCGGTCGCGCATGACTTTCGCGGCGACTGGCGGCTCGTCGTGCGCGTCGACGGAGCAGAGGTGGCGAGCTGGGACGTCGCCCCCGGGAATTCCGCTGACGGGTGGATCGATCGCTCCGTCGACCTCTCCCCGCACGCGGGACGCGAAATCGATCTCGAGCTTGCCAACGAGGCGACCGGATGGGCGTACGAGTACGCGTACTGGTGGAGCGTGCACGTTCGGGGCGTCGAGTGAGGGCCTGGTCGGAAGCCTCCGGTGGATCTGCTACCGTCGAGGACGGCGTTACTCTCGCCGTCTCGAAGCGTGGGTTCAGGGTGGGTTGTTGCAGAATGAAGTGCGTTCGTTCGGTGAGGGGAGACGTGTGAATCTCGCGCAGAAGGAGCTCGAAGACCTCGAGATCGAGGATCTCGAGGTGCTCTTCACGCGGCTGAAGGGCAGTCCGCGCCTGCACCCCGCGCTCCGCGAGCATTCGGTCGGCGGCATCGTCGACGAGTCTCGCCGGGTGCGGAACGCTCTCTCGACGCGGACGACCAGGAGGTGGCCGGCGCGCTTCGCGTGCTCCGTGGAGGTCCCGGCGAGGAGCCGCCCCAAGGTGCGGCTGACCGTCGCGCTGCGTTCGTTCAAGGGGCCGAGGGGCGCGGCGTGCTCCATGTGTATCGAGGTCCTTCGGTGAAGGGCTGTCGGGTCGCCGCGATCGCGTCTGGTGGCGTCGTCATCACGCTTGTGGCTCTGTGGATCACCGCCGGAGAGAGGCTCGTGGAGCGATGGCAGGTCATACGGCTCGACTCCTCGGACGCGGAGGTCCGGCTCGTTGCTGCGCGTCGTCTCGCCGAGATGGAGTCGACCCTCGCGGTTTGCCGGCTGCTGGAGCCGATCCGGCTGGGCGAGAGGGGCGACGTCAGTCGGGAGTGTGAGCTTCTCGTCGAGATGGGGACGTATGCGCTGCCGTTCCTGCTCGAGGCCTTCGACGAGGCGGAGGTCTTCGGACGTCTGCGGCTGCTGACGATCCTCACGGGCATGGGGAGCCTCGCGAGGCCGGCCATTTCGCGCCTGCTCGCGGTCGAGCACGAGTATCTCTACGGGCCGACGACCGATGCGCTGTCGGTGATGGGGGAGCCAGGCGAGGTCGCGCTCTTCGAGCTGCTTGCGCACGAGCGCGTGCAGTTTCGCGTCCACGCCGCACGGGCGCTTGGCGAGTTGCGACCGGATTTCGAGTCGGCGCTGGCGCGGCTTGCGAGGAGCATCGATGTCCGCGAGCCGAACAAGCGGCGTCGTGCGCTCGCAATCGCCAAGCGGGCCTGGCGAGATGACGACCCGGTCTCCCTCTCCGGCTCCGGACTCGAGCGCTGATCGTCGCCGTCGGCCGCTCGATCACTCCTGTTCCTCGGGTCCCGAAGGGGCATCCCGGTCTCAGTACCGCAGGATCTCGCGAACGGCCGCAGCGATGCTCTCCGCACTCGGACGGAAGGCCTTCTCGAGTGGTGGGCTGTAGGGTACGGGAGTGTCCGGAGCGGTGATGCGGGTGATCGGCGCGTCCAGCAGGTCGAAGGCCTCCTCCGCGAGGATCGCCGAGATCTCGGCGCCGACTCCGCAGGTGCGCGTCGCCTCGTGGACGATGATTACGCGGCCCGTCTTCTCGACCGACGTGAGCACGGTGCCGGTGTCGAGGGGTGCCAGCGTCCGCAGGTCGACGACCTCGATCCGGATGCCATCGGTCTCGAGCGCCTGTGCGGCCGCCAGGGAATCGAGCACCATCGCGCCGTACGTGACGACGCTGACGTGCTCGCCCTCGCGACGGATCGCGGCCTCGCCGATTGGCACCGTGTAGGGAGCGTTCGGTATCTTCTCCTTTTGCCGGCGGTAGAGGTACTTCGGCTCGAAGAAGACGACGGGGTCGGGATCGCGGATGGCGGCGATGAGCAGACCCTTCGCGTCGTAGGGATTCGACGGAATGACGACCTTCAGTCCCGGCGTGTGCACGAACCACGCCTCCGGGCACTGCGAGTGAAAGGGACCGGCGCTCGCTCCTCCTCCCCACGGTGCGCGCACGACGATCGGGATCGGTGCGCCCCAGCGGTAGTGGGTTGTCGCCGCGTACTGGACGATCGGGTCGAATCCCGTCGAGATGAAGTCGGCGAACTGGATCTCCACGATCGGACGCAGGCCCAGCATCGCGGCACCGTTCGCGAGCCCCAGGAAGGCCCACTCCGACATCGGCGTATCGATGACTCGCTTGCGGCCGAATCGCTCGTGAAGGCCGACGGTCGCCTTGAACGCGCCACCGAGCTCGCCGACATCCTCACCGATGAGGAAGACGCTGTCGTCGGCCTCCATCTCCTGATGGAGCGCCTCGTTGATCGCCTCGAGGTAGCTGCGCTCGGTCGTCGAGCTCATTCGACGAATACTCCGTCCTCGAGCGTCGCCGGATCGGGCAGAGGGCTCGACTCGGCCCAGGCGACGGCTTCCTCGAGCTCGCGCCGGATCCGCTCGTCGATCCGGGTGGAGCCGGCGTCGTCGAGTGTGTCGTCGTCGCGAAGCCGGGTCTCGAACGCGCGGATCGGGTCGCGCTGCTCCCATTCGGCGAGCAGCTCTTCGGACACGTAATCGGCGGGGTCGTGGACCGCGTGCCCGCGCATACGCATCGTCAGGCACTCGATGAGGGTCGGGCCTTCTCCGCGGCGGCCGCGCGCCACGGCGTCGATCGTCGCGTCGAGAACCGCGAGGACGTCGTTGCCGTCGACCTGGATCCCGGGGATGCCGTAGGCTTCGGCTCGTGAGACGAGGTGTTGGAGTCGGGACTGGTGCTTCAGAGGCGTCGAGTAGGCGTACTGGTTGTTCTCGAGGATGAAGACGACCGGCGCGTCGAGTACCGCAGCGAGATTCAGCGCCTCGTGAGCACCGCCCTCGGAGAACGAGCCGTCCCCGAAGTAGGTCAGCGCCACGCGGTCGGTACCCCGGTAGCGAAGCGCGAACGCTGCTCCGAGAGCCACGGACATCGCCTGCGGCAGATGGCTCACGTAGCCGAGGATGTCGAGGGAGAGATCGCCGAGACCGTGTGTGTTGACATCCCGCCCGCGGCTCGGTGCACCGACGCGACCGAGAGCCTGGGCGATGACGCGTCCCGGAGTCATGCCGCGCACGAGATAGGCTCCGAGGTCGCGATGCAGTGGAGCGATGACATCGCCATCTTCGAGCGCGTGCGCCGAGCCCACCGCGAGCGCTTCGTGTCCGATCTGCGAAAAAATCGTGCCGGGGATCTTGCCCTGCTTGAAGAGTGCCTCGCAGCGCTCGTCGAGCGCACGCGTGAGGCGCATCCAGTAGAGAAGATCGAGGAAATCTCGCTCCCCGAGCGACTCGGAGGTCATTGCGTGACGGTTCCGCTGCCGTGCGTGAGCGCTCTTGCGCCGCGACGATCGCCGACGCGAGGCGACGACGGTTTCGTAACAGATCCCGACGAGTGGCGACAGTGGATTCTTTGAGTTCACGGCTGCCGTTTGCTACAGTCCACTCGCCGCGGCAGGGACACCACGGCAGGAACAGCGAGCAGAGGCGCGTGTGACCCGAATCGATCAGTTTGAGAGCGCGTTCAACGCGGCGGCGAAGACGGTCTACGAGGGCCAGGAGGTGAAGATCTCGTCGGTGCTGACGGTGACGGACCTCGATGCCGAGGCGGCAGAGGATTTCGGCGACCGTGTATCGGACTACCTCTCGGTGCTGCCGTCGCCTCCGCGCATGCGCGTTTTCGGCGACAAGGAGTACGCGACGATCGAGGATCTCCTGCGGGTCGTCGAG
>CAYMLL010000473.1:0-4024 GCA_964390645.1 uncultured Planctomycetia bacterium | reverse complement strand
CGGGAACGGCGGCGGCGGAGGGGATCGAGGGCGGGAGGCAGGGGCAAAGGCGGGAACAGAGGCGGGTAGGAGAGGCGGGAGCGACGGAGCGATCGGGGGCGGGGGGGGGGGGGGGGAGCGAGCGCCGGCACGGGAACGAGCGCGGCAGCGACGGCGGCTCTCGGCGGCCCGTCCTGACCGTGTGGCGACGGAGCCTGTCCTCGCGTCGACGCGAGGATTCCCGGGTTCGTGGACCCAGCCAGGGGTGAGGTCGCGTCAGCCTTCGCGGTAGTAGTCCGCGACCTCGTCCCATGCCCGCGACTCGTCCCACCCGAGCGTCCGCGTGCAGGGAAGATCGGTGTTCAGCCGGACACGCGGCTCGGGGAACTCCGTCTGATGATTGAGGATCAACGGGCAGTCGAGGTCGAGCCGCTGGCCGATCTCGCGCGCGAAGCGCTCCGCGAAGGCGCCCTGGGTCTCCACGTAGCCGCTCGGCGACAGTCGCCGGAAGCCGGGGGCGTCGGGGAGCGTCTGCACGAAACGCACGTAGGCTCCGGCCAGGAGCGACACATGGATGTTGTCGCGGACGTAGGCGGGCGTGTTGACCGCCGGGGTCTCACCCTGGCGCCAGGTGCGCATGAGATAGGCGGTGAAGCGCGGCTCCTCGTGCGGGCCGAACGGATTCGGGATCACGAACTTGCCCAGGCCGAGGCCCGCTTCCCTCGCACGGTAGCGGATGACCTCGGCGGTCAGCGCCTTCGAGAGACCGTACGGCGAGAAGTGCGGGAGTCCGTCCGAGCCTGCCCCCTCGCCCCCCTCGAACACGCTCCCGGTGAGCACGAACCTGCGGGCGCCGCTCTCCCCCAGAGCGGCCATCACCTGGCGCACGTTGTGGGTGTTGTTCCGCACCGCGGCGCTGACGTCGAAGTCCGGGCTCCTGTAGTTCGTGACCTCCGCCCCGTGGTGACAGAGAGCGTCGAAGTCGCCGCCACCGCGGATCAGGTCGATGAACGCGTCGTCCCCGAACGCGAGGCCGAACTCGGTCTCGCAGGACTCCGCGACGATCGCGACGCGCGACCGGCGCAGCCCGTCGGAGTAGGCGTCGACGCTCTGCGGCCGGAAGGTCGCGGTCACCTCGTGACCCGCCCGGGCAAGCTCCCGCGCGAACCACATCCCCGTGAACGAGCTGGAGCCGGTCAACAGGATCTTCACGAGCGTTCCTCCGATCACCTGAGGTGATGTTCCGGGTCGAAGTCGGGGGCGTTGCGGTCCTTGTCGGACATCTCGGTCGGCTCGAACGGCCACTCGATGGCGAATCTCGGGTCGTCGTAGCGCACGATCCGCTCGGCCTCCGGCGCGTAGAACTCATCCACGAAGTAGAACGCCTCGGCGTCGTCCGTCAGGGTCAGGAACCCGTGCGCGAAGCCCTTCGGCACGTACATCATCAAGCGGTTCTCGGCACTGAGCTCCGCGGAGAAGCTCTGACCGAAGGTCGGGGAGCCCTCGCGGAGGTCGAGGATCACGTCGAGCAGCGCACCCCGTATGCAACGCACCAGCTTGGTCTCGGCCCTGGGAGCGAGCTGGTAGTGCATTCCGCGCAGGGTGCCCTTCTGCGCGCTGCTGGAGTTGTTGACCTGCACGAAGCTCTGCACCAGGCCGACCTCCTCGAACTCGCGGGTACAGAACACGCGCGCGAAGAAGCCGCGGTCGTCACCTCGCTTCTCGAGCTCGATGGTGTACACGCCGGCGAGTGGAGTCGGGTTGAAGATCATGGGTAGTCCCTTCTATGACTTGAGGCGGTCGAGGCGACCCTGCAGCGTACGCAGTCTGACGAACTGGTCGGACTCGAAGTCCTTCTTGCCGAAGCCCCGGTCGACCATCGCCCTGTGCAGCTCGTCCATGCCTTCGGCGAGCGTGTAGGAGAGCTTGAAGTCGGGCAGCAGCTCGTTCAGCAGGTCGAACTTGACGCGGTAGTTGCGCGGATCGGCTCCGACCTCGCCGGTGAACGTGACCTCCGCATCCGGGATCAGGCGCTGGACGTTCTCGGCCACGTCCTTGACCTGGAAGTTCTCGCTGTTGGCTCCGACGTTGACGGCCCTGTCGTGGATCGCCTCCCGTGGCGCCTCGGCGAAGGCGCAGAACGCGCGGGCGATGTCGCGGCAGTGAATGAGCGGGCGCCAGGGCGTGCCGTCACTCATGATGCGGATCTCCCCGTAGGAGAGCGCGGAGCCCAGGAGGTTGTTCACGACCAGATCGATGCGCAGCATCGGCGAGTAGCCGTACGCGGTGGCGTTTCGCAGGTAGGCGGGGCTGAAGCTCTCGTCGGCGAGCTTCGAGACCTCGGTCTCGGTCTCGATCTTCGACTTCGCGTACGCGGTGAGCGGCGCGAGGGGGTCGCCTTCCTCGAGGTCCATCTTCTTGCCGGCGCCGTAGACGGAGCAGCTGCCCGCGAAGAGGAACCGGCCGACACCGGCCTCCTTGGCGAGCCTCGCGATCCGGACGGAGGCGTCCCGGTTGACGCTGAAGGTCAGCTCGGAGTCGAGCTCACCCATGGGATCGTTGGAGATCGCGGCCAGGTGCATCACGCAGTCGTGACCCTCGAGGTCGCCCGCGGTCAGTGTCCGGACGTCCTGGATCAGCTGACGGTCGGGTCGAACGCACTCGTCCCACTCCATCCCGTCGAAGAGCCCCAGGTCACACCCGGTCACCTCGTGCCCGGAGGCCTTCAGGAGGTCCGTCAGGTGGACGCCGATGTATCCTCTGTAGCCTGTCACGAATACCTTCACGAGCCGGTCCTTTCAGGAGCTGAATGTCGAAGTGTCATCGAGGTCTCGTTCCCGCCTCCGGGGTGTCACCGCAGCCACGGCGCGGCACCGGAGCTCCACAGCCTGGTGAACTCGTCATGATCACGCTGCGTGTCCATGCACTGCCAGAAGCCGCGATGCCGGTACATGCCGAGCTCACCGTCATCGGCGAGGCGCACGAGTGGTCGGCGCTCGAGAATGCAGCTCTCGTCCCCGGACAGGTAGCCGACGAACTCGCGCTTGAAGAAGAAGAAGCCGCCGTTGATCCAGGAGTCGCTGAAGTCCGGCTTCTCGCTGAAGCGGGCGACTCGATCCCCGTCGAGCTCGATCTCACCGAACCGGGAGGGCGGATTCACACCCAGCACGGTGCCGATCCGACCCTGCTCGCCGTGAAACGCGAACTCCGCGCCGAGGTCAGCGTCCGTGAGGCCGTCCCCGTAGGTCACCGCGAAGTGCTCGGCGTCGCCGAGGTACCTGTCCGCCGCACGCGCGATGCGCCCGCCGGTCATGGTCAGCTCCCCGGTGTACGCAAGGGTCACTGACCAGTCCTGGGCGTGATCGATGGAGTGCACTTTCTTGTCGTTGGTCTTGAGGTCCACCGTGAAGTCACTGTTCATCGCGGCGTAGTCATGAAAGAACGCCTTGACGACCTCCGACTTGTAGCCGAGGCACAGCACGAATCTCTTGAACCCGTGACGAGCGTACTTGCTCATGATGTGCCACAGTATCGGATGATCACCGATGTGGATCATCGGCTTCGGGCGGAACTCGGTCATCTCCCGGAATCGAGTGCCGAGACCGCCGCAGAGGACGAAGACCGGGGTTTTTGCCGGATCCGTCATCGACGTGACTCCTTGTGAGGGAAAGAGAAGTCCATGGCCAGGGACTCATGGATCCGCGTGCCGGGTCCTGGAAGCCGCGACGTGCCGGCAACGCACGAGGACACGGCCGTTCGCCGTGCGACAGCACTCGGAGAAGGGATCAACACCAGGATGCCACCCGTCGAGTCGACGGCGCCCCTTGCGTCCGGTCCCGCGGAGGGATGTGCCTGCGTACGGAGAGGGGCCGTCGCGAGCCGAGCCCGGCCGTGAGCTCCACGTCGCGTGGCTCGACCGGGTCCCCCGACGGATGGTAAGCTTCTACGCTACTGCGCCGACGCGGGCTCGACTACCCAGGGCCCGGAGCCCCCTTCTGGCGACAAGATGGAGCGTCGGGCCATTCAGCTCGGCCTGCGCGGCGAG
>CAYMLL010000472.1:3374-4077 GCA_964390645.1 uncultured Planctomycetia bacterium | reverse complement strand
GATGCTCGAGGTGCTCGTGGGAGTGCCCGTGCTCGTGGGAGTGCCCGTGCTCGTGTCGTTCGGAAGAGGCCATGACTCCGTCCTCTGTGGATCAGCTGCGGAACAGGCGAGTGTAGAGGCGAGCGTGGCCCGCCTGAAGCGCCTCCAGCAGGGGCGCCGTCTGCGCCGCCTCGTCGATGTCGAGGTCGGCGCAGCGGCGAGCGACCTTCTCGGCGGCGGCGAAGCATCGACGCTGGATCACCTGCGCCCGTATCGGGCCGACGACGCCGAGGCGGACGGCGCTCGACACCACCGCGCGCAGCCCTCCGAAGAGGAAGAGGCGCGACGTCGTGTCGCCGTCGAGCCCGATCGCCGCGGCGACGGTGCCGAAGCACACCGGCAAGTGGCATGCCAGCGCGTCTCGAGCGACTCGCTCGCGCAGCTCCTCGAGCCGTGGCGAGTCGAAGATCTCCACGGCGGAACGCAACAGGGCGCGCCCCTGGTTGCGGCTCGCGTCGTTCGCCACGTGGTTCGTGGTCGATGCGTCGAAGAGGCGGTCGAGCGCCGGGAAGCGTCCGCCGTCGCCGAGCGCCGCGTCGACGAAGGGCAGCTGCGCGCGTCCGAGCTGGGTCAGCGTCGCCCGGACGAACGCGACGAGAGCCTCCTCGTGAGGCACGAAGCCGCCCCTCCAGGCGGCCTCCAGCCCGCCGGAATGGGCGAAGCC
>CAYMLL010000472.1:0-3364 GCA_964390645.1 uncultured Planctomycetia bacterium | reverse complement strand
TCGGCGAGGATCAACTTCGGTTGATGGATCAACGCCCGGACCACCGCGACGCGCGCCCCCGGGTGAGGCCCGAAGCCGCCCCGCCGGGCGGCCTCCAGCCCGCCGGAATGGGCGAAGCCCCCGGCTGGAAACGCGGAGTCGACGAGCTGCCAGGTCGACCAGTCGTCACGCATGGTCCCGGTTCCTCTGCCCGGTGACAGTCCCACCGGGCTGCGGATTTTCCGCACCGGAAGGGGACCTGTCAACCGCGCGCGCCGCCGCGGGACTCGATTCCCACCGTCCCGGGCCTGCTCAAGAAGGGAGCAGTATGACCTTTTCATGTGCAGAAGGATGTTCATGTTGAGTGCGCCGTTCGTGGCTGCGAGGGCGGCAGCGCCGTGGTGCTCTTCGGGGGAGGGGCTGAGCCGGAGTCGGAAGCTCTTGGATGCGACGAGGTTCCGAGAACTCACCCGAACTCTGGCAGCCGGCGGCAAGGGACTTGCTTGACAGAACATCGAGGCTGCGTGCGGCGGCGATGGTTCGCCGTGGCGGAGCGTGGATGGAGTTTCGTTTTCCGTTGTCGAATCGGCTGGGGTTCCCGGCTTCTCGTGGCCGTTCCCCCCGGAAAGGAAGGTGCGTCTTGCCTCAACGTATTTCTTTGCAGCTGTTCACCGTGTTGTTTCTGGCGACGTCGAGCGTGGCCGTCGTCACCGCGCAGGATCCCGACGCGGCGCCGGCCGCCGAGTCGGCGGGTGACGGAACCAATCTCTCGGATCTCCTCGATATCAAGATCAACGAGCACGTCAAGGTCAAGCTCGGCGCCGGAGCCCGGATCAGCCTGCGCGCGACCGAGAACGGCGCCGAGAACGGCAGCAACTGGAGCGAGGACGTCAACCTCGACAACCTGCGTCTCTATCTCAGCGCCAGTGCCTACGACTGGTTCGGGCTCGAGTTCAACACCGACATCGGCAACGCGCAGGGCTTCGAGGACGCCGGTTCGGGGTTCGAGGAGGCCGGCAATCTCCGCGTCCTCGACGCGGTCGGCAAGATCGAGCCCTGCGACTACTTCAAGCTCTGGTTCGGCCGCTTCCTGCCACCGAGCGATCGAGCCAACCTCAGCGGGCTGTTCTTCACCACCGTCTGGGACTTTCCCTACACCCAGTTCGGGTACTACAACATCTTCCAGGGGCGCGACGACGGTGTCGCCATCTGGGGCGAGATGAGCAAGGACGAGCTCCAGTTCGGGCAGCTGAAGTGGCAGCTCGGCGCCTTCGAGGGCCAGAGCGGCCGTGGCGCCACCGATCCGAAAGACGACGACAACACGATGTTCACCGGCCGCCTGGTGCTCAACCTCTGGGACGAGGAGCCGGGCTACTACAACTCCAGCACCTACTACGGCGACAAGGACATCCTGGCGCTCGGCCTCGCGGGCATGCACCAGGAGGACGCGACCGGCATCCAGGGCGCGGAGGAAGACTACACCGGGTTCAGCTTCGACGTCCTCATGGAGAAGAAGCTCACCGCGGACGTCGTCGGCAACATGGCCGGCCTCACGGACGCCGTCGTCACGCTCGACGCCGCGTACTACAACTTCGACGATGGCGACTCGTCCCAGGTCGATCCGGGTGGTTTGTTCACACCGGTGACGCGTCAGGGCGAGAGCTGGTTCGTGACGCTCGCTTACCTGGTGCCGTCCGAGATCAATTGCGGGGTCATCTCCGGTCAGCTGCAGCCCTACTACCGTCATCTCAACTACAACCGTGACGTCGACGTCGCCGGCACCACCGGCGAGGGGCACGACTTCGGCCTCAACTTCATTCTCAAGGGGCACGCTGCACGGCTGACCCTGGCTTACCAGACCCGTGACGGCGGGCCTCAGACCCCGACCAGTGACCAGTTTCTCCTCGGCGCGCAGCTGAACTTCTGATTCATCTCCACCCAACTCAGCGAATCGAGGCAGCTCGACCGCGCTCTGGACACGAAAGGAATTCTCCCATGTACAAGAGGACGATCTGGGCTCTGCTGTGCGCTGCATCGCTGGCCCTGTGGGGCTGCGGCGGCGGCGGCGGCGGTGCCGACGACACCGTGAAGATCGGCGTTCTGCACTCGCTGTCGGGAACCATGGCCATCTCCGAGACCTCGCTGCGCGACGTCGTGCTCATGGCGGTCGATGAGATCAACGCGGCGGGCGGCGTGCTCGGCAAGCAGATCGAGCCGGTCGACATCGATCCGGCGAGCGACTGGCCCCTCTTCAACGAGAAGGCGAAGGAGCTCATCACGGAGCACGAGGTTGCGGCGACCTTCGGCTGCTGGACCTCCGTCAGCCGCAAGTCCTGCCTGCCGATCTTCGAGGAGCACAACGAGCTGCTCTTCTACCCGGTGCAGTACGAAGGTGAGGAGCAGTCGCTCAACGTGTTCTACACCGCGGCGACTCCCAACCAGCAGCTCGTTCCCGCTGCCGAGTACATGATGAAGGAGGCCGGCTGCGAGAAGTTCTACCTCCTGGGAACGGACTACGTCTTCCCGAGGACGGCGAACAAGGTGCTCAAGGCCTTCCTGAAGGCCAAGGGTGTCCCGGACGAGAACGTCATCGAGGAGTACACTCCGTTCCATCACCAGGACTACCAGACGATCGTCGGCAAGATCAAGCAGTTCGCCGCCGGTGGCAAGTCCTGCGTGCTGTCGACGATCAACGGCGACAGCAACGTGCCGTTCTACAAGGAGTTCGCCAACCAGGGCCTGACCTCGACGGACTGCCCGATCATGGCCTTCTCCGTCGCCGAGGACGAGCTCCGCGCCATGGACGTTCCGCCGCTGGTGGGGCACCTGGCGTGCTGGAACTACTTCCAGAGCATCGATACGCCCGCGAACCGGGCTTTCGTGAAGGCCTTCCAGGACTACTGCGCCGCGAAGGGCCTTCCCGGTGGCAAGGATCGCGTCACCGACGACCCCATCGAGGCCGCGTACTTCGGCGTCTACGTCTGGAAGGCCGCGGTCGAGAAGGCCGGCAGCTTCGACGTCGACAAGGTGCGAGAGGCTGTCTACGGGCTCGAGTTCGACGCGCCCGGCGGCAGGAAGAAGATGCACGCCAGCAACCAGCACACGCTGAAGCCGGTGTACATCGGCGAGATCCTCGCGGACGGTCAGTTCAAGATCGTCTACGACTCGAAGGAGCTCGTCGTTCCCGACTCGTACAGCGCGTACCTGTGGCCGGACGGCAACTTCCCGGCGCCGACGGGCGGGCCGAAGGCGAACGCGTCGAGGTAGGGGCCCGCGCCCACTTCTTCCTCGTCGATGGATTTGACATCATTCCTCGTCGACACCCCGTAGGCCCACCACCCCCCCGAGGCAAACGCGGCGGGCGGGGGGGTGAAGGGCCCCCCCC
>CAYMLL010000471.1:0-4083 GCA_964390645.1 uncultured Planctomycetia bacterium | reverse complement strand
GATCGTCAGCTGCCGGGCCGCGCTGTCGGCTCGCGCCGACCATGCGGAGTCGTCGTGGACGCTCGGCCGGCTCCTGCTGCGCTCCGGAGATGCCGCCGGGGCGGTCGAGCAGCTCGTCGAGACGCTGCGACTGGATCCCGCCGACACCCGGGCGCACGACGAGCTGCTGCGCCTGCGCGGAGCGCACGCACCGGCGACGGCCGGCGACCACAGAAAGCTGGCCGCGTTCCTCGCCGGGCGCTCCTGCGTCGAGGGGTCGATCGAGGCGCTGCGCAGGGGCCTGGAGCTCGAGGAGGGCTGGCGCAATGCAGTGGCGCTCGCCTGGCTGCTGGTGACCGCGAGCGACCGGCGGCTGCGCGATCCGGTCCGCGCCCTGGCCCTCGTCGAGCCGGTCTGCGAGGTCGTCGCACGCGACGACCCGACCGCCCTCGACACCCTGGCGCTCGTCTACGCGGGCCTCGGACGGCTGGACGAGGCCATCGACACGGCGACCCGCGCTCTGCGGCGAGCGCAGGAGGTCGGCAGCTCGCCCGCGGCCGCGGGGCTCGCGGAACGTATCGCGCGACGACTCGCGAGCTACAGGAGCAGGAGAGCGGGCGATGAGAGGTGACCCCCGCCGCTGGCTGGTGGCCGCGACGCTGCTGTCCCTCGGCTGCGGCGAGGACGACGCCCGCGAAGCCGGCTCGCACCGCGCGACGACGCGGCCGCCGAGCCTCCGCGATGTCACCGGCGAGTGCGGCGTCGACTTCGTCCACTACGCGGGCTCCACCGGCGGCTTCTTCATCCCGGAGATCATGGGGGCCGGCTGCGCTCTGCTGGACCACGACGGCGACGGCGACCTCGACCTCTACGCCGTGCAGGGAGCGCTCCTCGACCGCAGCAAGACTCCTCACGACTCGCTCTTTCCCCCGCGGGAGGCGATTCCCCGCAACCGGCTCTACAGGAACGAGCTCGCCGAGCGCGGCGACGGCAGGATCGCCTTCACCGACGTCACCGACGCGAGCGGTGTCGGCGACCCCGGATACGGCATGGGCTGCGCCGTCGGCGACTACGACAACGACGGCGACCCGGACCTCTACGTCACCAACTTCGGCGCCAATCAACTGTTCCGCAACCGGGGCGACGGCGTCTTCGACGACGTGACGAGCGCCGCCGGTGTCGACGACCCCCGCTGGAGCGCGTCGGCGGCGTTCCTCGACGTCGACCGCGACGGACGTCTCGATCTCTTCGTCACCGCCTACGTCGACTTCTCGGTGAACACCAGCCGCGACTGCACGCGCCTCGCGGCGGAGCGCGACTACTGCGGCCCGCTGAGCTACGAGCCCCTCGCCGATCGCCTCTTCCACAACGAGGGAGACGGCCGCTTCACCGACGTCTCGCGCGCCGCCGGTATCGATCGTCTGCGGGGCAACGGGCTCGGTGTCGTCTGCGCCGACCTCGACGACGACGGCTGGGTCGACATCTTCGTGGCCAACGACGCGATGCCGAACCGCCTGTGGACCAACCGCCGCGACGGCAGCTTCGAGGATACGGCCCTCGCCGCCGGCGTCGCGACAAACCGCGACGGCCGCAACGAGGCCGGCATGGGTGTCGCGGCCGGCGACTTCGACGGCGACGGCGACCTCGACCTCTTCCTGACCCACGAGAGCGGCGAGACGAACACGCTCTACGTCAACCTGGGAGGGGGCCTCTTCGAGGACGCGACCTCACGCCTGCGCCTGGCGACGTCCAGCCGGCCCTTCGCGGGGTTCGGTTGCGGCTGGATCGACCACGACCTCGACGGCCGTCCCGACCTCGTCGTCGTCAACGGCGCCGTGCGCACGATGCCCGCTCTCGTCGGCATGCCGCACCCCTTCCACCAGGGCGACCAGCTCTTTCGCAACGAGGCCGCTGGCTTCGTCGAGAGGACGGAGGGCTCGGGGCTCGACTCCGGCGCGCCGACGACCGGTCGCGGCCTGGCGCTCGGAGACCTCGACAACGACGGCGACGTCGACATCGTGACGACGTCGAACAGCGGCCCCCTGCGGGTGCTTCGCAACGACACGCCGACCGACGTCAAGCGCCTGAGGCTGAAGCTCGTCGGCACGACGTCGCCCCGGGACGCCTCGGGCTCGCGCGTGGAGGCCGTGCTCGACGACGGCACCCGGCTCGTTCGTCGCCTCGGCACCGATGGCAGCTACCTCTCGGCGAGCGACCCGCGGCTCTGCTTCGCGATCGGCGCGACGAGGTCGGTGAGGTCCGTCACGGTTCGCTGGACCAGCGGCGCCGTCGAGCGCTGGGATGCGGTCGGCACGGAGGCCATCGTGACCCTGCGGGAAGGCGATGGAACACCGCCGGGCTGACCCACCCTCCGCGGGACTCCTCACCGGCGAGGAGATCGGTCAGCTTCGGCGGCGACGATGGTGAGAACGCGGTCGACCGCGACGCCGCGACGCTCGCTGCTGGCGCCGTCGGGCCAGCGGACCGACACGTCGACCTCCCGGGCCGGGCCGAGACCGACGTGAACGCGGGCGTCGTGGCTCGAGAGATAGCCGTGGGCGGGCTGCACGTTCCGCCGCCAGACGCGGTCGCCGGCTCGCACGGTGACCCCGGCGCCGTACGCGGGGCCCTTCGCATCGGATCGCAGCGCGCGGACGATGAGCCAGCGGCCCTTCTTGGGCGCATCGTTGCGCAGCAGTCGCACCGGCCCACCGCAGGAGGTGATGAGGATGTCGACGTCTCCATCGTTATCGAAGTCCCCGCTCGCCAGCCCGCGTCCGACGTGAGGCTCCGCGAACACCGCCCCGGCGGCCTCGCCGCGCTCGACGAAGCGCAGCGCGAGCGTCCCGACCCGCCCCGGGTCCGGACCCGGCTCGACGTGCTCGAAGAGCTGGTCCGTCTGCATGTAGGCCCGGAGCGGCGAGCCGCTGTCACCCGGCACGGGCGGCCCCGGTCCACGCCGGACACGGCCGTTGGTCGCCACGAGGTCGACGTCGCCGTCGTGATCGAGGTCGGCTAGAACCATCCCGAAGCCGGTGACCGGACGGCTGGCGGCGGCCAGCCCGCTGACGCTGGTGGCATCCCGAAAGCGCCCGGCGCCCAGCCCCCGGTAGAGCGTGTGGGTCTCGCCGTCGAGGTGCGTGAGGAGCACGTCGAGGCGCCCGTCGCCGTCGATGTCCTCGCACTGGATCCCCATGCCGGCCTCGGCCTGGCCGTTGGCGTTGAACGCGAAGCCCATCTCCACCGCGCGATCGGTGAAGCGGCCCTCGCCGTCATTGATCCAGAGGTGATTCGCCGACGCGTCGTTGGCGACGAAGATGTCGACGTCGCCGTCGTCGTCGACGTCGGCCGCGGCGACCCCGAGGCCGTTGCCGGGTGGCGTCGATCCGAGGCCGCTGTCCCGCGTGACGTCGCGGAAGGTGCCGTCGCCCTCGTTGCGGTAGAGCGTGTCCCGCTGCGGCGGGAAGCGGGAGTTCGGGCCGCAGTACTCGAGGCGCCCGGCGCGATCGTGACACCTCGCCGTGGAGTGCGGCGGGTGAACCATGTAGTTCGTGACGAAGAGATCGAGGTCGGCGTCATCGTCGATGTCGAGGAACACCGCCGACGCGCTCCAGCCGGGATCGCCGACGCCGGCGGCGCTCGTCACGTCGTCGAAGACGCCGTCGCCCCGGTTGCGGAACAGGCGGTTGACCCCGAAATTGGTGACGTAGAGGTCCGGGTCGCCGTCGTCGTCGTAGTCGCCCACCGCGCAGCCCATGCCGTGGCCGGGGTCGTCGACGCCGCTGTGCGCCGACACGTCGACGAAGCGGCTGCCGGAGCCGTCGTTGCGATAGAGTCGGTTGCGGGCGGCGTCCGGATCACCGCCGGCGCCGACGAGGTAGGCGTCGAGGTCGCCGTCGAGGTCGGCGTCGATCCACGCGCAGCCCGAGCCCATGATCTCGGTCAGCTGATGCTCGCCCCGGGCGCCGCTGGAGTGAACGACGTCGAGACCGACGTCGACGGCGACGTCGGTGAACCAGACGGCCGATTCCGCGACGGTCGACCCGGCCGTCGAGACAGCGTCTCCGGGCTCCACGCCCCCGTCGCAGCCGGCGACGACCTGGC
>CAYMLL010000470.1:0-4114 GCA_964390645.1 uncultured Planctomycetia bacterium | reverse complement strand
GTTATCGTCGCCGCCAGTGAGCGTGCCGGTCGCAGCGACGATCCAGGCCGCGAAGGACCCGTCGCCGCCGTTGGCGACGACGACGACCTCGCCCTTCGCAGCGACGGTGTGGGCCGTACCGCCGACGGCGTGAGGCGAGGACGCATCCTCCGTGGCGACCCCGATGGCGTCGAGCCCCATCGACGCGAACGTCGAGACGGACGAAGTCCCGAGGAAGATACGGTCGGCGGCGGAGCTGCCGGCGACCTGGAGCGTGCCCGCCCCCGCATGAGAGAACGGCGAGCCGGCGATGGGTCCGAGGTCGCCGTCGCCCAGGACGTTGTATCCGACAACCGTCGCCGTGGCCGAGTTCGCCGCGTAGAGCCGATTGCCGAGCAGTGCGAGAGCCACCGGTGTAAGGACTCCCCCGCTCGTGATCGGCGAGAAACCGCTCGGCTGAAGCTCTCCACTGGCCGCGATGTCGAAGATGAGTATCGAGCCCTCGGTCTCGCTGGCAACGTAGAGTCGGCCGGACTTCACGACCAAGGACCGACAGCCCGCCGCCGACTCGCCGGAGTGTGCGTTGAGATCGAGCCGCCCGGTGTCCTCGTCGACGTCGTGGATCGTGATGGTGCCACCCGTGACGTTCGAAACGAAGAGATGCTCGCCATCGGTCGCGAGGTACTGCGAGCCGGCCCCATCCGTACCGAACGGTGAGCCCTCCACGGCGACGAGCTCCTCGGTGTACTCGTCGAGCCGCAGTACCGAGACGTCATCGCTGTCTCGATTGGCGACGAAGAAGTAGCCGTGCTCGAAGATCACGTCCCACGGTCGTTTCCCGCCCGAGCCGAGCGTCTGGAGGTGCAGCACACCTCCCTCGTTGATGTCGAGGGTGTAGAGACTCACTCTCGCGGTGTCCGCATCGTGCGTTACCGCCAGGTAGCAGAAGTTGTGCAAGGCAAAGCCCGACGTGGTCTCGCTGAGACCCGCGTCCGGGTTCACACGCACGACCACTTCGCTCGCGCGCACGCCGCCGAGATCGGTCGCCGAATCCCATATGAAGGTGTGCGTCGTGCCCGCCGGGCCGACGGCGAGTCCAGACGTACCGACACTGCCGGCGGCTTGCGAGGCAGTCGAGAAGAACATGCCATCGGTGCTGTAGCGCACAGTGACGTCCGTCGTGACAACATCCTCACTCTCGAGCGTGAAGACGATGTGAACGTCGCCCGTCTGGATTCCGGAGGGCGTCGTGATCTGCACGACGACATCACCGCCCGGACCGAAGAGCTCGTCGCGGCTGCAACCGACGAGCGAGCCGACCAGAATCGAAGCGGCGAAGAGAGCGCCGACGGATTGCCCGGTCATCAGAGCTGCCCTGCTCTCGAGACGTGCCCCACGTGGGCGGCGAAAGATGGCCCGACGAACCATGGAATCCCCACGGACCGGAGGATCGTGCCAGTACGGCACACGGAATCGGATCCCTCGCCTGTTGAAGAATCGGCTGAAACGACTCGGCTTCCTCACCGGAACGACGCCGTTCTCCGTCGTCTCCCGGATTTCCGGTAAGAGCACCCGGGTCCCACGACACCGACCGCCCGAGTTCCGGGTAACGCGAGCCCACACGGTCTGCGTGTGGAACGAGATGCCCGGCGAACATCTCCGTCCTCGCTGGCGGCAAGGCAATCCCCCGACTTCCGACCGCACCGCAGGGACGACGGGGTCACCTCGCCTCGCCGAGGGCGGGAGCCCCGAATCCCCGCGGCTTCCGAGCCGAACATCGCCTGTCCGCGGTTGACGGATCCCGCTGCTCGCAGGGCGAGTCCGGGTTATCCTCGGGGTGCCTCGAGGCTTCAACCCACCCCCGGAGGATGACGCCGTGCAACACCTCACGATCTCGCTTGCAGTTCTGACCGCTACCTCGACCCTGCCGGCGCTCCTGCGCAGCGACGAAGACATTCGCCGGCTCGAGCTTCGGGACTGGCAGCCACGCTCCATGCTGAAGACGAAGTTCACGCGCGTGAACAAGCCCGCCTTTCCCGTCATCGACGTCCACAATCACCTCGGCGGCGGCGCCGGGCACCTGACGCCGGAGAGGGTGAAGCTCTACCTCGCGGAGATGGACGCCGCCGGCGTCCGGACGGTGGTCAATCTTGACGGCGGCTGGGGAGCTCGCCTGCGGGAGACCGTGAAGCTCCTCGACCAGGCGCACCCGGGACGCTTCCTCACCTACGCTCTGATCAGCTTCGACGGCTTCGATGACGACGACTGGAGCCTGCGGGAGACCACACGCCTGAAGGCGAGCTTCAAGGCCGGAGCCAAGGGACTGAAGTTCCACAAGTCACTCGGCCTCCACCACCGCGACGCGAACGGGAAGCTGATCGCGGTCGACGACCCGAAGCTCGACCCGATCTGGGCGCTCTGCGGCAAGCATGGACGCGCCATCGAGATCCACACGGCGGATCCCGCCGCATTCTTCACGCCGCTCGACCGCTTCAACGAACGCTGGCACGAGCTCAACGAGCACCCCAACTGGCTCTTTCACGGCAAGGACTATCCAACGCGCGAGGAGCTGCTTGCCGCGCGCAATCGCGTCATCGCAAAGCACCGCAATACGACGTTCATCTGCGCACACTTCGCGAACAACCCCGAGGACCTCGAGACGGTCGGCAGGTGGCTCGACACGCACCCGAACATGTACGTCGACATCGACGCGAGGATCTCCGAGCTGGGCCGCCAGCCATACTCTGCGCGCCGGTTCTTCATCAAGCACCAGGAACGCATCCTCTTCGGCACGGACACGCGGCCAAGCCGCGACGCGTACCGCATGTACTACCGGTTTCTCGAGACCGACGACGAGTACTTCGACCCGGCAGGCGGCCACCACCGCCAGGGATTCTGGATGATTTACGGCATCTTCCTGCCGAAGGAGGTGCTGCGAAAGCTGTACGTCGACAACGCGAGAAAGCTGATCTTCGGGCTGGCCGGAGCGAAGGAGTCGGAGCCACGGGGCCAGTGAGCCCCCTACGGGGCCAGTGAGCCCCCTACGGGGCCAGTGAGCCCCCTACCTACGGTGACGGTCAGGTCGACACGCTCAACGCGGGATCAGCACGGGTCCCGGTCGTACGCGGCCGGTGAGACCGTCGCCGCTGCTCCACTCCGCACGCAGTCGAGGCGTACTTCGCCGCTTGCGGTCGACGATGATGATGAGGTCGTGCTCACCTTCGGACAGGTCGAGCGTCATCGACTCCGTCGCGTCGACCGCACGCCCGTCCACCCGGATACGCAGCCCTCCAGCGTCGTCGATCACGAGCCGGCAGCGCCCCGCGTGGATGACCTCGAACCGCGTTCGCAGGATCGTGAGCGGGCCGTCGGCGCTCCCGAGATCGGACAGCTCGAGAAAGCCGCTGACGCGAGCTGGAGCAGGCCGCCACCCGGTGCCGTTGACCGATACGAGATCGAGATCTCGCGGAACACGGGGAAGAAACTCCCAGCGACGGATGATCGGCGCCTTGCTGACCTCGAAGGAGCCTGGCGCGCCGAGCTCGCTGAGGAACTTCAGCAGGTCTCGGAGCTCCTTGCGCGTCAACGAGGCGGTGAGCCCCGACGGCATCACGCTGCCGGCCTCCTCTCGCAGCGCGACTCGTGACCGCAGGATACGCAGCCGCTCGCCCGAGGTCAGCTCGTGCAGCAGAATCGCGTCGCCATCCCGACGTGACGTCTCCTCGTAGCCCTGGTGTACGCCTCCCGCCTTCGTCACGATCATCACCGACGTATAGCCCTCTTTGACGTGACGGCGCGGCCAGAGCACCTCCTCGACGATACGGTCCATCGGCAACGTCGTACCCACGGCGCTGAGATCAGGACCGGTCCATCCCCCGGCGCCGCCGATGCGGTGGCACGCGTAGCAGTTCGCCGCGGCCGATCGGAACACGAGCTCGCCTCGAGCGGCATCGCCGTGCATCTTCGCAGCGTCGGAGAGTTCTGCAACAAGCTCGCGGCTGTACTCGACGCTCTGACCGCGCTGCCCGAGAAACTCCCGAAAGACCTCGGTGAGCCGCTCGTCCGTGCGGCCCGCGGCGCCCATCGCCTGCAAGAGCCCCTCGGCGCCCGCCGACGGCAGCTCCCGGGTCTCGAC
>CAYMLL010000469.1:0-4156 GCA_964390645.1 uncultured Planctomycetia bacterium | reverse complement strand
CCGCCCCGTCCAGCGCCGCCGAGGCCGCCGCCGCGATCCTGCACCTCACGCTCGACAACGCGCCCGAGGATGAAGATCTTCTGACCGGCCTCGAGGTAGCCGATACGGACTTGCCGATCACGGTACACCTCCTTCGTCTCGCCGATCTGGAGGAACGCCTTGCGCGACTTTTTCCGGCCCTTCTCATCCCGGTAGGCGTAGCTCACATCGAAGAACCCGGCATTACCTCGCACACCCTTGCCGAGCCTGGCGATCGTGCGCACATCGTGCCGCTTGTCGGTCTCCGCACTGGAACCATCTCCCCTGTCGCGACGCTGTGCGAAGGCGTCGGTCGCGAACGCGAGAAGGCCGCCGGCGACGAAGGTCGCGACGACGAGAGGTGTCCTGCCCTTGGTCATGATCTGTCTCCCGGGATCCGCGTTGACGGTCTTGGAGGCTGTCTCCAGACCCCCATCCGGGCTTCGGCCGCCCCGCTCGGCCTCGGGCCGACGCAGCGGCGTCTGGAGCAGCTTCCTATAACCCGATGATCACACCTGCACGAGCGTGAATCTCCGCTCGGCCGTTCAGAGTAGGTGCGACCACGAGGCATGTCAAAGGCAGAATCCGCAGGGGCCGACAGGCAAGCTGGCACGGCCCCGTCGCCCCGAGCCCCTCACTCGCAGGGCGAGTAGGCCTCGCACTCCAGCCCGTCCGCGGTCGGGTCGACCCCGCACTCACCGACGGGATCCGCCAGCGGCTCACCGCCGCGGAAAAGACGGTCGAGAGTGCGGATGGCGTCGGTCACCTCGAGGCGACCCTTGTCGTCCCAGTCGGCCGCCCGGGCGCAGGTGGGAGCCTCGCCACCGCCGACGAGGAAGTTCAGGTGAGCGACCGCGTCGGTGAGGTTGGTCTCGCCGTCGGCGTTGTAGTCGCCGCGCAGAAAGAGGGGCTCGAGCGGCTCCTCGTAGAGCCCGAAGGTATGCGCAGTCACGGCGACGCTGGCGATCTCCTGGAACTCCGCGTCGAGATACCGCGCACCCGGCTCCTGCAAGATATCACCCTCGCTGTTGGTCTGTGTCGAGGTGAGCTCGACGACTGCAACCGGACGCTCGAACTCACCGACCACAACCGGTCGGTCAAAGAGCACCCAGTGCTTCATGAACGTGTTGTGACGCGCCGCCGAGTAGACGAGCTGCCAGTACGAGTCGACACGCCGGTTAACACCGCGCAAGTTCACGGTCGCACGCTGGACCCGAACCGGCCCGAAGAGGTCCGTGGGCTCGGGCAGCTGGAAGCGCTCGAGGATCGAGATCGTGCTGCCGTCCTGGAGAGCGGCCGCGAGCTCCCAGAGATCGAGCGACTCGTAACGACAGGAGCTGAAGTCGACAAAACGGCGCCGATCCGGATCCGAAACGGACGTGACGGTGCCAACGAGGGACATGCCGCTCTCGACGTAGAGCTCGTTGAACACCAGGATCCCCCGGATCGGCCGGTCCCCGCGAGCAGTAAACGTGTCGTTGATCGACAGGCTGACCTGGAGCTCCCGGTCGTCATCGATCGAGAAGACCTGGTCGAAGATGAACCCGTGACGCGTCGTGCCGTCACTGTTCGGAAACCGGCTGGCCCGCAGCAAACCGGGGCGCGTGGACTCGAGAACGCGCGCGTCCGGTCCGAAGCGCAGCTCATCGATGAGATCGAGACGCGACACGAGACTGTCCGTCGCCAGCTCGTGGTCGCCGGCGCGCAGGCGCACGTGCGCCTTGAGCTCCAGAACCGACTCCGGATCGCGACGAAGGCTGACGCTCCCGAACCCTACACAGGCCTCGACACCCTCCGCGACGCGCACCTCGAAGACCGGTGATGGCGGCAACGGCTCGGTACGAAGGAAGGTCCGCACCTGCTTCACCGCGAGCTCCCCGTTCGACTCGATCTTGAACTCGAAATCGAGGACCACCTCGCTGCGGTCGTGCTCGCCGAGGTCGATCGGGAAGCTTCGATCGACGTGCCACAGAAGCGCGGAGAGCTCTCTCAACTCATCTTCGCGGAGCACAAGGGTATCCTCCGGAAGCAGGCTGGACCCGCTGGCGCGCACGATCTCGAGGAGCGCGCCGCCGCCTCGCCCGTCCTCCTCGACGACGAGGACGTCGCGCGCGGGAAGGACGCCCGGGTCCGGGCTGACGACACTGGTCTCTCCGGTCTGCGAAGCGATGAGATAGCGGCCGTCGAGGGGGCTCCGCGGGTTGCCGGTGAACGCGACCCCGTTGGCAAGCTCGTCGACGAACGCACGCGAGACCAGGACCCCCATCGCAGCGAGAGACTGCGGGATCTGGTAGTACGATCGCTCCTCGAAGGCGCGAAAGTTCCACAGGCTCGCCCAGACTCGCCGAAGAGCCTCTGGAACCCCGCGTTCGTCCCCGTCGCCACCGCAGCGTGAAGGTCCGTCCTCGTCGTCGTCGAGCTCATCCGCCGCACACGCCGAAAGCGACGAGTAGAGTCCCGCGCCGTTGAACTCGAGCCCGTCCTCGACGTTCGACGACGAGCGGAATCGCACCCGGTCGGTAGTCGACCCGAAGACGTCGTCGATCAAGGTCACAATCTGGCTGACGAGCTCATCGGGAACCACGCCACTCGTCTCCATGTGGCCGCGTAGCTGTTCGAGGGCTCGAAAACGGAAGCTCGAGTCGGACTGGAACTCCGGCGATGCATACAGCTCGTCGAGGTACTCCTCATAGGTGACGATCGTCAGCGGGGTGACGAAGGACAGCAGCTGATTCGTACGCATGAACTCGACGTAGTAGTGAACGGGAATCGCGAAGCCCACCTCCTGGTAACGAGTGAAATCACCGGTGAGGACGCGCTGCAGTCGCGCAAAGTTGGTCGCCTTGCCGCCGAATCGGGACTCGGCAACGCCCGGCTGAGAGAGATCGATGTCCCGCAGGCGGCTGAGCTCGCTGAACTCGGCGTCGACCAGCGGATCGGATGAGAGGCTCGGCTGGTTCTCCGCCCAGAAGGCCTCGGCATCGGCGAGTGACGCCTCCTCGACGATGAGCTCGCTGTCACTGACCTCGAGCCGCACGAGCTGTCCGTCCAGCGGCGTGAACGCGGAGACCGCGCCCTCGCTGAAGCAGTTCGGCGTGCCACGGCGCGCCGTGCGCACCGCGAGGTGGCTCAACGGTCCTTGCGGCACGGCCGTGACAACCCCGGCGACGACACCCTCGATGTCACGAGGCGCGTGGTCGAGCACGAGGATCTCCCGGAAGGTGATCCGACCGTTGTCGTTCGCCTCCTCGAAGCCGTCACTGTCCAGGATGCGCACGGTGCCGTAGCCGACTGCCTTCGTATAGGCCTCGAAGTTGCCGCCGCCGACGGACGTGTCAAAGACGATCGGGAAGCCAGGGTCCTCCCACTGCGCGGCCTGCTCCCGCGCAGGGATGCCGTCAGGAAGATAGGCGAGCGTCTCGAGGTGAAAGACGCCCCCGAGCGTCTCGTAAATCCCCCGCACCTCGTCAGCCTCCAGCAGCTCGCCGGCGTCCTCGCTGATGTCCACGAAGACGCTGAATCCGTACACCGTGCCGCCATCGGACGGCATCTGGGTGATCGCCCCGATGAAATACTGACGAGTCTCCCTGAGACCGATCATCCGGTTGTACTCGTCCGGCCCGAGGATGGGGAAACGGTCCGGAAAGACCTCGGTGAGGAAGTCCTGGTGCAGGTCGAAGATCCGGCTGTTCTGGAAGAGAGGCGGCAAGACCGTCTCGTCCGTCGGATCCGCGGGCAGGACGAACTTCAGATCGCGACCGCGCCGGGACGACGCCGACAGCAGATAGAACTCCTGCTCCGTGCAGATCTCCTCCCGATGTGTGTCCCGGGACTCGATCGGCGAGCGGTTGTAGAACACCGTCAGATCACGGCCGTCGTGATTCGCGGCGATGAAGTCGATGTCACCGTCGTTGTCGAGGTCTCCCGGATTGCAAAAGCGCGGCGCGTCGCCGGTGTCGTATGTCGTTCCGGCGTGAAAGGTCCCGTCACCTCGATTGAGCAGGATCGAGGTCGAGTCGTTGTTCTGGTTCGCCGTGAGGATATCGGGCACGCCGTCGACGTTCATGTCGAAGACCCGCAGGGAGTACGGCGAGCCCCCGACGTCGTAGGTCCGGCCGTCCTCGAAGGTCCCGTCGCC
>CAYMLL010000468.1:0-4167 GCA_964390645.1 uncultured Planctomycetia bacterium | reverse complement strand
CCACACGAGACAACACTCGCAAGAACCTCGCGGCGAGACGCAAACCGCTCCTCGCGTCAACGATCTCTTCCATCGCCGGCGGAAGAAACCGGGACACGACCGGGCCTTTGTTCCACGCCTCGAAAACGTCCGAGACCCCGGACTCAAGACTCGCGGAGAAGGACAGTTAGATCCTGGACTCAGGGAGAAGGATGGTCTGAATTGTACGATCCGGCTTCGTGGGATTTCAACCTTTTTCCAGCTCCTGCGGGCGTCCGCCGGCGTGTTCGGCTCTTGTCGCGCCGTGCGTCTCGCTGCGCGGCTGTCTTCTCCAGACAGTCACCAAACTGTCGCCACGGCGCCGGACGCCGGTGACACCCGCTGTCGCCTCGATCAGTACGTCTTGTGGCGTACAGAAAGAGCTCCGAGCGACAGGAAGGCGACGACGAAGCCGGCGGCGTAGAGCGACGCGCGGCCGAGGTAGGACGCGTCGAAGGCGAGATCAGGCCCGTAGACGAGGTCCCCGACCGAGAAAAGCCGGAAGTCCGGAACCAAGGTCGCCACGGCGGGCGGCCCTCCGTCGGACGCGCCGACCCAGAGGCCGCCGAGAAAGAGCAGGGCCGTCAGCAGGAAGGTCGCCCCGCGACCGAGCCACAGCGCGCACGTCACCGCGAAGGCCGCGAGAACCGCGGTCGCGAGCACGGCGAGCACGCCACCCTGCACGAGTATCGGGTCGAGACCGACGCACAGCTCACCGACATGACCGTCGGGCGAGACCAGGGCAGCGAGCGCCAGCGCACCCCCGAAGGCCGGCACACAGAGCACGACCAGCGCACCGCAGAAGCCGCGACCACGACGGTAGCTACGCCCCGCTGCCAGGACGATCGCCAGCGCGAAAAAGCCGAAGGCCCCGAACAAGACCGGAACATCGTGCGCGGCGATCTGCTCGCCGACGGCGCCGTGCCGGTGCGCGCCGAGGTCCGATCCCGCCCGGACCGCGAGCAGCAAGGCCGCCGTGAAGACAAAGACTGCCGCGACGAGCGCGCCGAGCACGCCGATGAACTTCGCGACCAGGAAGGTCTCTGGCGACAGCGGCTTCACGAGCAGCATGGAGACCGTCCCTGCCTCGATCTCGCGGCGCACGACGTTTCCCGACGCGACGCAGGTGAGGATGAGCGCCGATAGCAGCAACGTCGAGAGCCCGAAGTCCGAGAGCACGTTCGTCTGCTGGCCGAGAGAGAACAGGGAGAGCGCCGGAGTCAGCGCCAATGCGACGAGCGTCGCGACGAGGACGATCGCGAAAGCCGGCTGGCGCACGACCTCACCAAAGGTGTTCGCGGCGACGACGACGAGCGGAGCCAGCGGGCGCGGTGTGTTCAAGGCGCCTCCTCCGACTCCGGGCCGAGCGTTCCCAGTCCGGGGATGAACGTGACACCGCGGGCGTCCTCCTCGGACCTCGGCGCCGGAAGCCGGAGATCGCCGGCCGTCGGGCCGCCCACGACACCGAAGGCGGCCGGCACGAGCCCGCGAAGTCGAACCCCGAGCGCACGTGTCGACTCGGACGCGTCGAGCCGAAGGGCCCAGGCTCGGGCGATCGCACCGATCGCGTCCTCGACACCTGGAAGTGGCACGGCCCCGGGATCGGCGTTCCAGTCCTCGCGGAAGGCATGCGCCACCAGTCGAACTCCCTCCGCGAGTCGCTGCTCCGCGGCGAGAGAGAGACCGAGCACGCCCCGCGCGAGGTACGCGAGCCGCGCCAGCGCCAGCTCCCGCGTCGCGCCCTCGCGGTCCTCCAGGCGAAGCACCTGCAGCGCGAGGAAACGTTCGAGCGTGGCGCCGCCGGTGGCCGACCCGGAGCGGCTCCACCACTCTCGCGCCTCGCCGCGACGGTTCTCCAGAACCATGTAGAGAGCGACACGCTGGTAGAGCTGCTCACGCGCGGTCTGCACCTCTGCGAAAATCGTCTCGTCGTCCCTGAACGAGACCATGTCCTCGTCGAACGCCCGCTGGACGGCATCGACGAGCCGCAGGTCGGGAGCGAACGCGTAGGTGTCGCGCACGGCCGAGCGCACGACGCGACCGTGATCGAGCAGCTGGTCGAGGCTGCCGACGACGTAGCGACGCAGAAGAAAACGCTCCCATCGCTCGGCCGGCCGCCGCGGGTGGGTCGGCCCCCTGGACGCCCGGTGGAGACCCCTGGAAGCCCAGTAGAGACCGTGCACGCTCGCGACGCGCAGATCGAGGTCGGCGCCGCTCGCCAGGGAACCGAGGTGGCGTCGGGCCACGTGGTCGAGAAAGCGCGCATCGAGACGCCACTCCTTCAGGAGATCCTGGCGGGAGCGTGCAGGGGCGCCATCGGAGGTCACAGTCACGTCGTCGAGCTCACGGGCGAAGGAGAGCTTGTAGAGAAGGTTGGCCTCGTCCGTGATGCCGTCGATCTTGAAGAAGAAGAACCACGCCAGATAGCGGTAGAGCTGCGCCGCACCCGGGTTCTCGTCGAGCCCGCGGTCGCGCAGCAGACAGATAGCCTCGTCAACCCACTGATATCGCTCGCGTGGCGTCAAGGCCCGGGTGATGTTGAAACCGAGGTTCCACGCCTGGTAAGTCCAGACCTCCGGAATGCGCGGCTGCAGCCCGGAGATCACCGTCGCCAGAGACGCCGCCTCGAAGAAGCGCCCTTCCTTCTGCAACGCGTCGAAGCGTAGCCAGAGGAAGTTGAGAGTCAGCGGGCGGAAGAAGCCGAGTGCGGGGCCGAGCACGCTGCCGACCGCGACGCCGGCGGCCTCGAGCTCCTCGCCGGAGACACGGGCCGTCTCGGGCGCCAGGGCCGCCCTCTCCCGCGCCAGCTGCGGCCGCAGGAGAATGCTGCCGGTGGCGCCGACGACGAGGAGCACTCCGAGGAATATGTCGCGCCAGGAAACGCTCACGCCTCCCCTCCGAGCTCTCGTCGCCTCCAGAACCACGCCGCGATGCCCAGCAACACGAGCCCGCGCGCCAGCATCGAGCCGCCGTAGCGCCACGTGACGTCGGTCCACGAGATCGATCGCGACTCGATCACCGGCCGCAACGGATCATCGCCGGTGAAGTCGGGCAGCAGCTGAAGGACGCCGTCGAGCATCCATACGAGACCGGTCGTCAAGGGGGCCGGATACGGGGTCGTGGGACCGTCTGCCGGAGCGTGAGCACCACTGTCCTTGACGAGCATCGCCAGCGACTCGTCAAGATACGGTGAGACCAGACCGACGAGGAAGATCGCGGCGCCGAAGAGCGCGGCGGTCGGCAGACGGAATACCGCCGCGCCGCAGATACCGACGACGGCCAGGAACGCGAACTCGAGAAGCACCAGCGCCAGAGCCAGAGCGAGCAAACCCACGAACCCGCCGTCCGCATACAGCACCTCGATCCGCTCGGGCGACACGACAATGCGAGCTCCCGAACCGGCCGGGTGAGCGTTGCGCAGGTCGATCGACATCGAGCCGTCGTCCTCGACGAGATCGATCGGCAGCTCGATCACTGCCACCCGCCCCGCGGACGAACGCGAGCTCACACGAACACCACGCCCGACCGTGTCCGTCCACAGGGTCTCGAGAATCGGTGTCTCCAGGCGTGGAATCGCGTCGAGACGATGGCGCAGAAGCAGTGTCTCCTCGGGTCGACCGAGCGTCGCAATGCCACGAAACGTCAGCCGCATCTCCTCCTGCTCGCCGAGAAGAGGCCGGTCGAAGGAATCCGCCTCGACGCTGCGACGCGGCGAGAAGAACCGCCGTGACGCGAGCTCACGCTGCGCGTCGGGAGCTCCGGAGACGAGGAGACCGAGGTTGACGAGAAAGACGCAGACGGTGAGCGCGAGGAGCACCGTATCGAGAGCGAGAACGCCCAGGAGCTTGCCGAGGAGAATCTGCCAGCGCGGGATGGGACGCGTCACGAGAAGGTCGATCGTACGCCGGTCGACCTCATGACCGAGCGACCCGATCGACACGATGAGCGTGACGACACCGATCATGACGACCGCGAGCCCGAGACCATATTGCACGAGCAGCTGCAGCCGGGCGATGAGGTCGAGCTCTCCTCCGAGGCGGGGCGCGACTAACGTGCAGACGAGAAGCGCCGCCACCCAGAGCGGAAACCCGCGATTGCGGCAGGTCTCCCGCAGCAGATTGGACGCGACGGCCGACACGACGCTCATCA
>CAYMLL010000467.1:0-4171 GCA_964390645.1 uncultured Planctomycetia bacterium | reverse complement strand
CCACGACAACAGAACCGGGGCAACGCAGCATCGACGCTTGTCGGTCCGGAGTCAACAGCTCGGGTGGTGCCGACGGCAACAGGACAGGAAACGAGCAGAAGAACCTGCGACCAGGTCCGATGTCGTAGAGAATGCGCGGACGAAGCGCAGGGCGATCTCGACCCCCACGCTCCGCTTTCTCCATCGCCGCAACCCCTTGGCACATCGCGCATCGGTCGGGACGTCCGCTTCCGAGTTCGCAGCCAGCATCGCCCGCTACTCCGGCCGGGTGTGGAACCCCGCGGAATCCGCGCTCCGTGAGTCGTTGCGGTGTTGCGTCCCCCGAGCTGGGCCAGCTCGGGACTCGTCCCGACGTAGCCGCCGCCGCGACTTCGCAAACCCCTGCCCCCACACGCCAAAGGGCACCGAGAGCAGCCGTGAATCTCGCGACTTCAAGAGTGCCGTCAACGTGGCAGCACGGCGGTATTCCCTGGCGAGAGGTCGCGATTTTCGTGACGCGGAGCGAGGCCGTTCTCAGGGGCCGACGAAGTCGAATCCCCCGGTGAGCCAGGTTTGCAACAGGGGAAGGAGCGCAAGCGCCAGAAGGCCTCCGGCGAGCAGGATCTGGACGCCAACGCGCAAGACCGGAGGTCGCGCGGCCACGATGGGGATCTCGGTTATCCAAGCACTCAGAGGCACGACCACGACAGCGATGTAAGCCATCGTGAATGGACGCTGCCCGGGAACGGTGTGGAGCCAGCTGGCCAGGACCAGGGTCAGGCCGATGGTGCCGACGAAGAGGAAAAGTACGGGCTCCAGTGAACGAGCGCGAAAGACCCAGGTCGCCACCCGGACCAAGACCAGCCAAGCCAGGAGCACGGCGAAGAGGCGCACGGACTTGATGTAGAGAGCATCGATCCCGAGGGCGATCCCTCCCACGAGCATGCAGGCAAGGAACACGCTGACACCCGTGCGTCCGGACAGTTGCAGCCCGAACCAGAGGAATCCCCAGATGCCGCCGACGAGAACGAAGAAGGCCAGCACTCGAGATCCCGCTCCACTCCACTCGCTCCAGAGACAGGGCCAGATCACGATTGCGGCGATGCTCACCGTACCCAGCATGCCCGCCGTGCCCCAACTCCGGCGAGCGACCACCGGGACTCCCAGGCAGCCGAGAACAAGAGCGACCCAGAACGACTGGTCGGACCATTCGTTCCAGCGCGGCACGCCGAAGAAACTCACGTGCGCCGCGCCATAAAGAAGAACCTGGATGATGAGCAACGCCCCCGCGAATCCCTGACTCTGGCCAGGATCCCCGGGGGCGCGACCGGCTGTCTTCTCAGACATGCATCATTTCTTCTTCACACCACAGAGTCCAAGGCGAAGAGTCACCTCGTCGGAAAGGAAGCTCTGGCCGCCGTTGATGCCGAAATCACTCCGTTTGAAAGTGATCGTACCGTCGAAACCCGCCCGCACTTGACCCTTGCCCGCCGGGACCTCACCACCGTAGACGACCTGGCAGGTAACCGGCTTGGTAACACCTCGCGCGGTGAGTTCTCCCTTCACCTCGAGCTTCTTGCCTCCGAGGACCTTCGTCGACTTGCTGACAAAACGGAACTCGGGATACTGCTTCGAAGAGAAGTAATCGGGGCTCATGAGCGAGCCATTACGCTTCTCGATCCCCGTGTCAACGCTCGCTGACTTCACGACGAGGTCAAAGCTGGTCTTGGAAAGATCGCTCTCGTCGAGCCGGAAAGTGCCGCCGTACTCGTTAAAACGGCCGTAAAACGTACTGATCCCCGAATAGCGAATCTCGAACATCATGGTGGAATGGATGAGGTCCACGGTGTAGGTGCCCGCCGCGGCGGGGCTCGACTCCGCCTCGGGAGCAGTTCCGGGGAGGGCGAGGGTGCCGACAGCGATGAGGACAACCAGCGATGACAGGAAGAATCTGATGCGGTTCATGGCTCGAGTTCCTTCTGAGTGGACGGGGGTTGACGGGGAGTTGCGCTCAATTATCCGCGGGAAGAACTCATCCTGGATGAGTACGGGTGCGTCTGCAAGCCTCTACATTCTGACCTGCCCCCGGCGTTGGTGCATGAATCGCCGCCGACGGACGTGCCGTATCATTCGGACTCTGCGAACCGTTCGTGAGGAACCGAATGCATGCCCGCTGTGAAATCGAGCCTCGTTCACCCGGCCTACAAGACCGAATGCCGCGTCAGGAACTGGCATCAGGACGAGCAACGGCTACGTGTAGTGCTCGTGTGGTCAAGATACTCGTACGCATTAAATCCAGCCACGTTCCGAGGCGGTTCGCCACAACATACGGCCGTTTCCCGACGAAACACCGTCCCTGCGCTCCGCGTTCTCCATCGCCGCAACCTGTTGCCCGTAGGGCCAAGAAACCCGTTCAGCCCCTCGACAGTAGTATTTCAACACGGCTACCCGCCAGAACATCCGGGTGTTCTCGGGTAGAACTCCGTTCCCGCGCTCCGCTTTCTCCGTCCATCGGCCCCAGAGGCGATCGAACCTCTCCGAAGAGCCGTCGGGGCTACTGCCCCTCGGCCTTCATCGGGAGGTCCTGAAACCATGGTAGAAGGTGGTAGCGTTCGTGGGGGCTGGTCAATCAGGGCAACGGCATGGCCGCACGGAAGCCGAGGTCGAAGGTGAGGGCCGGCTCTTTCGGGCTCCCCCGGCCGGGCGACGGGGCCTCCAAGTAGCGGCAGGCTGCGCGGCAGTCCGAGGCGTAGAAGTCCCAGCTGCCGCCGCGGAGGATTCGCAGCCCGGAGCCCGACGTGGCGACGGGGTCCGGACCGGCAGCCTCGGGGGTGCCGTAGAAGCTCTCGTCATAGACATCCTCGCACCACTCCCACACATTCCCGTGCATGTCGTGAAGACCGAAGGCATTGGGCAGCTTCTCGCCTACGGGGTGCGTGCCCTCGTCGCACCACCACATGAAGTCGTCCGCAGGATCGCAGGGGTCGCAAGTCTCCGTGTTGCAGTCATCACCGAAGGAGAACGCCGTGCGCGTCCCGCCACGAGCCGCGTACTCCCACTGCGCCTCCGACGGCAACGAGAGCCCGGTGCGGGCCAGGAAGCCGTCGTCGGCCTTGAGCCCGTCCCAGGAGACCTGCTCGACCGGCCGGGAGGCTCCGCCAAAGAACGAAGGGGTCACACCCATGACCATCTCGTACTGCTCCTGCGTCACCTCGTACTTCCCGATCAGGAACGGGCTCAGCGTCACCGTGTGCACCGGTCCTTCGTCGGACCAGCGGTTCGGCTCGGTCGTCGCACTCCCCATCTCGAACTCGCCACCGCCCAAGAGCACGAACTCGATGCCCGTCAGGTCGTGGACGTATTCCCCGAGCCCACTGTCAGGGTTGGTTCTCAGGAAGGTGAATCCGTCCGGAATACGGGGGCCCTGGATCGGCTCGACGGTGACGACACCCACGTCGCTGATGCCACCCTCGAAGACGGCGACATTCGCCACCCGGGCCGCCAGCAGCTCCCCACCGACCGACGCCGAGATCGACAGTGACAGGGGCTCACCGACGGGCACCTGCGTCACCAGCGAGAAGAAGCCGTTGGCGTCAGTGACGGTCGTGCTGTCGAGAGGCGCAGCGACCTCCGCCGCGGCGACGCGCTCTCCCGAGCCGGTGACGACAAAGCCCTCGACGGTCGTCTCCAAGACGTCGGAGACCACCTCGAAGAGCTGGCTTCCGAGCGCGCCGTCGTTTCTGGCTAGAGCCGCAAAGCGTCCCACCGCGTGCGGCGTCACGAGCCCGTCCTCACCCACCGTCGCGACCCGCGGATTGGTCGTTCGATACGTCGTCCACGAAGCGCGAGGAGTGAGGTCCTGCTCCGTGCCATCGCCGAGCACGCCCAGCACCGTGAGCTGGAGCGTCTCCCCCAGCGCGACCACGTGACTCGGCGACTCCACGCGGATCGACTCGGGAAGCGGCGGCGGGGTCTGCGTGATGGTGATGTCCGTCGGCCGGAAGGGGACTCCGTTCTCGATTTGAAACGGGGCGCTGAAAGCGTACCGGGTCACCCCATCCACGTTGCTGACACCGGCAACACGCACGAAGTCGTCACCGATGAAGTCCGGCGGTGTGCCGGGGCCGCCGGGGCCGAAGTTGTCGGGGCTCGCTATGTTCGGGATCTTGAAAGAGCCGTCGTTCGCGACCTG
>CAYMLL010000466.1:3607-4172 GCA_964390645.1 uncultured Planctomycetia bacterium | reverse complement strand
CCTCACGAACGGTTCGCAAAGTCCGAATGATACGGCACTTCCGTCGGGGGCGATTGATGCACCAACGCCGTCGGTTGATCTGCCCCCTCCATCCATCGCTCGGCTGCAATGGACCCGGCTCAGGCGAATTCTTGACGCAATCCGAAATGTTACGTACGGTCCGATCATGCCCGGCCATCCAGCCAATCCCCTTCGCGAACACGGTGTCCCGGCCCCGGCCCGGCGTCTGGCCGTGCTGCGGGCGGTGTCGGGTCGGCCTCACTGCACGACGGATGACGTCGCCGCGGACGTTCGCGTCGAGATCGGTGCCATCTCGCGGCAGGCGGTCTACGACGCCCTCGGGATTCTGGCCGAGGCGGGACTCAGCCGGCGCATCCTGCCGCCGGGTCGCCGGCCCTCTGCGAGAATCGGGTCGGTGACAACCACCACCACGTCATTTGTCGCGCCTGCAGAAAGACGGTCGACATCGACTGCGTCGTCGGCGCCACCCCGGGGGCGCCCCGCGCCGCCGCCGCGGGGATCCAGCTCGCGTGGGCGGGGGGGGTCTTCCCGGGCCCCGGTCCCC
>CAYMLL010000466.1:0-3597 GCA_964390645.1 uncultured Planctomycetia bacterium | reverse complement strand
ACGTCATTTGTCGCGCCTGCAGAAAGACGGTCGACATCGACTCGGGATACCAGATCGATGAGGCGGAGGTGATCTTCCGGGGCACGTGTCCCGCGTGCCTCGCGGCAAGTGCGGGGTCGGCCGACGACCGAACATCAACCAATCGACACTTCGAATTCAAGACAACCAACCAACGAGTCCATCTCAAGGAGAATCCGCGTGTCAGAGAACTCGAGTAAGTGCCCCGTGCTGGGCGGAACTCACGCCCACACCGCGGTCGGAACCACGGCGAACCAGCACTGGTGGCCGAATCAGCTGAACCTGAAGCCTCTCCACCAGAATTCTTCCTTGTCCGATCCCATGGGCGAAGAGTTCAACTACGCGGAGGAGTTCAAGACGCTCGACCTCGGTGCCCTGGAGAAGGACATCAAGGAGGTGATGACGACGTCGCAGGACTGGTGGCCGGCCGACTACGGCCACTACGGGCCACTCTTCATTCGCATGGCGTGGCACAGCGCTGGCACGTACCGTATCGGCGACGGCCGGGGCGGATCAGCCTCCGGTACACTGCGCTTCGCGCCCCTCAACAGCTGGCCCGACAACGTCAGTCTCGACAAGGCGCTCCGGTTGCTCTGGCCGGTCAAGCAGAAGTACGGCCGAAAGGTTTCGTGGGCCGACCTGATGGTTTTCGCGGGCAACTGTGCCCTGGAGTCGATGGGATTCAAGACGTTCGGGTTCGCCGGCGGGCGCGAGGACATCTGGGAGCCAGAAGAGGACATCTACTGGGGGCCTGAGACCACTTGGCTCGCAGACGAGCGCTACACCGGCGATCGGGAGCTCGAGAAGCCTCTCGGCGCGGTGCAGATGGGTCTGATCTACGTGAATCCGGAGGGACCGAACGCGACCCCGGATCCGCTGGCTGCTGCCCGGGACATTCGAGAGACCTTCGGCCGTATGGCGATGAATGACGAGGAGACGGTCGCGCTCATCGCCGGCGGACACACGTTCGGCAAAGCTCATGGTGCTGTCGACGGGTCCCACATCGGTCCCGAACCCGAGGCCGCCGGCCTGGAGGAGCAAGGCCTGGGCTGGAAGAACAGCTCCGACAGCGGCAAGGGCGCCGATGCGTGGACCAGCGGATTGGAGGGCGCATGGACGACCAACCCGGTGAAGTGGGACAACGACTACTTCGAGAACCTGTTCGGCCACGAGTGGGAGAAAGTGAAGAGCCCGTCCGGCAAGTGGCAGTGGGCTCCCGAGGGTGCATCGGCTGCGGGTACCGTGCCGGATGCTCACGATCCGTCGAAGCAGCACGCCCCGATGATGTTCACGACGGACCTCTCGCTGAAGTTGGACCCGATTTACGCGCCGATTTCGAGGCGCTTCCACGAGAACCCGCAGGAGTTCGCGGACGCGTTCGCCAAGGCGTGGTTCAAGCTGACGCACCGCGACATGGGGCCCCGCACGCGGTATCTCGGCCCGTTGGTTCCTGCGGAGCCGCAGTTGTGGGAAGATCCCGTCCCCGAGGTCGACCACGGGTTGATCGGGGAGCAGGACATCGCGGCCCTCAAGGCCGAGATCCTCACATCCGGACTGTCCGTTTCGCAGCTGGTCGCGACCGCCTGGGCGTCGGCGGCAACGTTTCGTGGCACCGACAAGCGTGGTGGTGCGAACGGGGCGCGCATCCGCCTCGCGCCCCAGAAGGACTGGGAAGTCAACAACCCGGCCGAGCTGGGGAAGGTGCTGCAGACCCTGGAGGGGATCCAGACAGCCTTCAACGGCTCGCTGGCCGGCGGCAAGAAGGTCTCGCTCGCGGACGTGATCGTTCTGGGCGGCTGCGCCGCCGTCGAGCAAGCTGCGAAGAACGCCGGGCACGACGTGCAGGTCCCCTTCTCGTCGGGGCGCACTGACGCGCTCCAGGAGCAAACCGACGTGGACTCGTTCGCGGTGCTCGAACCGACCGCAGACGGATTCCGCAACTACCTCGGAAGCGGACACGCAAGGTCGGCGGAGGAGCTTCTGATGGATCGGGCGCACATGCTGACGTTGACCGCTCCCGAGATGACGGTGCTCGTCGGCGGCATGCGCGTGCTGAATGCGAACGTCGGGCGGTCCGAACTCGGTGTCTTCACCGAGCGGCCCGAGACGTTGACCAACGATTTCTTCGTGAACCTGCTCGACATGAACACGAAGTGGGCGGTGTCCTCCGAATGTGAGCACACGTTCGAAGGCTGTGATCGCGGGACGGGCGAGCGCAAGTGGATTGGCACCCGCGTCGACCTCATCCTCGGCTCGAACTCGCAGCTGCGGGCCATCGCGGAAGTCTACGCATGTGAAGATTCGCAGGAGGCGTTCGTGCGTGACTTCGTGGCCGCGTGGGGCAAGGTCATGGATCTCGATCGATTCGATCTTTCTGTCTGATCTCGGCGGGAATATCGATCGTACGTCGAGGACAGGACCTGCTCGGAAGTTTGTCCGAGCAGGTCCTGGTGTACCAGTCCAGCGAGTTTCCGGCGTCCTCGTCGTGGGGTTCCACGAGTTTCCTGATTCGGAGTCATGATGCTCTCTGATGGCGCTTCCCATGGCTCTTTCGGAGAGCGGAAATCGCCGGCACGCGAGCGCAAGAAGACCAGGACGTGGAGCGATCTCGTTCTCTCGCATGTGGACGTCCTGACGGCGACAGACTTCTTGACGACCGAGGTGTGGACGAAGAGAGGACTCGCGACCTGCCAGGTCCCCTTCTTCATTCACGTGGCGACGCGGCGGGTCCAAGTCGCTGGCGTGACGCCGGATCCGAACGAGAGCTGGATGACTCAGGTTGCTCGGGACATGCCGATGGTTGATGCCGGATTCCTCGAGGAGAGCTGCTACCTGATCCACGATCGCGACGGGAAGTGCTGCAAGGAGTTCGATGAGACCCTGAAGGCCGCGGGCGTGAAGCCGGTCAATTTGCCGGCGCAGAGCCCGAACCTGAGCTCATACGTGGGGGGGTGGGTGAGATCCGTGAAGGATGAGTGTCTCTCGAAGCTCCTGCTCTCCGGGGAGGCGTCGCTCCGGCGAGCTCCGAGATCCTGCGTCGAGCACTTCCATCGCGAGCGGAATCACCAGGGGAAGGACAGCCTGCTGCTCTTTCCTGGCAAAGCGTACGGAGCAAGAGATCGGCCGATTCGTGGCAGAGAGCGTCTCGGTGGGATCTCGAAATACTATCACCGGGGGGCCGCGTGAGTTTCTTGACCGCACACCGACTGTCCACGTGGACAGTTGATGCGAAGGGGGCACGCAGGCATCTGTCCACGCCGCGGAATCTGCGTCGAATTGCATGGGGTGACCGCAGATGTTGCGGAATCCTGCCGCGATCGCCTCATGGACGGCGATGCGCACAGGGACAGGGGTCTTCCTGATAGCAGCGAACAGGGGGGACGGGACATGAAGCGCGCCTTCGCGACGTGCGTGCTGATGCTTGCCGGGATTTTCGTGGGCGTTCCGGGCGTCGGCGTCCCCGAGGTCGGTGTCGCAGACGTGGGGCTCGATGACTGCGTCGTTCTTTTTTTACCGGTTTTTCGTTATCGATTCGGCGGCTGGCAAACAGGTCCATGACGGGACCGTGCCGACCCCGCC
>CAYMLL010000465.1:0-4230 GCA_964390645.1 uncultured Planctomycetia bacterium | reverse complement strand
GCAGGGATCTCGTCGGCGGGGGGCCCGTCGGCGGGGGGCTCGAGATTGCCCGGGACGGGTTCCGGGGCCGCGGAGTTCGGGGGCGTCGGGGGCGCTGGCGGTTCCCTGGCGCTCGAGACGCCGGAGTCCCGCTGGCTGCGCGTGCGTGCGAAGATGGACAAGGACGAGTGCGTCCAGCTCCTCGATCATCTGGCGCGGCTGCGGGGCCACCTCGAGAATCGCCATGGCTGTGTCGAGCAGTCGATCGCCTGCAAGAGCTTCGATCCCGAGGTCAGCGGCAGCGGTGAGGACGCGCGCTACGCGGTCGACATCGGTCCCTTCGCGTCCTACCGCATGGCACAGCAGGCGGCAGCGGAGCTTCGCCGGCTGACGGCGGCCGGCAGCTGGCGCTTCAAGAGCCGCGGGTCCTACTTCCAGTCGGCGTACGTCTTCAAACGCTCGGGCCGATGAGCCCGTCGAGCCGTTCCGCACCGGAGTCTCGTTCCGGACGGGGGCGCCGTCGGGGACCGCAGCCGCGTTCCCGAGGAGAGGCCGTGGCGGTTTTTTCGGGACCCGCCGACCGATCGCGCGGTACAAGGTCTGGCGCGTCGGTGCCGCGTCCGGCTCGACGCCGATTTCACGACGGGGGATACCGCCGATGAGAAACCGGCCCGAGTGCCTGCCCTGCTGTCTGCGGCGGGTGCTCTTCGCCGCCAACCTTCAAAGCGACGACGAGTGGCTGCACCGGAAGATCCTCGCCGACGCGATGCAGGAGCTCTCGCGCGCCGCCGACGACGCGACCCCGGCCGAGATCATGTACGGCCTGTCCCGACGCACGGCCCGCTCTCTCGGTGTCAGCGCGCCCTACGCCCCGGACAAGAAGCGCTGGATCGATGCGGCGCTGGCGGCGCGGGAGTCGCTGCGCCGATCGCTGGAGGAATCCAGTGACGCGTTCCTCGACGCCGTACGCCTGGCCGTCGCGGCGAACCTGATCGACTGCGAGTTCCGCGACGAGATACGTCCCGGGTTCTCGGTCTCGAGCCTTCGTGCGGAGGCCGACGGGCTGCGTTTCTCGATCGACAACGTCGAGGACTTGCGCCTGGCGACCGGCTCGGCGAGCAGCATCCTCTTCATTCACGACACGGCCGGCGAGCTGCTCTACGACCGTCTGCTGATCGAGACGTTCGGGAAGCCGGCCGGCGCGGTCGTCTCGGTCGTTCGTGACTCGCCGAGCCTCGGTGAGGCGACCGAGGAGGACGCCCGGGCGGTGGGGCTCGACCGGGTTGCCCGTATCATCGACCCGGGCGTCGGTTGCCGTGGCGTGCCGCTGAGCTCCTGCTCGGAGAGCTTCCGCGAGGAGTTCGACCGGGCCGACCTGGTCGTCGCCAAGGGGCAGGCTGCCTACGAGACGCTCTGCAAGGACAGCGGCGAGATCGACGGCGGCCGCGGTGCCCGACCCATCTTCTTCCTGCTGCGGGTGCGCTGCGAGGTGCTCGCCCGCGAGCTCGGCGTCGCGGTCGGCGATCCGGTGGTCGAGAAGGGCTGAGACGGGCTGAGAAGAGGCCGCGTTGGGGCGGGGATCCGCGCAAGAAAGCACGCCCGAAGGGCCGAAATCAGGTCTTGAGGGCTTCCGGCAGACCTGATAGACTCCCGCTCCCTTTGTGGACCGATCAGGAGACGCGACTTGAGTATTCACCGAAGTCTGCAGACCCGTGGTGCGCTGACGCGCGCTCGCAGCGTCCTGACACGCTACGAGCGCATCCTCGAGCTGCGCAAGGCCGACCGGTGGGACGAGGGCAACTCGAGCCCCTACGGGTTGCCGAAGGTGCGTGTGATGAAGGTCAAGAAGCGCACCAAGACCAAGAAGCCGGAAGACGAAGCCGCGGTGGAAGAGACTTCCTAGGTCTTCGATACCTTCCGGGTGTGACCTCCGCACGGTGTGACCTCCGCACGGTGTGACCTCCGCACGGTGTGACCTTCACACGGGGCCTGACAGGAGCCGATCCGGCGCGAAACCGGTCCGGTCGCCGGAGCCTGCGGTCGTCAGGACGGTGTCGTCAGGACTCGACACGGTACCCTCGCGGGGCGAGTTCCGGGGGCTCCCTCCCGGACCGGATGGCCCTCTTTCACGTCGGAAGCCCGTCTTCGACGGATGGTGAGAACCTGTGCGATCGTCCGCTGCGAGCAGCCTCCCGGGGAACCGCGTCCGCCGGTCGAGGGCTGCTGCCGAGGTCGGAGGGCTCGCGGCTCCGGTTCAGGTCACGCTCGTCGTACCGTGCCGGCCTCCAGCCGGCGACGCAGCGCCGCCTTCGATCGACCGCGCGCTTTCGAGCCCCCGCCCGTCTGCGGGCCATCGTGGGAGGGTGTCGTGCGTTGCGTGCCCGAATGCTCGAGCCGCTCGAGCGAGTCGCGAATGGCGTCGAAGCTGCCCGTCAGTCGTGACAGGCGCTTCTCGATCGAGTCGAGGTGCCCCTCGTGCTTGTCGCGCAGCCGCGACCAGCGGGCCTGCGCCACATGACCCGGATCGTCGCCGGCTCTGGCAGCTGCGGATCCGGCTCGGGCGGCTGCCGACTCCGTGGGGGGCCGGACCTTCGGGATCGGGGCAGGCTCAGCGGCCGGTAGCGGCGTCGGAGCCGACTGCAGGCGTCGGCGGATGGACTCCTCCACCATGGCGCGGACGAGGTCGCGGAAGCGTGACTCGCTGAGGACACGGATTCTCTCGATGCCGCGACCCAGAAGGGCGCGCGTGGGGACGGGGGTCGTGGCTCCCTCGACGACGCCGGCGAGGACCTCGTCCGGTGCGCTGGCGCCAGAGCTTCGGGGGTTCGTCTCGTTCATGTCTTGAGCTCCTTCCTGCCGTATGGGCAGCCCCTCGAGGAGATCCGCCCGGCGTCCGGGCGGCCCTCCCGCCCGAGCACCGCGTCGCCAGGATCCGACGGGGCCGTGCACCGCCGGGCGTTCTGGCGTATCGTCTCGGGCCCGGGGACTCACCTTCGCATCCGAGGCAGTGTCTCGACGGGCCGTGGATCGTCGCGTTCGGCGACCCGTGGACGGGGGGCAAGCTGCATGCCCCGTCGACGCGGCACGCCGCAAGTGTCGGGAACCGGTGGCCTTCCAGCCTCCGGGAGCCCCGAGGGGGCGGTGAATCGCCGCAGGAAGTGTCCCGAAGCTGGACCTTTTTCCTTTCGTGAAACACTTTTCCCATTGACGCTTACGATCGCCGTGGCTAACATTGCAGTCGTTCCCGGACGGCTGTACAAGCGTTTCGGCCGCGTGTCTTGCGCGACCGGCCTGCTTTGTGCGTAGCGTCCGTTGCGGGTCTCGACGAGCACGTGTCGTCGCACCGACCGCCCGGGGCTGCCAACGTAAGAAAACGCAAGCCGACCCGTTCAGGGGCCGCCCGGCGACGAGAGGCGGCCCGGATTCTTCACTGGATGTTGTCCCTTTTCAAGCCGCGCTGCCGCGTAGGCGTGCGATCGCGACTTGAAACTGTGATTCCTGGTTAACGTGATTCCCGGATACTGTGATTCCCGGATACTGTGATTCCCGGAGGATTCCCGGATAACGCGATTCCCGGATACTGCGCGGGTTCAAAGACCGTGACGTACAGGTGCGCGGGTGATGGGCAGGGCGATCGCCAAGCCCGGTTCGATCCTCGCGGTCGTCCGCAATTCACGCATGCAGACGGGAGAGAAAAAACGTCTCGCTGCGGAGAAAGGAGGTCGGGGGTAGAGACCAGGACCGGCAAGCGAAGATCCCTGTGCGCAGGCTCGGAGGCGACACGCGTCGCACGGCGAGCCGTCGCCATCGGAGGGGCCCGGACTCGCGTCCGGCGGCCCCGTGTGGCGTAGCCCCTCGAGGAGGGCGCGCCGGAGGCGAGTTGTTGACGACAGGGACCGGAGAACGGATCCGGAGGGTCCGGAGCGAAGAGGCCGCTGAAGAGGGTCGGTTCGTGTCCGGATCCACGCGGAAGCGCTTGTTCGCGGTGTGTTCGGCGGCACTCGTGCCGGGCGAGCCACCTCGAAGGCGCCTGAAAATCACCGACGAGGGACAGCGGGTCCCTCCGATCAGCTCACGAACATCCCAGTCCGCTTGGAAGATTTAGGAGTACTGTCGATGAGACGGCTTTGGACAACCCTGGCAGCCGCGACGATCCTCGCCTCGACGGCGGCGGTTCGGGCGCAGGACGGAATTGACGAGACCTTCTGCGAAGGCGACGACAACTGCATCAACGACACCCTCGAGATCGTC
>CAYMLL010000464.1:0-4242 GCA_964390645.1 uncultured Planctomycetia bacterium | reverse complement strand
CCGAGCGAACGAAAGTATTGCTGATCGAGGACGAGCCGCTCGTCGCACGCCTGACTACCGAGATGCTCAAGCAAAGTGGGCGTCAGGTTGAGTGGCTTGACAGTCTGGCTGCCTTTCATCGAGATCTTCCATCGATCAACCTGAACGAAATTGAGTTTGCTTTGATCGATGTCACTCTCGGGGACGGAAGCGGACTCGACGCAGTGGAAGCGACACGGGAACGCCGTCCCGGCCTGCCCGTGATCTTGATGAGTGGTTACGACGCTCGGAACGTATTGGAAGGGCAGCATCTCGATGATTCCGTCGAGTTTTTGTCGAAACCGTTCTCACGAGGCGCTCTCCAAACCTCGATCGATAAGGTCGTCCTTTGCCCTGCTCAGTAGCGCCGTACCCAAAGAGCTTGAGCTTCGTGGGTCTCGGAGAAGGCGCCCTTGGGATCGTACGGGCACTCGTAGACGCGGAACTCCAGGTGGCCATCGGGGTTCGCGATTCGCTGGTGTCTGGGCCTCCCCCCCACAGCCCCTCGAAGGTACTTGGATTCGCGAAAGCAGAGGAGGCCAGTTTCTGGCGGGGTGTCCGGGAGATGGGCGTGATGAGATCTTCTTGAAGGAGCCCCGTAGCGGGCATCGATGTGGGTCGTTGCCTTCCCGAGAAGCCTGCCGCGCCGAGGCTGCTGGCGGTGTAAGATCCGGGTATGGCTTCCCCCGTCTCGGAGCTTCGCGCGCCGCTCGGCTTTACCCGGGCCGGGGATGTCTCGCCCGATCCCGATCGGCCGGGGCTGTTGCGTGCCCGGACCCTTCCGTTCGGCGTCGATCCCGAGGAGGCCTTCGATTATCGAAGCTGCGTGCTGAACGACTGCGCCAGCCCGGCGATCCCCGAGCCCGGGCTCGAAGAAGCCGGCTTCGAGTCTATTGATCTCTCGCATCACGGCCCGCTTCAGCAGGCCCTTGCAACGGTTCGCGAGGAGGATTGGATCTCGGACGCAACTGCGGGAGCACTCCGCGAGAGCCTCAGCGACGCCCGGTTTCGCCTGGTGAACGGCAAGAGCCTGAGGGTCCAGCACGTCGCCGACGAGGGGCTGATCCAGCGACGCGCCGGCCCGAACGGGCTCAACGTGAACCCCGGCGGCATGGAGGGTGCGAACGGCCACGGCGGTGCGCCGTCGATTCATGCCGACCAGGACGTATTCGGGACCCCTCTCCAACAACTCATGAAGGGCTCTGCGCCGAGCCTATTCAGACACCAGACGCCCGACGCGCGGAACGACGACTCCTCGCTCTTGCTGCTGAATCTTTGGATTCCAATTCAGCAGATCACGCGGCCTCTCGTCCTGATGGACCGCCGGTCGCTGGATCAGCGAAGCCACCAACTTCGCTACGGGCTGCCGGTGACGCGTTTCCTGGATCGCGAGGACGAGCGCAGGGTCAACGATATCTGGACCTTCCTTCCGGATTCGGACCAGCGGTGGTACTTCCGCTCGTCCATGGGGCCGGATCGCGGCTACGTCTTCGACACCCTCGGCGAGCCCCATGGCTCCTGTGTGCTGCCCGGCGAGGCGGCGGTCGAGGCGCTCTATCATCGGCTCGCCCGCGCATGCGAGGTGATCGAGACCGCCGGCGCGGGCGCTCTGGGCGAGGTGGCCAGCGAGCCGCCCCCCTCGCTTCCGGAGGTCACGACCGAGGCCATTCGCAACGCCTGGCAAGCCATGGCAGATCTGCTGCACGAGGCTGCAACGCGTGCCGACGAGACGGCCTCCTCCGGCGATTCGTGGCTCTCCCGCGCACGGACCGCGATGGATGCGTCGATCCGGAAGTCCGTCGAGATGCGTCTCGTCGCGACGCTCGTGGCAGACTGACGTGGAAGTCGCGTCCCGGCGCGTTTTCTGGCTCGGCCGTCTCACGGTCGTTGCCGGCCTCCTCGCCGCGCTGGCGCTCGCCGGACTCTTCTTCGTGTCTCGCGCCGACGGCCCTGTATTCGTATTCGCGGGGGGGCCCCTGCGCTCGGGTCCGTGGCTGGACTTCGCCCAGGTCGATTGGGAGATGCTCGACGCGTTGAATGAACTCGAGATGGAGATCGTGGGGATCGCCAGTTCGCGTACGCTCTGGTTCAGTGTCCACGAGGGCGTGCCCTACGTGGGCTGCGACCTCGACTGCGTCGGGGGCCGGCTCACGCGCTGGCCCCAGCAGATCGCTCGCGACGATCGGGTGGTGATCCGTATCGATGGAAAGCGTGTCTCGGCCAGGCTGGCTCACGTGCCCCATGGAACCCAGGAGTACCTGGAGGCCCGGGCCCGACGCGAGGGGAAATACGCTGGGGATGCTGGCGGCCGCGCCGCGGCGGAGACCGCTGCGCACCACGCGGTTGTCTCGGTGGGGGAGACACTCACCGGACGCGACCGACGCGAGGAGCAGGGGGATCGGCTGTACCGAGTGAATCCTGGCCCTCGCCCACCCATGGACAACGGAGAGCGCGCGTCTTCAGGTCGTTGAAATCAGCTCGCTCGCGGTGCAGCACACTCCACCTCATGGCCTGATGGAAGTCGATGCAAGACGACCCACAAAGAGCCGCCGTATCGATCGGGCAGGGAACATAGGCCATTCATTGAACCCTTCCTCAGGATTACTTTTGATCCTGAGTGCCGCAGGGAAGCGCGAAGTCGAATGTTCGACTGCACGTTCGCTCCGCCGCTCCGCCGCTCAATCGTCGTCGGCAGGCTCCATTTTCTGGCCCCCCCCCGCGAACTGCACATCTACGCATCCAAGGGTCTCACATCCACCCATGAAAGTAGAGGTTTGTGCCTCGAGCATCTCGGGGTCGTGAATCGCAGCCGGCCCGTGGCCGCGGACAACCAGGTGGATCTCGGCACCGGCGGCGTCGGTCAGCCCCATACCGAGGAGTATTTCACCAGGGAAGGCGCCCTCCTTGAGCCGGGTCTTGAAGCTGGCTTCTCCGTCTTCGTCGGCGACAAATCCGATTCCGGACCAGATCACGGAACTGCTCGGGAGGTTCAGGTCTTCTTCGTTGCAGCCGTCAACGCAATCTTGGGGGCGATTGAAAATCACCGCCCAAATCGTGTAGGCGTGACCGGCTTCGAGGTTTGTCGTTTCTCCCGACAGTCGGACCTTGCGCTTCTTTCGTTTCAGCTTTATTTGAGAGTCGGGAATGATTTCGCCGAGGGCTTCCGGAGTGAAATCTTGAAATGGCGCCCGATCTCTTTTGGCCGGAACCATCCGCCTCTGGCTGCTGAGCATCGCGTATTGAACATCCACGCACGTAAAGATGTCGCAGCCGCCACCGAAGGTTGTCAGCTGATGGTTCAGAAGTTCGGGTTCGCCAAAGGCCGCGGGCCCGTGTGAGCGAACAATCAGATGAATTTCTGCCTTCTGGGCATCCACCAGGCCAGGGCCCATCAGGAGTTCTCCAGCGGGTTCGCCTTCAAACATCACGGCTTCAAAGTCTGCTTCACCGTCTTCGTTGGCCACCATGCCGGCTCCGGACCAGAGCGCGGCGAAGCCGTCGACGCCCATGTCGTGGAGATCGCACCCATTCTCGCAAGCCTCGGGATCGTTGAATACGAGCGCCCAAACTGTATATGCGTAGTGGGGCGTAAGCCCGCTGGTTTCGGCTTCAAGAACGATGCCGTGGGAAAAACGGTCAAGCTCGATCTCGGAGTCGTCGATGGCGGACCCGATCATCGACATGGGAAGTGGGTCAGCCTGGATGAACTCGTGAAACGGAAAGTCGTCATCGGCCAGAGCCAGGGATGAGAAAGAAAGAGCGAGCAAGGTAACCAGGGCGGGAAGACGAAGCACGAGGATCTCCTTTGGCAAAGCAGTGTGGGCTGAGAGCGAAATCGGCGAGAAAGCGAACATCTACGCGTTTGCTGCAAGCGTTGGGTTCTCTGGAATTAAGGTGACTGCGAGTCTCCTCTGGTTCAAGCGTGGTTCCAATCGAACCTGGCCACCAAAACCCAGGCCGCCGGTTCTTCGGAAATAGTCGGAGCTTCGCCCGCAATCGGATCGAGATATCGGGCACAAAATCAACGTATCTACCCATGCGAAGTTTCTGGGCGTTGGGTGTCTTGGCTCCGGAGGCTTGCCCGTGCAGGTCGTGACGAGGCTCGGCGAGGGAGGGCGGACGATTTCGAGTTGGCTGGAAGAGAGGAGGTGCCTGGGTTCTTGAGCCCAGGGAAGATTCGGGCCTACGTCCTGAGGTGCTTCGGGTGGCGTTCGTGCCTCAAGC
>CAYMLL010000463.1:0-4249 GCA_964390645.1 uncultured Planctomycetia bacterium | reverse complement strand
CCAGAAACGACGCCATCTGCATGCCGTATCTCCCCGACGACTTGAGCATCGAGTACGGTCCGTCGAGCCGCAGCCGGTAACCGACGTCGGCGCTGCCCTTCACCTCGTGAAGCAGGCGGAAGAACTTGATGCGGCGAAAGAGCTCCCGGTAGCCCGCAGCGGACTCGCCGCGGATCTCGATGATCATCTCCGACGCACGCAGGAGCACTCCCTGCGCAAGCGCGACGTTGTAGCGATCGAGAAGCCACTGAGGTGTACAGTGCTCGAAGCTCGCCAGAACCTGCTCGTCCTTGAGATCCGCGTAGAGAGCATCGGTGACCTCGGCGACGCGGATCCCGCACTCCCGGGCGACAGCGTCGAGGACCGCCTCACGATCGAAGCGCCGGCCGACGCCTTCCTTGTACGCGCTGGCCGCGGTCTCGAATACGCGACGGCGCAGCTCGATCGGCTCGATGTCGGACCTCGTCTCGAGCTCGCACCGATCGTGGAGGAGCTTCGCGAGCCCCCGGTGAAGGAGAAACGCGGTGCCCGTGCCGAGGAAGTCGCAGAGGTGCGCGTCGAGGTCCCTCCTCCTGCAACCGACGTCGCTCTCGAAGATCTCGATCAGCGATCGAGCCAGCTCGAGATCCTCCGGACGATCGGAGCAGATGTAGCGCGGCTCGATGAGATCCCTGCCGAACTTGACGCGGACGAGGTCAGCCGTAAGCACTGTGCCTCCTGCGACGTGTGGAGACGAACTCCTCCCCCGTCTCCCGCGCCACGACCTCGTAGAGCGTCGCGGTCTTGCCGGCGGCGGGGCGGAGGATGCGCCCGAGTCGCTGCACGTGCTCACGCACGGTGCCGCTTCCCGACAGCACGATGGCGATGTTCGCGGCCGGCACGTCGACTCCCTCGTTGAGCACCTTTGACGTGACGAGGAACGGGTAGTCCCCCGCGTTGAACCGACCCAGGGTCTCGTGACGCTCCTTCACCTTCGTCTGATGGGTGATCGCCGGAATCAGGAAATCGCGCGAGATGCGGTAGACCGTCTCGTTATCGTTCGTGAAGATCAGCACGCGGTCCTCGCCATGCCGGGCCAGGAGCTTCTCGAGCAGCCGCAGCTTCGTACCGGAAGCCTGCGAGATCGTCTTCTGCTCGCGAAACGCGAGGAAGGCCCGACGCCCGGCCTCGCTCTGAGAGGTCAGCATGAGAAAGCGCCCCCAGCCACCAGCGCTGCCGAGCTGAATCCGGTGAGAGCGCACAAAGTCCAGGTACGTCTCGCGGGCCGCATGGTAGCGCTCCAGCTCCTCAGGCGGCAGCCTCACGCCGAGCCTGACGGTCTCGTAGTCGGCAAGGTACTCGCCCGCGAGCTCCTTGATCTCCTGGCGGTAGACGATCGGTCCGACGAGCTCGTCGAGCACCGTCTCCTGACCGTCCTCGCGCTCGGGCGTCGCGGTCAAGCCGAGGCGGAACGGAGCGATGGAGCACTCCGCGGCAATCTGATACGTCGGTCCGGGAAGGTGATGACACTCGTCGAAGACGAGGAGCCCGTAGCGATTGCCGAGCCGCTCCATGTGCAGGTACGCCGAATCGTAGGTCGTGACGGTGACGGGCAAAGGCTCGTGATAGCCGCCGCCGACAAGCCCCACATCGACGTCGAAGCTGGTACCGAGCACGCCGTACCACTGCTGCATCAGGTCGATGGTCGGAGCGACGACGAGAGTCGGCCGGCTCGCTCGCTCCATCGCCAGCTGCGCGACAAAGGTCTTGCCGGAGCCGGTCGGCAGGACGACGACGCCACGACGACCACCCTCCTCCCACGCGTTCACAGCCGCTTCCTGGTGCGGAAAGGGCTCACGGTCCAGGAGCATGCGCAGATCGAGCCGGCCGTAGTCGCGCGCGCCGTCCTCGAGCTCGAGCCCCTGCTCCCCGATCGCCTGCACGATGTCTCGATACGACTTGCCCGGTGCACGAAGCTTGCCGACACGAAGGTCCTCCACGCAGCCGGGAAGACCCGAGCACCCGGTATCGTCCACGTCGACGAGAACGGTTCCACGATCGAAGCTCAGACGGATCATCGGCGATCAGGATAGCCAGCAGATCCAGAGGTTGACAGTCCTTTCCGATTCGTCGAGAGTCGGCTCCGCCGGCGGCCTCGCGACCTGACGCCGGACCTCCGAGCCTCTCGACAAGCAGGACCCACAAGCGATGGACATCGACCTCTCGACACTCTCGAAGGGACAGGTCTACCGGCTGATGATCCAGACGATCGTGCCTCGCCCGGTCGCCTGGGTCCTCTCCGACAGCGGTGAGGGCCGGCTCAACCTGGCGCCGTTCTCGTACTTCAACGGCATCACCGGCGACCCGCCGATCATCATGATCTCGGTCGGGCACAGGAACGACGGGTCGAAGAAGGACACGTGGCGCAACATCGAGGAGCGCGACGAGCTCGTCGTCCACATCCCCGCGACCGGCCTCGCACAGGTGGTGACGGCGACGTCGGCAAGCCTTCCCCACGGGGAGTCAGAGCTCGATCCGTCCGGTCTCGAGACGACGGCGCTCGCCGGCTTCCGGCTGCCGCGCGTCGTCGGCCCCCGCGTCGCTTTCGGCTGCCGCAAGCACCGAATCATCGAGCTGGGAGCGGCGCGGCAAGGCGTGATCTTCGCGGAGATCGTGTGCGCCTGGATCGACGACGAGATCGTCAGCGGGGACGCAAGCGCCCCACGCGTCGACGCGAGTCGGCTCGAACCGCTCGCGCGCCTCGGCGGCAACGACTAGGGGTCGGTCGGCGAGATCTTCACGGTCGAGCGGCCGAAGTGAGCCGGGAGGTGATCGATCGAGAACCGGCCGCGGCACGTCCCAGCAGGGTCGAACAGGAGGCGGCCAGCGCCAATCTGTCGAGCTCCTTGACCCGGCGCTCTCTTGCTCCTAAGTTAGCCCTGCCACCAGCCGCGGGAGTGAACGGGCACCTGGTGGGCCCCCGGGACTTCAAATCCTAGGTGCGGCGCGAACAACGTCGCAGGTGGGTTCGATTCCCATGCACTCCCGCCACTTGCTTCGCGTCCGCTGCAGCCCGTGCTCCCGAGCCGGGATCGCGCTGCCTCCCGGTTCTCCTCTCCAGCCCCCCCACCCCGGAGCGATCCGGATCCGTCGCCTCTTGCCCCCTCGCCCTTCGCCGGTCCCGGGGGCTCTCACGGGCCGGGCAGAAGCCGACAAAGCACGACAAGTAACCGGTTCCTCCCGCGCACCTTCTCGCCTAAGCTGGGCTCTGCGTCACCGGTGGTGCAGACGCGAAGCCCACGAAACTCGAAGCCAACCCGACCTGCCAAGGAGCAACCCGGTGCGAACCAGATACCTCTTCAGCTCTCTGCCCGCGACAGCAATCGCCTGGATCCTCTGCGGATCGATCTTGATCGGCCAGGAAGAAGGTGACGGTGACGACGGTGGACGCCCCGAGCGCTGTGGCTCCGAATGCTACGAGACGGGCCGGGACGCGCGCGACGCCTGTCGTGAAGCCGACGGCGACTTCTGGGAGTGTCACCAGGCCTACCGCGACGCTCTTCGCGATTGCCTCGAGGAGGCCGACTGTGACAACGGCTGGGGAGGCTGGGGAGGCTGGGGAGACTGGGGAGACTGGGGAAACCGGGACGGCGACGAGCGCCCCGAACCCTGCGGCCTCGAGTGCTTCTCGACCGCTCGTGAGGCCGCTTCGGCCTGCCGCGCGGACGGCGGCTCCTGCTGGGAGTGCATCGGCGCCTTTCGCGACTCGGTGCAAGCGTGCCGCGAGGACGCCGGCTGCGAGGTTCGCCAGCGCCCCGAGTTCTGCGGCGCAGAGTGCTTCGAGTCGGGGCGTGACGCTTTCCGGGCTTGCCGCGACGAGGACGACGGCTCCATCGGCGAGTGCGCCCGCGCTTTCCTGGAGGCCGTCGGCACCTGTCGCGAAGAGGCAGGCTGCGGCCAGGCCGATGACGGTGAGGAAGCCGAAGAGGACGAGGCCATCGAGGAGCTCGTCGCCGCGGCCATCGAGTTCACCCGAGGCGACGTCAACGACGACGGCAGCACCGACATCAGCGACGCGGTCAACGTGCTGAGCTATCTGTTCCATGCCGGGCCTGCTCCGCAGTGCATGGACGCGGCGGATGCAAACGACGACGGATTCGTCGACGTCTCCGACCCCACGACCATCCTCATATCGCTGTTCCGGGCCTCCCGCCCCCTTCCCGGGCCGGGCCCCCCCGCCGGCATCGCCCCCCCGCCCGCCGCCCGCCGC
>CAYMLL010000462.1:0-4320 GCA_964390645.1 uncultured Planctomycetia bacterium | reverse complement strand
CCGTCAGTGTCGAGAAGAGCCGCGAGACGCACCCCGGTGCCATCGTCGTCGCGCACCCGGAGTGTCGCGAGGACGTGCTCGGGGTCGCCGACGAGATCTGCTCGACCGCCGGCATGTTCGCCGCCGTCGAGAGACACCCCGAGGCGAGAACCTTCATCATCGCGACCGAGTGGGCGCTCGTCTACCGTCTGCGACAGCGCTGGCCTGATCGCGAGTTCGTCATGGCCGACGGCTGCGTCGGCTGCCGCCTGCACTGTCCGTACATGAAGATGATCGACCTGGAGGGCGTCAAGCGATCGTTGGAGGAGGACGTCTTCGAGATCACGGTCGAGCCCGAGGTCGCCGAAGGCGCTCGCCGTGCGCTCGAGCGTATGATGGCGGTGCCTCGGGACAGCTGAGCCGCGACGCAGTCGCGCTTCTACTCCGTCCTGCTTCCTTCTTCGCGGCGCCGACTTCCGGACGCCCCGTCACCAGGTCCGGGATCCTTGCCCCATGCTTCCGATTCTCGCCGTGCTCATCCTGGTGGATCTCGGCGCGCTGGGGTACACGACCTGCGCGGGGTTTCTGCTCTCTGACGTCGAGTCGGTGCGCTTTCACTTCCTCTGCGGGGTGGCGACGACGATTCTGGTCACCTTCACGCACAGTCTCGCCGTCTTCTATCTGGTCGGAACCAGCGTCGGTGTCCAGGAGGCTGTTCGGGTCGACGAGCGGCTCGAGCGGCACTTCGTGCCGTTGATCCGGCAGCTGCGGCGTCGCGTCGTTCCGGTCGCGTGCGCCGGGGCCTTGTTCGTCGTCGTCGCGGCGGTGATGGGGGCGGAGGTCCACAGCCGGCTCATCGGCGCGGGTGGGACGAGCGACCTCGTCACAGCCGACGGTGGCGCTGCGCGTCTACCGCTGCGGGGCGTCAGTGTCTGGTGGCTGCACCTGGTCGTCGTCGGGCTCGCGCTCGTCGTCAATCTCGGGGCCTTCGTCGTCGAGTTCGACGCCGGCCGTTCCCTTCGTGGGGTGATCGGCGAGATTGATCGTCTGCTGGAACCCGGCAGGGGTTCGTCCGGGACCGGGAATCCGCGGGGCAGCGGGGTCGCTGACACGTCGGACGGACGAGCCGAGCGGGGTCTCGACGGCCGTCAGGACCGGCCGTCGAGAGCTCCGGAGCGGGGCAGGTAAGCCCTTGAGAGAGCGGGCCTTGGCGACAGCAAAAAAAGGCTTTGCAACCCGACGGCGAAATCCATAGGATTCCAGCCACTCGTGAAAAAAAGCACAAAGTACCGGGCCGGTGACCGCGACGGTCTCGATCCGGTGGAGAATCACCAGAGTCGTTTTGAGGCAAGGGCTTAGGATCGAGCGATGGGTTTCCAGCTCCTCAACGTCCTGACCTTCACGCTCTTCGGCATCGGCTTTGTCGTGCTGACGGTGTCGTGCCTCAGCCGGCTGCTGCGGCCGAAGGTGGACGACGAGGACGAACCCGCCAAGGGCGAGACCTACGAGTGCGGCGAACCGACCATCGGCTCGTCGTGGGTGCGCTTTGACATCCGCTTTTACACGATCGCGCTCATCTTTCTGATCTTCGACGTCGAGGTGACGTTTCTCTACCCGTGGGCGCTGATCTTCAAGACCTTGCAGGCCGACTTCGGCCTCTTCATCTTTCTCGAGGTGCTGCTCTTCCTGATGATCCTCCTCGTCGGCCTGATCTACTGCTGGCGCAAGGGTGATCTGGACTGGATGAAGCTGCACGCCGCGGAGGCTGCGCGCAAGGTCGGGAACGGTAAGGTGCGCGCCGCGAGCGTGGGCGATGAGTCGGAGGCTTCGTCGGTCTCCATCGGCGAGCCGGAGCAGGTCACGATCTAGCGGGTCACGGTCTAGCGGGTCACGGTCTAGCAGGTCACGGTCTAACGGGACGGGTGTTGGTGGACGGTTTCGGCCGGGGCCGACGGTCGGCGCGTCGATCGTTCGCGGGAGGGGACCCTCCTGTCGAGCGGATTACAGGTGGAGGGGCTGCGACAAAACGCCCCACCCGGCGGAGTCGGCCATGTGGTGCGGTGCGAATGGAGATCGAGTAGTTTGCGAAGGCCCTCGCGACGGCGCCCGGCAGAATCCTGACCGCGAGTAGACCGAGTCATGACTCACGAGCTTGAGAACCGTAACGTCGACCCGCTGACGAAGGATTTCGTGTTCCTCGGGGCGGTCGATGACCTGATCAACCTGACACGAGCGAACTCGGTATGGCCCTTGACCTTCGGGCTCGCGTGCTGCGCCATCGAGATGATGGCGACCGGCGCCTCGAAGTACGACCTCGACCGCTTCGGCTCGGGGCCGTTTCGCGCCACGCCGCGCCAGGCGGATCTGATGGTGGTCGCCGGCACGGTGACTCACAAGATGGGGCCGCGCGTCACGCGTCTCTACGAGCAGATGCCGGAGCCCAAGTACGTGATCGCGATGGGCGGCTGTGTGATCCGTGGCGGTCCCTACGTCAAGCATGGCTACCACGTCGTCAAAGGCGTCGACCTGCTGATTCCCGTCGACGTTTACATCCCGGGCTGCCCGCCGCGTCCCGAGGCGCTTCTCGAGGGCCTCTTCAAGGTTCAGAAGCTGATGCGGCGCGAGAAGATCCTCGACCGCACGCGTCGCACGACGAAGCCAGAGGTCTACGTTCCGGTCGCGGGAGCCGAAGAAGCCGCAGGATCGGGGGGTGCGGCTTCGGAGGGACAGCTGGCGTGACGGTGTCGAACGTGGTGCCCGCGAGGAGGAGCTGAAGCATGGCCGGACTCGCGCCGGAACAGATCTTCGCGTTGATCCAGGAGACCTTCGCCGATGCGGTCATCGAGCAGGACACCGCGAACAAGGATCCGATCCTCGTCGTGGCGACGGATCGCCTGGTCGAGATCGCGCAGTTCTGTCGCGACGATGGGCGGCTGGAATTCGACTTGCTCGCGTGCGTCACCGGTGTCGACTACCCCGATCGGGAGGGTGGCGGCGAGATCGAGGTCATCTACTGCCTCGACTCGATCACCAAGCGACATTCGCTGACCCTCAAGGTGCGTCTGCCGCGGGATGATCCCCGGGTCGGGACCCTCGAGAACATCTGGCGCACTGCCGATTGGCACGAGCGCGAGACCTTCGACCTGGTCGGGGTGATCTTCGAAGGGCATCACAACCTTGTTCGGATCCTCTGTGCGGAGGACTGGATCGGTCACCCGCTGCGCAGGGACTACGTGGCTCCCGACACCTACCACGGCCTGAAGAACGTCGTTTACTGAGTCGATGCCGATCACCGAATCGAAGATCAAGACCGAGGAGATGCTCCTCAACATGGGTCCGCAGCACCCGAGCACCCACGGGGTGTTCCGGGTGGTCATCCGGACCGATGGCGAGCTCGTCCTCGAGTCGCAGTCGCACGTCGGCTATCTGCACCGCTGTTTCGAGAAATGCGCCGAGGGCAACAGCTACATCCAGGTGGTCCCCTACACGGACCGCATGGACTACCTCTGCGCGATGAACAACAACTGGGGCTACTCGTTGGCGGTCGAGAAGCTCCTCGGCGTCGAGGTACCCGAGCGCGCGGAGTACATCCGTGTCATCGTCGCCGAGCTCAACCGTATCGCGAGCCACCTGCTCGCCTTCGGTACCTACGGGCTCGATATCGGCGCGATCACGCCGTTCCTCTACGCCTTCCGCGACCGTGAGCGGCTGCTGAAGATTTTCGAGAAGATCTGCGGGCAGCGTCTCAACTACAGCTATATCCGCATCGGCGGCGTCACCTTTGACGTCACGGACGAGATCCTCTCCGACATCCGAGCGTTCTGCGACTACTTCGAGCCGACGATCGTCGACGAGTACGACAACCTGCTGTCGTACAACGGGATCTTCATCTCGCGTACCGCGAATGTCGGCGTCATGTCCGCCGAGACGGCGATCAGCTACGGCGTCACCGGTCCCTCGCTGCGAGGTTCCGGCGTGGCGCGAGATCTGCGCAAGGATCAGCCCTACGGAATCTACGACCGCCTCGCGTTCGACGTTCCCGTCGGCAGTGGCGAGATGGGGCAGCTCGGCGACTGCTGGGACCGCTACATGGTCCGCATGCGCGAGATGCGCGAATGCGTCAGGATCGTGCGCCAGGCGCTCGACGGCATTCCGGGCGACGGTCCGTTCTGCGACAAGAAGACCTTCCGTGCGGTGAAGCCGAAGAAGGGCGAGGCCTACGGCCGGGTCGAGGGCGCGCGTGGGGAGGTCGGCTTCTTCGTCGTCTCCGACGGCACGAGCCAGCCGTACCGCTGCAAGGCACGCGGCGCCTCGTTCCACAACATCAGCGTCCTCGACGAG
>CAYMLL010000461.1:0-4392 GCA_964390645.1 uncultured Planctomycetia bacterium | reverse complement strand
GGTGCGTGAGGACCCGAGCGCCTGCAGCACGACCCGCAGCAGCGAGCCGTCGGTCTGCGTCGAGACCGAACCGGCGGCATCGAAGAGGCGATAGAGCACCGGACCGCTCGAGGTCGCGTCGGCGTCGCCCTCCTCGTTCGTCGATGCCGCCGGCTCGATCTCGCCGGCCGCGACGGCCTTCAGATACTCGAAGGCAACCACCTGGTGCCGACAGCAGCCCGAGAGCTGATAGGGACAGCGACAGATCGCCCGGATGCGACTCCGGGAGTCTCGGGTGATCAGCACGTGGAAGGTCCGCGCGTCGCGCGGGTCGAGGACTCGCACCTGGATGTCCCCGTTCGCCTGGATCGCGAAGTCCTCGACCGCTCCGCGAGAGTAGAGCTCCTGACCCTGCTGCCAGAGGTACGGGTCCATCATCCCGCGCAGGAGGCGAATCGCTCCGTCGATGTCCCAGCCGTCGTCGGAGTCAGCCACGGTGAGGAAGCTTTCTACCCATCGTAGGAACCCATCGTAGGAACCCGTCGCAGGAACCCGTCGTGCCCGGACGAGCTGGCCGACCACGACGTCACGGCACCTTCGCCCGGCATGGTAGAGAGGCCTGCAGGCGCGTCCAGGAAAAACCCTGGTGGCACGCTCTTTGACACCCATGGCGTCCTGGACTTACAATGAGGACTCGAGGAGGGTGGCCGCGTTCGCGAGCGCCCGGTCCCTCGATCGAGGGGAAAACCGGTCACGTCAAGATGGCTTCGAATCAAGCCCACACGGGGCGCATGTTGTGTTGGCTGCCGGTCTTGTTTCTGGCGTTGCCCACGGACGGTAGGCTTCATGCGCAGTGCGAGCCGGTGTTTCTACGAGGCGACACCGACGCCAACCGCCTGTTCAATGTCACCGATCCCATCGTCCTGTTGCGGTTCCTGTTCAGCGGCAACGCCGACTTCCCCTGCAACGACGCAGCTGACAGCAACGACGATGGGACGCTCAACGTCACGGACTCCGTCTTCTCGCTGAACTTCCTCTTCCTCGGCAGCACGCAGGTGCCCGCCCCGAGCGCCGAATGCGGCCTCGACCCTACCGACGATGACCTCGACTGCGACAGCTTCGGAGTCTGCGGGCCGGACGACAACGACTGCGACGAAGTCGACGATGACTGCGACGGCGAGATCGACGAGGACGTCGATCTGCTGGACACCGTCGAGAACTGTGGCGACTGTGGCAACGACTGCACAACCCTCGACCTGGACAACGTTGAGGCTTACGCCTGCGTCAACGGGAAGTGCGTCATCGCCGAATGCGAGGAAGGCACCTGGGACGCCGACGAAGAGCTCGACAACGGCTGCGAGTCGTTTCGTCCCCCCAACGGCGAGCCCTGCGACGACGGCAATCCGTGCACGACCGGCGACATCTACATCGGCAGCCTCTGTGGCGGCACACCGCGCGACTGCTCGCAGCTCGCCGACGTCTGCAACTACGCAGTCTGCGATCCGGACACCGGCGAATGCGTCCTGGTGCCGCGACCGCGTCGCGCGTGCGACGACGACGACCCCGACACGATCAACGATCACTGCGACCAGACGGGGGAGTGTGTCGGCACACCTGTCCCCTGATCACGGCCTTGTCCCCACGCCCGGCCGGCCGATCAGCGCCCGCGCCCCTTCACCCACCGAGCGCCCTGCGGAGCTCACGCTCCATGCCGCGACCGGACAGTCGCCCCCAGCCGAGCTCCTTGCCGAGAAAGACCGCGACCGGAACCCGGTCGCGGTGCGCCTCCAGAAGCGTGGCGTCGGAACCGATGTCGAACTTCTCGACGCGCAGCGAGTAGCGCCTCGCCAGCGCCTCGACTTTTTCGAGGCCCTCCTCGCAGAGAGGGCAGTCGGCCCTGGAGTAGAGCAGTATCGCGTCAGACTCGGACATCCACCGACCCCTCGAATGGGCACCGATCGACGGTGTGGAACCCACTGACGTCGAGGGCTTGCCTTCCCGTCCCGGACGCCAGAGAATGCACTCCGGAGGTCGAAACAGGACTCTCAGGAGAACGCAGATGGACACACCCGGAAAGATCGTATCACGTCGTCGTTTCCTCAGAAACGGTAGCCTCGCCGCGGGCGTGCCTCTGGTTGCCGCCGGCCTCCCGGCGGCCTCCCTGGCAAATGTCCAGGACGCCAACGAGTTCCTGCGCCTCGGCTGGATCGGAGTCGGCGGCCGCGGCACATCACTTCTCGACCGCGCCCTCAGAAGCGTGTCGGTCTCGACGCTGAAGGTCAACGCGATCTGCGACATCGACCCGAAGGCCCGCGATCGCGCAATCAAGAAGTGCGGCGCGATGAAGCCCGTCGGCATCCACGACTACAAGGACCTCCTCGAGCGCGACGATATCGACGCCGTGTTCGTGGCCACACCGATCCACCTGCACGCGGAGCACGGCTGCGCGGTCGTCAGCGCCGGGAAGCACTGCTACTGCGAGAAGCCACTCGCTCCGAAGGCCGAGCAGGTCAAGCAGCTCTACGACTGCGTCAAGAAGAGCGGCAAGAAGTTCCAGGTCGGCTTTCAGTGGCGCTACCACTCGGCGTTCCTCGGCTTCGTGGACCAGGTGCAGAGCGGCGCGGCGGGCAAGCTGAGCTTCGTGAACGGCTTCCGTCATGTCGGCGGCTACCCCGAGAGCGGCTGGTACATGGACCGCGAGAAGAGCGGCGACCTCATCGTCGAGCAGGCGGTTCACGAGATGAACGTCTTCTGCTGGATGCTCCGCTCGCATCCGCTGCGGGCCGCCGGTTTCGGCGGCATCAATGCGCTGGAAGGGCGCCCGGCGGACCGCACCATGATGGACTCGTACGGTGTGACCTACGAGTTCCCGGGGAACATCCGGCTCAACTACTCACACGTGATCTATGCGGCGGGAGGCTTCGGCGGCCTCGACCTGACCGTCTACGGAGGACGTCACCAGGCGTGCGCGCTGGAGGGAACGACGAGCCTCTTCGTCACCCGGGAAGGCAAGCGCACGAAGGTCGACCTGCCGCCGCTGAAGGACGCCACCGAGGCGGCGATCCAGTCCTTCGCCAGATCGATCCGCGAAGACAAGGAGCCGCTCGCGAATGTCGACGCCGGACGCCACGCGACGCTGATGTCGATCCTCGGTCGCACGGCGATCCATCAGAAGCGCGTCGTCGAGTGGAAGGAGGTCGCGCTCTGACAGGCCTTGCCGCAGGACGGCCCGGAACGTGACAACCCCGTACGCCGCCCGGCCAGGCCACCGCGGAGCACCGACCATCGAGGCTATACCTTCTGGAGCGTCCAGCGGATCGCCAGGGCCGGCAACAGAAAGAAGATGAACAGCAGCATCTTCATGTCTCCGAGCCAGGCGAACAGATAGGCGTTGTACTGTGGACGTGGGACATCGATCAGGCTGCTGTGCAGGGCGTAGAGCTGGTCGGTCAGAAGCACCGTGGGAAACGCCGTCACCAGCAACAGGCCGAAACCGAGCAAGAAAGCGCGCAACAGAACGCTCGAGATCAGGTTCGCCGTGGCCCGGGTCCGGTCGTCGATTTCGCTCATGAAGACGGCTCCTCGGCTGTGATAGAACGTCGTGCTCCGCCCGCCCGCGACCGGCGCTCGCGAGGTCGTCAAACCGATCATGGTCGGGCTCCGACACCACGGAATATACGCCCGCCTGCCACGGTTGTCACGTCGTCGAACCGCTACCGCGGGACCTCTCTCGATCCGTTCTTCCACCTGCCGCGCCCGCCCCGCACGGTGCGGCGACTTCGAGCCCGCGCGCTGGCGAGACGCCGCAGGATCGGGTCCCGTGTCCGCCCCGCACGGGAATCGGTCCGCCGTCGCTCGTCGCCACCTCTGACCGGGCTTTCGCGGAAGACGGAGGGCTGACCCCGGATCGGATCCGGTCCAGGTGGAGTCCGGGTCGCCCTCGCCCTGCAGACGGCGCCGGAGAAGGCCCTCGCTGTCGTGACGAGGACGCACGACGGTCGGATTCACGACGGGCACGCACCCGACTCCTGCCCCCGGACCCCGGGACCCGGACGCTCCGGAGATCCGGATGACAGGGGGCTGGTGCACGCACCGACCCCTGCACCGACGTCTCGCCCGCAAGGGATCTCGACAGGCCGTATCGCCGCCGGCGCTTTCGGCTCAACGCGCACCGCCCGACCGGCCGACAAAGAAGAGTCCCTGTGGACTGACGGCATGGAGCGGAGGACTGCGATGAGCCAGCGAACCCTCGTCACCGGCGGAGCCGGGTTCATCGGCTCTCATCTCTGCCGGCGCCTGGTCGCCGCGGGTGAGGACGTGTTGGGGGCGCGGGCGGGGGTGGGGTGGGCCCTGGCGGGGGCGCCGCGGCTGCTGCCGGGTGATCTGGTGCTCCTCAAGGGCAGCCGCGGCATG
>CAYMLL010000460.1:0-4392 GCA_964390645.1 uncultured Planctomycetia bacterium | reverse complement strand
GTCGACGGCGGTCCGCTGCTCGACAACATCCTGGTGATCGGCGGTCTTTCGATCGGCACCAGCGACGGTCTTTGCCTCCAGGGCGGCGAGGTGAGCGCCACCCCACCGCCGGACCGGCTCGCCGCCGCTGACGGTAGTGGTTCCCAGGACACGCTCGATGCCGCCGGCTGTGGCGACGCCAGCGTGCTGATGACCAACAACCAGCCCGTCGAGGGCTTCGTGGTGGCGCTGTGCCTCCGCGGCACCGGTCTGACGCTCGACAGCGTCTCCCTCGGCTCCGCCGCGGCCGCCGCCGACTTCTTCGAGGTCGAGTCGGATCCCGCCGCCGGCTTCGCGGCCGGTGTGGTCATCGATCTTCTCGACCCCTTCGTCGCCGACTTCGCGATCCCCGCGGGCTCGGGCCAGGAGGTTCTCTCGGTGAGCTATTGCTGTCCGAGTCGTGCGCCGGAGTCGGCGGACGAGGTTCACGCGCTCGACCTTTGCGACGGTGAGCTCGGCGAGCCGCTGAAGGACAACATCCTCGTCGTCGGCGGCCAGTCGATCGGCGTCAGCGACGATCTGCAGCTCGATGACGGCGCCTTCACCTGCTCGTACCCTCCGGTCGAGGTCACCGGTGAAACCGAGTTCCACTGCTCGGCTCGTGGCGGCGGCGAGCTCGCGGCGTCCGCGGGTTCGGAGGTCGAGGTTTGCTTCGGAATCGTCTCGCGTGAGGATGACGCGGTCGGCCACGCCCAGAGCGACCACATCCAGGGTTTCTCGATGGCGGTGAGCTTCAACAGCGACCTCACCTGCCAGGAGAACCTGGATATCAGCGGCACGATCCTCGAGGCGCTCGGCGCCGAGTTCGTCAGCCTCCAGTGCGACAACGATGCCGGCGACGGCGACGGCAAGGAGCTCATCATCGGTGTGCTCATCGACGCCCTGCCGCCGTTCGACGGCGCCACGATCGCTCCGTCGGATGACGTGCAGCCGATCGGCTACATCACCTTCGATGTCAGCTCGGACGCCGAGTGTGGCAGCAGTGCCGAGATCGAGTTCACCGACGGTATCAACGGTACCGGCCGTGTGCCGATCAAGAACCTGGTGTCGTCCGAGAACAAGTCGCGCTCGCCGGCCGCTGTCATCAACTGCGCCGTCGAGATCCTCGCGGAGCCGGTCTTCTACCGTGGCGACTGCAACTTCTCGCTCGGCAGCTCGATGGCGGTCGATATCGCCGACGCCGCGGCGGTCGTCAGCCACCTCTTCCTTCCCGGTAGCTGGAACTTCGAGCCCGGCTGTCTGGACGCTTGCGACGCCAACGACGACGGTCGCGTCGACTTGGCCGACTCGATCTCGATCCTCCAGTACCTGTTCCAGGGCGGCGGCACCCCGCCGGCTCCGGGGCCGGGCTGGGATCCGGACGCGCAGGCCGAGACCGGCGTCGGTCCCGATCCGACCTGGGATATGCTCGACTGCCCCGATGGCAGCGCTTGCGAGCTGGTCGCGGACTGATCGCGAACCGTCAGGCAGCTCTTCGCCGGGCTCTTCGCCGGGCTCTTCGCCGGGTCGTGGAGCGGGTGTCGGCGGCCCGGGCCGAAGCGCGAGGCGTCCGCGACGGCCGGAGTTGCCTCCACCGGTTCACCGACGGACCGTGCCCCGGCTGCGGGCACTCGCCAGAGCGTCGTGCCGATCGCGCGATGAGGACAGCGCAGCGTGAACGGCAGAGTGTCTTCCGCACGGCGACGCGAATGTACCCACCCCGTCCACCTGGTCGGCCTCCACGACGACGCTGGCCGGGTCGCTCAACTTCCAGGCCACAGTATTCGTGGCGGTCGGTGCGACGGATGTCCCGCCTGTCAGGGAGATGCCGTTGCCGGTCGGTCCGCACGGGATTGGACTTGACGAGACGGAGTCGGTGTCACGACTTTCGAGGGATCTCCGATGTCGCCTGGAACGGACACCGACCTTCTGCAATAATGCTGTGCTTACCCGAGAGAAAAAGGGGTTCTCCATGAAGCGACAGCAGCTCTTCTCGTCGTGGCTCCCTGCTCTGTCCTTGTTCCTGGTCGGTGTTGCGGCTTCTGCAGACGACCTGCCGGAGCCGCGCTTCGAGGTCCGGAAGATCGACGACATCTCGATCGGCTACGGGGTCGCCATCGGCGACGTTGACGGCGACGGAAAGCAGGACATCCTCCTCGCCGACAAGAAGCAGTTCGTCTGGTATCGCAATCCGGACTGGAAGAAGTTCTTGATGGTCGAGAACCTGACGCAGCGTGACAACGTCTGCATCGCCGCGCGCGACATCGACGGTGACGGCAAGGTCGAGGTCGCCGTCGGTGCCCAGTGGAACCCTGGCAACACGTCCGACCCGGAGCAGAGCGGCAGCGTTCACTATCTGGTGCGGCCGGATGATCCAACGAAGAAGTGGACACCGATCCGGCTGCACAACGAGCCGACCGTGCATCGGATGCGGTGGGTCCGTGGCGAGAGCGGCTACCGCCTGGTTGTCCTGCCGCTTCACGGTCGCGGCAACAAGGGAGGTCAAGGAGATGGGGTGAAGATCCTCGCTTACGACATGCCGCGGGACCCGAAGGATGAGTGGAAGACGACGGTGCTCGACGAGACGCTCCACGTGACGCACAACTTTGATGTCCTGCACCGTGGTGACCGGGCCGATATCGTCGTTTTCGCCGGCAGGGAGGGGATCGTCGGCATGAACGGCTCGGGCGAGAATGTCAGGCGGAAGAAGCCCGAAGGCATGAAAAACGGTGCCGGCGAGGTCCGCATGGCGAGGATGACGTCCGGTGGGCCCTTCCTGATCTCCACGATCGAGCCGTTTCACGGCAGCGATCTCGTCGTCTACGCCGTCGGAGAGGGCGGACCGGGTGCCGAGTGGAAGCGAACGGTTCTCGACACGACGTTCAACAACGGTCACGCGATCGCCTTCGCCGATTTCCTCGGCATCGGACGTCCGCAGGTCGTTGCAGGTTGGCGCTTCCCGAGCAAGGAGAAGAAGGAGGTCGGCGTCAAGCTCTACGTGCCGACGGACAGCTCCGGGACGAAGTGGACGACGCACGACATCGACGTCAAGGGGGCCGGCGACAAGTCGGGGATGGCCTGCGAGGACCTGCGCGCTGCGGATCTCGACGGCGACGGTCGGCCGGAGATCGTTGCCGTCGGACGAGCCACCAAGAACGTCAAGATCTACTGGAACAAGACCGGCGCCAGGTAGGGACGCCATGAATTGCGCGTGACGGTCAGCCTCCGACGACCGCGAACGCGCGCACCGGCGAGGCATCGCGACCGACGATCTTCAGCGGCGCCGCGTGAAAGTCGAAGCGAGCATCCGGGATGTCGTCGAGTCGGGTGAGGTTCTCGACGATCAGCACGCCCGCGCCGAGCAGCTCCAGATGCGCCGGGTAGGGTTCGCGGTCGACGGAAGGAAAGTCGACTCCCACCAGGACGACCCCCCGTTCCACCATGTAGCGGGCGGTCTCGCCGGTGAGCACGGGATGGTCGGTGAAGTAGCCGTCGCATTTCCACCGGCGGTGCCAGCCGGTCGCCAGGATCACACGCCGCGTCTCGACGATACTCTCCTCGTACGCCTCGATATGTCGCGGATGAACCGTTCCGTCGTCGAGCGCGTCCTCGAGCCGCACCAGGGTCGCAGGACCGAAGCAGCTCTCGAGAGCGACCTCGTCCATCGTCTGGCCGTCGGCGATGAAGTGAAACGGCGCGTCCATGTGGGTGCCGCAGTGGAGGCTCGCGGCGAGGCGGCTGGCGTTGCTGTGGACCTCGCCGTCGTCGGCGTCCGTGGAGTCGAAGATCGTGATCTCGACGGGAGGGTCGCCGGGAAAGGGCGGCGTCGACGTGTCGATCGGGTGGCTGAGGTCGACGAGCCGGCGGTCGGTTCTCATGTTCGCGGGGATCTCCACTGCGGAAGCAGCATGAATGTGGCACGGATCCGGGACCCGAACCGCGGTCGCGGGGGGGGCGGCGGCAGGCTCGCGTCGTTCGCGGCCGTGGACAGACGCGCCCCGTCGTCGGGGGTCAGCCGCCCGTTGCGGTGTGCTCGTCGCCGTCGGCGTCCTCGATGCGGTACAGCGCCGTGTCGCTGCGCAGGAAGAACGCGCCGTCCACCGCGGCGACCGACGCCATGATGCGACCGTCGATCCGGTTTTGCGCGACCATCTCGAACTCGCTTCCGGGGCGAATGACCGTCGTGACACCTTCGCGATTGAAGAAGTAGAGCAGTCCGTCGGCAAGGATCGGCGAGGCGGAGTAGTTTCCGCCGACGCGCCGGGTCCAGCGTGCGGCACCGGTCTTCGCGTCCACCGAGGTGAGGATGCCGGTGTTGTCGCTGACGAAGTAGACCGCGTCGTCGACGAGTATCGGCGATGGCTGCTGAGAGAC
>CAYMLL010000459.1:0-4405 GCA_964390645.1 uncultured Planctomycetia bacterium | reverse complement strand
CAAGCAGCACGCACGCAGCAGCGTCGCGATGGCGATGAAGGCGTTCTTCGATGGGCTGCGCGCCGAGGCAGGCCGCTGGGCCCGCGAATACAACGACTATCAGTCGATGCGCCAGGACGCAACGGGGGAGAAGCTCTGGCTGGCCGTCCTCAAGCGCGTCACCCAGAAGACCAAGATGACGACCGAGCAGATCACGACACGACCGGCGGCGACCCGGCACGAGACCGCCGGGCTCCGGATCCTCCGGCGGCGGGCGCGCGGCCCACGAGAGCGGCAGGGAGCAGCCATGGAGTGAATCCTATCTGCGCGACGGCGACGAGGAGCAGCGCAACCCCGGTCCTTACGTCCTCGCCCGAACGACGATAAGATGCGTCCTGGTGGCACACCACAAACCGGGACCCGACTCGCGCATGGCTCGCCGCAACTCGCCTCTCGATGCCCACGTCTTGCCGATGCTCTCGCGGCTCCTGATCGCCGCGTCGCTCGTGGTCGGCTGCGACGGTGTGGCGATCGTCGTCGATGAGGGCGCGAGCACCATCACTGCGGATCCCGGCTCCGCAAAGGAGGCGGCCGAGCCCGCCACACTGCCGACGCCCCACCGTCCCGGTCACGCGAAGATGCTGGAGCTTCTCAGCGACATCGCGGCGCGCACCGACGAGGAGAGCTTCTTTCTCGGCGACCGGCTCGCCCGCGAGCTGCGGGCCGCTCTGCAAGGCCTGCCGGCCGGTGCGAAGGCGAGAACGCGGTGGAAGATCCGCCACCAGCTCGGCGTCGTCGAGATGCGCCTCGGCAGGGTCCGCGCCGCGATCGAGCACCTCGGCGAGGCCCGCCGGCTGATCGCCGAGGCCAACCTCGGGGGGAGCTGGAGCGCGCGCACCCGCTTCGACCTGGCGATGGCGTTCTTCCGTCTCGGCGAGGTGGAGAACTGCTGCCGACTCAACACCCCCGAGAGCTGCCTGCTGCCGATCTCCGAGGAGGGGCGACACACGAACCGGGAGGGCTCGCAGCGCGCGATCGGCTGCCTGCTCGAGGTGCTCGAGGCGACGTCACCGAAGGAGGGCATCCACCGCACAGCCGTCTGGCTCCTCAACATCGCGCACATGACCCTCGGGAGCCATCCCGACGGGGTCCCCGGAAAGTACCGCATCGCGCCGGCCGCGTTCCGCTCACGGCGGAGCTTCCCACGCTTCGTCAACGTCGCGAAGGAGCTCGGCCTGAGCACGGTCAACCTCAGCGGCGGCGCGGTCGTCGACGACCTCGACGGCGACGGCCACCTCGACATCCTCACCTCGACGTGGGACACGCGCGGCGGCATGCGCTTCTTCCACAACGATGCCGACGGAAGCTTCTCCGATCGCACCGCGGAGTCGGGTCTGCGCGGACTCCTCGGCGGGCTCAACATGAAGCACGCCGACTACGACAACGACGGCGACCTCGACGTGCTCGTTCTGCGTGGCGGGTGGCTCGGCGCTGCGGGCCGCCACCCCAACTCGCTGCTGCGAAACGACGGCGGAGCCCGCTTCACCGACGTGACGCTCGAGGCGGGTCTCGCCGAGGTTCACTACCCGACCCAGACCGCCGGCTGGGCCGACTACGACAACGACGGCGACGTCGACCTCTACGTCGGCAACGAGAGCAGTAATCGCGTACGCTCGCCGAGCCAGCTGTTTCGCAACAACGGCGACGGCACCTTCACCGATGTCGCCGCCGCAGCGGGCGTCGAGAACCACCGGTACGCCAAGGGAGTCGTCTGGGGAGATCACGACGGCGACCGCTTCGCGGACCTCTACGTCTCGAACCTCAGGGGGGCCAACCGTCTCTACCACAACAACGGCGACGGCACCTTCACCGACGTCGCCGTGCGGCTCGGCGTCGATCAACCGTTCGTCAGCTTCCCCGTCTGGTTCTGGGACTTCGACAACGACGGCGCGCTCGACCTCTGGGTGTCGAGCTACGAGGGCCGGGTCGACCAGGTGGCCGCGTACTACCTCGGCGAGCCCGTCGAGAAGGGGCTGCCGCGCCTCTACCGCGGCGACGGCCGCGGCGGCTTCACCGACGTCACCCGGGCACAGGGGCTCGATCACCCGGTGCTGCCGATGGGCTCGAACTTCGGCGATGTGGACGGCGACGGCTACCCGGACTTCTACCTCGGGACCGGCGATCCCGACTTCCACTCGCTGACGCCGAACCTGATGTTCGTCAACCGCGGTGGCCGGGGCTTCGACAACGTCACCTTCGCCGGCGGCTTCGGCCACCTGCAGAAGGGCCACTCGGTCGCCTTCGCCGACATCGACAACGACGGCGATCTCGATGTCTTCCAGCAGATGGGCGGAGCCTACGCGGGCGACGCCTTCGGCGACGCTCTCTACGAGAACCCCGGCTTCGCGCGCCACTGGATCGCCGTGAAGCTGGTCGGCACCGACTCGAACCGCGCCGCCATCGGCGCCCGTCTGTGCGTCCGCGTGCGCTCGGGCTCGCGATCCCGCTCGATCTACCGGCACGTGACGAGCGGCGGCAGCTTCGGCGCCGGTCCCCTGCGCCAGACCGTCGGCCTCGGGAACGCCGACGCGATCGAGTCGCTGGAGGTCTCCTGGCCGTGCACCGGCAAGACGCAGACACTCACCGACGTGCCCCTCGACCGGACCTTGCGCATCGTCGAGGGGAAACCCGGGGTCGAGGTCATCGCGCTCGAGGCCTTCCGTCTCGGGCGGCGTCCCGACCCGCGCGATCGGACCGCGCGCGACAGAGAGCGCCGACCGTGAGCCGTCGAACCGCAGTCTTCCTCGCCGTCACGGCCCTCCTCGTCGTCAGCGTCGGTCTCGTCGTCAACGCTCTCCGGGAGCGCCGGACCGCCACCGGACCGGGAGTCGATGCGACACCGCCGGGCGCTCCCCGGCTCGCGGGGCCGCGAGCCGTCGTCGACGCGTCGCGCTTCGACCCGCCGCTGCGCGGGGCGCTCGACAGGGCGCTGGCGAACGCGGAGGCCGCGCCCGACGACGCCGACGCCTGGGGCGACCTCGGCAAGCTCTGCCACGCCCACGGGCTCCATGACGAGGCACGACGCGCCTACACCGAGGCCCGCGAGATCGACCCGGACGACTCGCTCTGGCCCCACCTGCTCGGCATCGTCTGCGAGCGCCTCGGACGCCTCGACGAGGCGGTGACGGCCTACGAGCGGTCGATCGCCATGGAGGAGTTCGACCTCGTCTCGCGCTGCTCGCTGGCCCGCATCCTCGCGGAGCGTGGCGACGAGCGACGCGCCCGTGAGCTCTACGTCGCCGCTGTCGCGATCGACCCGCGCTGCGTCGCCGCCCGGGTCGGTCTCGGCCAGCTGGCGCTGCGCGCCGGGGCGCTCGAGATGGCCGAGAGGAACCTGCAGATGGCGCTCCGGGAGTACCCGCGCTGCGGCCCCGCCCACTCGTCGCTCGCGCAGCTCCGGGAGCGCCAGAGTCGACCGGACGAGGCCCGGTTCCACGGCCAGTGGAGCCAGGTGTGCGGTGGGCGGCTGCCGCTGCCGGATCCCTACGTCGAGGAGATCGACCGGCTCGGCGTTACCCACAGCGCCCGTCTGCGCCTCGCGCGCGCCGCCCTCGGCCGTCGCGGCTGGAACGAGGCCGTCGGACATCTGCGAGCCGCCCTCGAGCTGCGCGGCGACGACCCGGAGACCCGGCTGCTCCTGGCAGACGCGCTGCTCGGCGACGGTCGCGCCGACGAGGCCTTCCGCGAGCTGGAGACGGCCGCCGCGTCCGAGGCGACGCGGGTCGATGCCTGGCTGCGGATCGCGCGGGCTCGCGCAGCGCGCGGGGAGGCCGGGGCCGCCGGCGCCGCGGTCGCCAGGGCGCTCGACGCGGATCCGCGGAACGCGGACACGCTCGTCGTCCGGGCGCGCCTGCTGCAAGCGGCGGGAGAGGCCGACGCGGCCCGGGCCGTGGTGAAGCGCGCGCTCGACATCGATCCGGACTCGGCGAGCGCCCACCTGACGCTGGGCGACCTTCTCAGCCTGCGCGGCGCCGGCCGCGATGAGCTGGCGCGGGACGCGGCGCTGCGCGAGCGCGAGCGCGAGCGAGCCCGGAGCGCTCTGGGCTCCTACGAGCGCGCTCGGGAGCTTCAGCCCGACCTCGCGGGAGCCTACGCCGGAGCCGGGAGCGCACGCATGCAGCTGCGAGAGCTCGCGACCGACCCGGCCGAGAGGTCCTCGCACGCGGCCGCGGCGATCGAGCGCTTCCGCCAGCTCCTCATCGGCTATCCCGACCTCAAGCGAGGCCACGTCGCGTTGATCCGGGCGCTGCACGGCGCCGGACGCGAGCAGGAGATGGTCGAGGCGATCCGACGCGCGCGCGGACGCTGGCCGGACGATCCGCAGTTCCGGGCCCGCCCGGGCGGGGCCGCGCCCGGCGCGGGGCGG
>CAYMLL010000458.1:0-4466 GCA_964390645.1 uncultured Planctomycetia bacterium | reverse complement strand
GGGCCCCCGGCGTCGGCGTCGGTCATCGCCGGCGGCTCGCAGGCGTCCCGGACAATCCACGAACGGTGACAAGGTGTCTGTGCACGATGACAACACCGTTGTCAGTCAGCGGGCCGGATCCTTTCGCCATCGTGGGTTCCGAGGACGAGGACGGGCACGGTCGGCCGGAGAAGTGCGGGGGCGCGACTCGAGTTGCCGGGCGGTTCGCGCGGCTTGCCGCGTGGGCCCCCCCGAGCCCCCCCCGCGCTCGGATCTTACCCCCGGGCCGCGGCGCGCCCCGCGGGCCGGATCCTTTCGCCCCCGCACTTCTCCGACCGACCGTGCCGCGTCGATCACCGCGTAGAGGAGCTGGAGCAGCTCCCATCCTCGCACTCCCCTGAGCTCTGACGGCGACCCGAGCTTCGCTCCGGAGAGGTCCTGCGCCACCCCCGCTGCCACCACGAGTCCGTGGCCGTATTCCGCGCGTGCGACGATCGGGTCCTGCGCGTCGTCCAGGAGCCAGGGCTCCCCGCCGAAGACGACCGCGGACGACTCGAGCATGACGCTGCGCTCCAGATCCAGCCCGTGCTTCTCGTGCGTGATGCTCCGGCCCGCGCCCGCGAGCCCCATGCGCAGCCCGAACGGCTCGAGGATGTCGTTGGTCGCGGAGCCGTCGGCCAGACGGTCGTCGAACACGTACAGCGCCCCGCCCTCGGCCACGAAGGCCCGGACGCGATTCATGAAGGTTGGCGAGAGGGGCTGCTTCGGCCAGATCAGCACGGCGGCCTTGCCGGTGAAGAGCTCCTCTTCTTCCAGAGCGACGCGCATGAAGTCGCCCGATCGCTGGAAGGCGATGAACGCGCCCCAGAAGTTGTCGGGCTTCTCGTCGTGGGACTCGTGCCAGATCGGGAGCCGTCCGGCGGACACGGTCGAGTCGAAGACGACCTCCTCCCCGTCGAGCTGATGCGCCCAGGGCTCGAGCACGCTCCGGCTCCCGGTGTCCGCGAGGAACAGCCCCGCAGCGAGGCCGGCAACGACCGCCGCGCCCAGTCCCGCTCCGTCGCGGCGCAGGACCCACAGGCCGAACCCCGTCAGCAGGACGCCGGCCGACGTGGCGAGCGTGCGCCACAGGGGGAAGCGTTCCGACCACAGCAGCCATTCCACGCCGCCGAACGCGAGCTCGCGCACGCCGGGCAGGTAGATGGAGAAGTTCGAGAACAGCGTGCTGTCGCTGAAGGCCAGAACCTTGCCCTCGCCGTCGGTCGCCGACGCGAGCTGCGCCAGGGGAGCGAGGCGCTCCCCGCCGACCAGGTTCCCGTCGCCGATGAAGTTGTTGACCGAGAAGTCCGGGTCGTCGGCGTACCCCTTGTTCATCCACAGCAGCGGACGGGCCGGCCCGGAGATGGCCATGGAGCACGACGTCATGTAGTGCATCGGCTTCATGGTCCGCGTGATCGGGTGCGGTGGGTACGAGGCGGGATCGATGACCTGTCCGCCGTCGTACTCGATCTCGGCCAGCGCGTCGGGTCGGTATTCGATGCCGTACTTGCCGGCGACCGAGTTCAGGATCGTGTTCATCCCGAACACGTCGTTGTGGTCACCGACCATGTAGAGCCCTCCGCCGTTCTCGACGAAGCGGTGGATGGCGTCGACCTCCGAGCGCATGTAGGGCACCGTGGGGGTCTTCAGCAGCAGGACGTCGAACCTGGCCAGGACGTCGTCGGAGAGCTCACCCTTCAGTCGTGCCACATCTCCGTGCCTGCGCTCCAGGCCGCGAATCCACTCGGCGTAGTTGTAGACGGCGAGGGTCCCGAAGGTGTCCCGATCCAGGGGGATGTCGAGACGCTCCCAGTTCGAGTGCCCTTCGTCGACGGCGATCCGCTCCCCGCGCTTCTCGCCGACGCCGGGCCAGAACGCACCGGCGACGAGGAGGAACACGCCGAGAGCGGCGAGAGCCAGGGCGACGGGCGCGGCGCCGCGGTGCGCGGCAGGGACGTGCGGTTCCTCGCTGGCGATGGGTGCAGGCCGGGGTGTCAAACGCATCAGGCACCAGAGCGCAGGCACTCCGATGCTGACGGAGCGCAGCCACGGATCGACCAGCAGAGTCGGCGAACGTGTCTCCATGAGCACCAGAGCGTTGACGATGACGTGCACCGCCACTGCGCAGGCCAGCGCCGCGCAGAAGCGCAGCAGGTCGCGCAGCCCGAGCCCGAGGGACCGGCCCGTCGCGACGGCGACGGCGGCGCCCACCAGGAGGGCGAGCACCTCCCGGGCACCGAGGTGACTCCAGCCGAGGCCCAGCTCCAGTGTCGACGGGCCCTCGCTGAGGAGGCCAACCCCGCGCTCGGTGGCGGGCGCCGCGGCGCCGAGCGCCCCGAGGAGCCAGCTTCCCCATACTGCCGCCAGGGCCTCGGAGTCGAAGCGCACCAGGAGGATCGGGAGGCACCAGTGCGCGAGCGTCGCCGCCAGCGCCGACAGCGAGAACACGCAGAGCGCCCGCGATCCGCGGAGGCCGAAGCCCAGGCAGGCGTAGGCGGCCGCCGCGATCCAGGCCGCTTCACGCGAGGGGCTCGGGAGGAACGCCGCGGCGAGAACGCCGCCGAGCACACCGACCAGAGACTCGAGGCGGCTCGACGGCTGGCTGGCCGCGCCGCGTTCCCGGTGCGTGAGCAGGACGAGGACGAGGAAGAGACCCGCCAGGATCCAGGCTGCGATGGGCTCGGACCCGGGGAGTCCGGTCACGGAGCGAGACTCGGCGCTCACCAGAACCGGCAGCAGGAAGGGCAGAGTGAGGAGGACTCTCATGATGGCTCTCAGATCCGTTCTAGGATGACGTCGAGGAAGTGCTGGAGCGTGAGGGCGCCCACATGGGTCCCTCCCCTCTGGGGCTCGATGTGTCTCTCGAGCACGAGCCCGGGGTCGGCGACCAGGAGCCACTCCCCACGGCCGAGTCGTCCGCTGGCTGCCACCGGATGCCCGAAACAGCTCGCGAGCACGTCGGCGTTGGACAACCCCGGCCCGTCGACGTGACGGCTGGAGTAGAAGAACGGCTTGCCCGGAAGCCCGGCCATCGGACCCTCCCATGCGCTTCGGGTTCCACGCCCGAGTGGCATGCCCACCGAGAGCCCGAGCTCGTCGAGGATCAGCTGTGCCGAGCGCGCACCACGGTCGCCGAGGAACAGAAGCAGCCGCCCACCTTGGCGCACGTAGTCGAGGATGCGCTCGGAGTCTGCCTCGTCGATGCGGGTCCACGGATCGAAGAGCGCGGCTGCGCCCTCGGCGGGAGCGTCCCCGATGTCGGTCGAGGTCGACATGCGCCACCCGCGGCTCGCGCACTGCTCCAGGACCGCATCGATCCGGTCGACGTCCGACGGAACGCCCGGCGAGTGCTGCGTCAAGAGCACGAGGCGTGCGCCGTCCGGGGTGTCGATCGCCGCCGCGTCGCGCATGCGATGCTCGAACACCGGCTCGGCGACGCCGAGCGAGAGAAGCGCGCAGAAGAGCCAACCCGGCCGCAGGTGCCCGAAAACGCCGCCGGCGAGACACAGCACGAGGAGCAGTCGCGCGAGCGGGGCGCACCCGCCGCTCGGTGCGGGGACGCCGCCGCCTCCGAGGAGCCATGCGGCGACGCGCTTCGCGAATCCCAACCCGTCGACGAGAGCCGTGTCCTGCACGGCCGACGTGTCGCCGAAGGTCAGGATGCGACCGGCGCCGAGGCTCGAGCTCGCGGCGAGCGAGTATCCACCGAGCTGCTCGGTCCGGTCTCGCCGCAGGTTTCCCAGGCCGCCCGGCTTCGCGACGTCGCCATCGTCGATGAAGGCGCGCGTCGCGGAGGCGATCGTGCGGGCCGGGCTCTGGACGCCTAGCGAGCACCCGACTCCCCAGGAGAAGTCCTTGCCGTTGCGGTGCTGCCCGAAGATCGGGTCCCGCCCCGCGCGGACGGAGCCGACCCACCCCGCGCCGAGCCCCTGCGGGACGGCCGAGTCGAACGCGAGCTCGATCCCGACGCCGCGCAGGAGGTCGTTTGTCGGCAGCATCTGCTCGAACATGTCGGTGTGGTCCGCGAGGACCAGCAGATCGGTTCCTCCGCGGACCGCCTCGCGGACGGGCTCGACGAAGGCCCTCGCGTCGGGACCGCTGAAGTTGATGGTGACGAGCGCATCCCAGTCGCCGCGCACCACGTCCTCGGGGTGAGCGACGTCGAACGTCTGCGCGCCGAGGTCCTCGAGCAGGGTCCGGAACTGACCGAAGCGTGGAAGGGCGGCGGGGTCCTTCGGACCCTCTTGCGGGAGGGCAAGGGGTTCGAACGAGCCGTGCATGGCCCCGATGAAGCCGACGTGTGGCGGGTCGTCGTCGGGGTCGGGCACCGCCGGCGCTCCCGAGCCGTTCCAGCCGAGGACCAGCGTCAACCCGGCAAGCAGGGACCAGGCGCCGGCGGACGCGATCCGGAGCTGGCGGTCGGGCTCTCGCCCCGTGCCGCTTCTCGC
>CAYMLL010000457.1:0-4486 GCA_964390645.1 uncultured Planctomycetia bacterium | reverse complement strand
CCGGAGCAACACCCAGCGGGCAACGAATTGTCACCCCGATGTCTTCCGGAGTCACGGTCTTGCCATCCGGATATGCGTCGACGAGATCCGAAGGCCCGTGGATCGTACCGCGCCGTGCTCCCTCGTCGCCGGTGGAGCGGCTCGGCTCCACGCGCGTTGTTCTTGAATTGTCGCGCTCGGTCCGCAAGACTTTGTCTGGACGCGTCGGCCGGCTCTTGCCGCCCTGCTCGCCAGGCCGGAGGATCACGATCACGATGATTCGGCCCGCCAACGGCTGCCCCGTGTTCACCGCCGCCCTGTCGCTGATATCGCTCGACGTCGCCAGAGCCGAAGACGCTGCTGGGCACCTCGAATCTCGACACTGACCGGAATTGATGGAGGCCTTCATGGGTGATTCCCCGGCGCCGCAGCCCGAATTTCAAATCCGCGTCCTGCCGGTGACGCCGCTGCAGCAGAATGCCTCGCTGATCTGGTCGACCGGGACCCTGGAAGGCGCCCTTGTCGATCCGGGCGGCGAGGTCGACCGTCTGATGACTGCTGCCGAGGAGCTGGGCGTGAAGATCGTGGCGGTCTGGCTGACGCACGGCCATATCGATCACGTCGGTGCGGCGAGCGCGGTGAAGGAGCGTGCCGGCTGCCCCATCATCGGTCCGCACGAGGATGATCAATGGCTGCTCGACGAGGTCGAGGCGCACAGCGCCAAGTACGGTATTGCCGAGGGAAAGAACGTCCAGCCTGATCGCTATCTGGAAGAAGGAGACACCCTGGAGCTCGCCGGAGTTCAGTTCGACATCCTCCACTGCCCCGGCCATTCGCCCGGCCATATCGTGATCTACCAGAAGGAAGGTGAATTCGCCTTCGTCGGCGATGTGCTTTTTCGCGGCTCGATCGGCCGGACCGACTTGCGAGGAGGCGATCATGACCAGCTCATCAACTCGGTCACGCAGAAGCTCTGGCCGCTCGGCAATCGAGTGCGCTTCGTTCCCGGCCATGGCCCCATGTCGACCTTCGGACAGGAGCGAATCGACAATGCCTTCGTCGCCGATCGGGTGCTGGGCACATCGAGCTGAGCGGCTCGGTCTCGCAACCACTCCGTCGGCGCCGATCTAAGGACCGATCCGATCCCGTACGTATCCTCGACGCGTCAGGCGCATGAACGGTGGCTTGACCGCCGTGTCGGGACTCTCCAGCCGCGTGCCGATCTCGCCGAGCATGAATCGCGTCACGGTCGGCAAGTCGAGTGACAGGGCGTCTTCGAGGGTGACCCACTTGATGTCCGAAAGCTCGGTGCCGTCCATCGCCGGGCGACTGTCGATCAACACATCCTCGGCGAGCGCCATGAAGAAGCGAGCGTCGAAGCGGCGCGGTCGCTGAGGCGGGGTGATGGCACGACCGATGAAGGTGAGCCCCTCGAGGCTTGGCGCCGCACCGAGCGCGAAATAGTCCGCCCAGCCGGCCGGCGACTTGCCGTCCGTGTCGGCGCTGCGACCGACGATGAGCCCCGTCTCCTCGAAAGTCTCGCGAATGGCTGTCAGAGCAAAGGCGCGAGGGCGTCGACGAGCCCGGTGTCTGAGTCGGCTCTCGCAGAGCGGATCGAGCTCGGAGACCGACTGCACCCGGCCGTCCTGGGGATCGACGCGGCCGCCAGGAAACACGTACTTCCGCGGCAAGAAGACATGACGGCTGGACCGCTGTCCCATGAGCACGCGGGGCGCTCCCCCGTCACGTCGCACGAGTATCAGCGTGGCTGCATCTTTCGGACGCAGCGCCGGACTGCCCTCTCCGCGTGAATCTGCACGGTTGCCGCTGCTCACGCCTCGAGCCTCAAGTCCGCTTCGGTACGAGCCGCGCCACGTCTTCTCTCTTCGGGCTGGGAACCTCCGCTTCGATGAGGAATGGACCCGACTCCGCGAAGCTTCTGGAGAGCGCCGAGTCGAACTCCTCGGCCGTCTGCACGCGACATCCGGGCACACCCATGCTGCCGGCCAGCCCGACCCAGTCGATCGGAGGCTGGTCGAGACTGAACAGAGACTTGCCCTGCGGGCTCAGCTCCGGCAGCCCCAGACGCAGATACTCGAAATCCAGAATCCAGTATTCACGATTCGAGTAGACGACCGTGGTCACGTCGAGCGCCTCGCGCGCCTGAGTCCAGAACGCCTGGTTCGTGAACATCGCGCCGCCGTCGCCCTGCAGTGTGAGGACTTGACGGTCTGGACAGGCGACCGCCGCTCCGACGGCAGCCGGGCCTCCTTGACCGATGGCCCCACCGGTCAGGCTGAGCCACGTGTTCGGCAGTGCCGTTCGCAGCGTATCGTAAGCGCTGTTCCCCGAGCCCGAATCGGCCACGACGATGCTTCCCTCGGGCACCCGGTTGGCGATGATCGCGGCCGCCGAGACGGCGGAAAGCGCGCCACCGGGCACATCCTGCATCTGGCGGGTGGCCTCTTCACCGCAACCGGCAGGTGCGTCGAGCGCGTCGGCGAGCGCTTCCAGCGCGCCGGACACATCCTCTTCCACACGAGCAAGCGTCACGACTTCGCAGCCTTCCGGGACCAGGTAGCTCGGCGTGTGGGGATAGGCGAAGAACGAGACGGGCGGCCTGGCACCGGCGAGCACCAGTCTCTTGACCTTCGACATCAGATGCTGAACTTGCTCTGGAAAATACGGCATCCTCTTGACGACAGGACGCCCGGCTCCACCGTCGACGCGCGCGGGGGAGAAGCTCGTGCGTAGCTGACATCCGGTGACCGAAGCGATCCGGGCCGCCGCAGCGAGACCCGCCGAGCTCGTTCCCGGGCCGTCGAGGATCAGCAACGAGTCAGTGTCCAGGCTCCCGGCAGCCTCGTCGATCGCTCCGCCGGATACGGCAGGCCGGGTGGGAGCAGGGTTCGGGGCGGCGACGTTCGACACATTGCCCCAGGCCGCATCGGTTCCGACGATGAGCGTCGCGATCTGGCCCTTCGAGTCGGGTGTCGCGGTCAACGCCGCGGTCAAGGCGTCAGCGCCGTCGAGCGCCAGCGACTCCGCCGTCGAATCGGATTTTTGCCAGCAGGATACGGCGCGGGCCAGGCTGTCGACGTCGGAGGTCAGCGGAGCGTCGTGCTGGAGGTGATAAGCAGCGTGGTTGCCCACGAGGTTGATGATGGGAGTTCGTGCCCGGCGAGCGTTGTGCAAGTTGGCGATGCCGTTGCCGAAGCCTGCCCCCAGGTGCACCAGCGTCGTGGCGGGCCGACCGGTCATGCGGCCAAAGCCGTCAGCGGCTCCCGTACAGACGCCCTCGAACAAGCAGAGAACCCCGCGCATCCCGGGCACGGCGTCGACCGCATGGACGAGATGCATTTCGGTCGTGCCCGGGTTCGTGAAGCAAACGTCGACGCCGCCGCTGGACAGCGTTCGCAGGAGGCTCTCCGCACCCGTCATGGCGAGGGCTCCGGTTTCCATGTGCCCGCTTCCCCTCGAAACTCGAGATCCGGCTCTCGGGATCCGGATTCGCCCTGACAAGCTCGCGCAAGAAACCGTGCCCGGCTCGTCACGAATGCATCGCGGTCGACAGCGAACCCAGCCGCTCGATGATCTCGTCCGCTTCCTTGACGATACGAGAGACCAGCTCCTCGACGGTGGGTATGTCGTAAATCAGCCCCTGCACCATGCCGGCAGACCAGATGCCATGTTCGACGTCGCCCGACTCGAATACCACGCGACCCCGCTTGCCTGCGACCAGGTGGGAGATGTCGTCGATCGTGGCGCCCCCCTTCGATTCGATATCGACCACTTCCTGACTGACGGAGTTCCTGGCCACACGGGCCGTGTTTCTGAGCGTGCGAAAGATCAGATCCGTCGATCGCTCGTCGTTCTTGACCATCTGCTCTTTGACGTTCTCGTGGATGGAAGATTCCCTGGTGGCCATGAACCGCGTGCCCATGTTGATCCCCTCGGCACCCAGAGCAAGTGATGCCACAAGACCGCGTGCGTCGCCGAGTCCTCCGGAAGCGATCATCGGTATGCTGATCGCGTCACGGGCGATCGGCAGCAGCACTAGATTCGGTATGTCATCCTCGCCGGGATGACCCGCGCATTCGAAGCCGTCCATGCTGATCGCATCGCAACCGATCTTCTGCGCCTTGATGCCATGTCGCACGGAGGTGCACTTGTGGATGACCTTGACTCCCGCCGCCTTGAAGTCCGGAAGGTGCGGCTGGGGGTTGTTGCCGGCCGTCTCGACGATCTTGACCCCGGACTGCACGATCGCGTCGCGATACTCGTCGTACGGCGTCTCCTTGAGCGTCGGGAGGATGGTCAGATTGACGCCAAAGGGCTTGTCGGTGAGCTCCCGGCACCGCTCGATCTCGCGCGTCAGCTCCTCCGGCGTTGGCTGCGTCAGCGCGGTGAGAAACCCCAGCGCACCTGCGTTGGCGACGGCAGCCACCAGCTCCGCGCGCCCCACCCATTGCATGCCGCCCATCACGATCGGGTGCTCGATCCCGAA
>CAYMLL010000456.1:2670-4527 GCA_964390645.1 uncultured Planctomycetia bacterium | reverse complement strand
CGGAGACTTCCTCGCCGTTGCCCCAGAGTCGCACCTCGCCGTTGATCGCCCGCACGTAGTAGTGGTTCCACTCGTTGATGCCCTTCGTCAGCTCCTTCGACGGAAAGCTGCGCTTGCCGTTCGGCGCTACGGGCGGAAAGGGCTTCATCTTCGCGGGGCCGGTCGGGAAGACATCGCCGTGGCTGGTGAACCAATCGGACTTCTTCTTGTGGCGCTTCTCGTAGCGCTCCGCGTAGCCGAGGTCGAGGACCTGCACCTCGATTCCGTGGGGCAACCGGCCCTTGCCCATCTCGAGCCGCTTGATCGACTCGGGGCTGGCCCATGCGAAGACACCCGAGTTTCCGCCGCTGCGCAGGTGTCGCCACTCGACGACGAGCTCGAAGTTGGTGATCGGCTTCTGCAGGCGAATCACGCCGACGGGCTTTCCCGTGCAATGGACCAGGTCGTCCTTCCACGTCCACGTGTCCTCGGCACAGTTGACGTTGACGAAGTCCTTCTCACCGAGAGCCCGCCAGTGGGGACCGCTGCCGTCGATCAGCAGATTGCGCCGCGAGATCGGCTCGTCTCCACCGGGCGTCGCGAACGCGTGCAGGAGGGAAAGACCGACGAGGGCGGCGATACAGAGAATGGCTGCAAAGGAGGTCTTCATGGCGTGCTCGAGGTCCATATGCGTGTCGTGGTGCTTCCGCGATTCACTGTTCGTGACCCGATCGCGAATCGATCCGCCGGTAGAATCCGCGACTCGTGTTCCGGTCACCAGTTCTACCCGCGCGATCGCCCGAAGTGAAGGTCCCGCGTCCTGGGCGGCGGACTTCGCCTTCGTGATGGACACCGAGGGAACGGCCTGGGGCGACTGGAACAACGACGGCTGGACCGACATCTTCAGCCGCGAGAATCTCTGGACCAGCCACGACGACGAAGACTTCACGCACACCACTCCCCTCGGAGCGTCTTCCGTTCTACTTTGTCGGAGTGGGGAGGAAGGGGAGAAGGACCGCCGCGAACGGGCCGAGGTTGCGGGTCTGGATGTAGACCGTACCGGGTCCCGTGAAACGACAGACCAGCCCTTCCCCGCTGGTGAGGCTGCGGAACCAGCCACTCGCGGCCTTCTGAATGTCGTAGTTGCAGTTCCACGCCACGAGGTGGCCGTTGTCGACGATGTACTCCTGTCCCACGTCGAGGTCGACCTGGTGAATCGCCCCGTAGCTCGAAAGGACGAGGGGGCCGGAGCCGGACACCTGCATCACGAAGAACCCCTCGCCGCTGAACAGTCCCTTGCCGACCCCTTGCCCCCTGGGGGACACCTCGACGCTGTCGTCAGCAGCCAGGAACGCTCCCTTCTGGAGCATCATGTCGTGGCTGCCGTCCAGGACCAGGAGTGCGCCGGGCGCGCTCGGCGCGAGCAGCACCTCCCCCTGATCGTAGGCGCTGATGGTGGACTGGAAGAAGCTCTCCCCCCCCAGCATCTTCCGGCCCAGGGACTTCAGCAGCCCCCCCTTGGCCTCGCCCGAGATCTCGAGGGTCGGCGACATCGCCACCATCGCCCCCGACTCGGCCGTGATCTTCTCGCCGGCGTCCAGGATAACGCGCGCCAGGGGGTAGGCGCCTTCGTAGAGTGTCTCGACGTTCATGGGTGTGTCCTCTGCTGCAGATAGCCACCGTGATCGGACCAGCGCTCACGAAAGCACAGGTTACGCCATGTGGGTCGCAAGACTCCCGACAAAGCGTGGAGCTGCAACCGGAGGCTGCTCCATGACGAGTACGATACGATACGCCCGTCTTGCCCTCCAAAGGCCACGAGCAAGCCCAGCCCCACGACCCCCCGGATTCAGCAACCCCCCGAGCCCCACACAACAC
>CAYMLL010000456.1:0-2660 GCA_964390645.1 uncultured Planctomycetia bacterium | reverse complement strand
TGCGCCGCATCGACGCGCACGAGTTCCGCCGGCGCCAGGAGCTCGCCCTGCCCCTCGACGGCCGTGATTCAGCAGCCCGCGGAGCCGCTCTCTACGGCGCGCAGGATCCGCGACGTCAATCCCGTCGGTTGTCGGCGACGAGCCGGCGCCTTCGAGAACGCTCACGGCGATCGTAGCATATTCTGCAAACATGACTTGCGGATCTTCCTCTGACGACCTTCGAGACTCCGGTGAGCGCACTCTCGCCGGGGAGCGACCAACGGATTCTCCCGCACGCCGTCGACCGTTCACGCAAGCGCCTCCTCTCTGTGCACGGCTCGGCGCATCCTGAGGCGCTCGTCGTCGCGCCGCCGCTGGTGGAAGCGCGATCTCCACTCGCACTGACCGGCCTATCCTACCCGGGCTCGACGATCGACTCCGGAAGGTCGACTCCGTAAGATCGACCCGGCGGCCCGCCTCGCTCGGCCCGGGGCCGACGGAGCGGTTCTTGAAACAGCCTCCGAACCGCCGCGGAGGTCGACCGGGCCGAATTGACACAGCTGCTGGCCGGCTCTTCGCATGAAAACCCCATCGCTTCAGGTCACTTCGGACATGGTAGGGAGCCGCAGCGCCCCGCTGGAGGTCGAAGTCACGGCGCGCATGATCATGAACTACGCTGCGGGCATCGGCGATTCAAACCCGCGGCACTTCGCCGACGATCTCCCCGAGGGAATCGTCGCACCACCGATGATGACCTGGGCACTCACCTGGCAGTTCTCCGCCGACCGTCTCCGGTACTGGGGAGCCTCCGGAATCCCGGACGCGATCGCCGCGCGCAGCGTGCATTACACGGAAGAGCTCGAATGGACCCGGCCGTTGCGTCCCGGAGACAAGCTGACCATCGACGGCGAGATCGTTCAGCTGCTGGCACATCGCTCGGGGACCTACGTGAAGACCCGCTTCATCGGTGTCGATGCCTCCGGCCAGCACGTCTTCACCGAACATGTCGGGGGCCTGCTTCGCGACGTCCGCTGCGTCGGAGACGTGGACGACTACGTGACCGACGCACCCGAGGTGGACACGGACACATCGCGTGTTCGCACCGTTCGACTTCCGGTCCATCCACTGGCGGCACATGTATACGACGGGTGCGCGAACATCCACAACCCGATACACACCTCCCGAGCCTTCGCGCGGAGCGTCGGATTGCCCGACATCATCCTCCACGGCACGGCCACCCTGGCCCTGGCTGTTCGCGAGATCACCAATGCTGAAGGTGGCGGAGACCCGAACAAGGTCAAGCGACTGTCGTGCTCGTTCACCGCGATGGTGTTCATGCAGACGGAGGCCGAGTTACAGGTGCTCGGATCGCGCGAAACCGAGGGCCTCGTGGAAGTCTTCTTTCAAGTGACGAATCACGACGGGAAGAAGGCCATTCGACACGGCTCGATCACCTTCCGGAGAGACTGAATCCTCGGTTACGAAGAGCGCTGCCGGAGTGGAGAAACAAGAGACGCACACCTCGAAGCTCTCGAGCGATGGGTCCACAGTCCGCAATGTCCATCAGAGCACCCCGGAGATTCCGGAGGACCTCTGTTGCTCGCTCCGCTTTCTCCATCGTCGCAAACAGAAGAATCGGAGTGACAACCGGAGGTCCCACCCCACCGGCGGAGTGAGCGCTCCGGTCAGCCGCGCTCCATCGGTTCTTTCTGCCTCTGCCCGAAGGGTCAGAAAAATCCCCCTGTCCCTCGACGGCGCTGTCTCGGCAGCGCGCCGGGCCGTTCGCGGCAGCGAACCGGGTCACCTTCGTCGATCCCGTCGGTTGACGGGAACACGACGACGCTGTCCTTCCCCTGGCGCAGTCGTTGACCAGGATCCTGCGATTCAAACCGGGCGAGCGAACTCCAGAGCGATTCCAGACCGAAGAGAATCATCTTCGACGGACACCCTCCTCGACGGTTCGGTCCTGGCGCTCCGCGCAAGGATTCAGGCTCGAAGCTCCCACTGGAAGCTCGACGGTGGTGACGCCCACGGACTCGATCGTATCCGCCGATGATCGGATACCACCTCGCGTCCCGATCATGAACCCGACGCTGCCCGTCCGAGAGAGTCTGATCGGCTCATCGCGACATCGCGCCCGATCCGGGTCATCCGACACTCGTGCGGATACGACGTGACCCCCGCGACGTGAACTCGCCGTTCATGGAGCTGGCTGAAGTAGAGCACGCGGCAGGTGACCGGCCTGCCCTTCGTTCACACGTCGGTGGTGAAACCGTCCGTGGCAGCGAGAACGTCCATGTACGTGTGGGTGACATCGCGCCAGGCTGTCGTCGCCCTTCTCTCGGGAGCGGGCACCGGGACCAGTCGCTTCGTCGATTCTGGAACCTCGCTGCTACCTCGACGCGATCGAGTATCTTGCCCAGGAAGTACCGCCGGATTGCTCCGTGCGCCCAAGGGCAGGCGCTCGCCGACAAACAGATTCCCTGCCGTTCGAAAGAACGGCCCTCCGCACCCACGAGGGGCACGAAGGGGGCAACAGCCTCGGTCAGTCAAGCCGGTGCCGGACGACACCGGCAACTCAGCCGATCACGGAGCGTTCTGGAAGGGGTTGACCTCCAGAGGAATGGTACTGTTCAGGACGTCGAAACCATCCTGGGTGAAGATCACCGTGTAGGCGCCCT
>CAYMLL010000455.1:0-4549 GCA_964390645.1 uncultured Planctomycetia bacterium | reverse complement strand
CGACTGCCCCAAGAGCGCCGACTGTCTCGTGGCACCGGATTTCGTGAATGTGCCGGAGCTCGACCAGTACTGCTCGGTGGCCCTGGAATACACGTACCAGCTCGAGGTCACCGGCACTCCGAGTCCGACGCTGACAGTCCTGTCGCCCGACGGCGGGACGGTCACGGACGACGGCCTCTTCTCGTACACGATTCCCGATCCCCCACCCGAGGTCTTCGAGGTCGAGATCGAGGCTCAAAGCGGCTGTGACGAAATCGGTGTCGCGACGTGGACCGTCGAGCTCCTCGAGATCGAGGTAGGCGCCGGCCTGCAGATCGCGGATGACCTCTTCGTGGACCTCGACGTCGCGGACCTGCTCGAGGATGGCGAGTTGCCCGACGGGCCTCTCGGCGCCTGGCTGAACAACGGCGAGCTCGACGACTTCAACCCGGTCGGCGATCCGCAGATCGTCGCCCGGGGTCTGGCAGGCGCGCTGGCCGTCAGCTTCAACGAGGACGGTCGCTCCGGGGACTCGTTCCAGTCGTCGGAGGAGGACCCCCTGGTGCCCGAGGGGCTCCTCGGACCCGATCCCGATCGCACCATCGAGGTCTGGGCCTTCAACCCGGAAATCCCCGGCGAGGAGACGCTGCTGTCCTGGGGGAAGCGCGGTGGTCCGGACGGCTCGAACATGTCGTTCAACTACGGCAACCACGGGAACTTCGGTGCCGTCGGCCACTGGGGTGGCGGTGGACCCGACATCGGCTGGATCAACAACACCTTCACCGCCGGCGCTCCGGAGGCGAACCAGTGGCACCACCTCGTCTACACCTACGATGGCGAGACGACCCGGGTCTACTCGGACGGGGAGCTCTGGAACGAGGAGCTTCTCGGCTTCGGTGCCATCAACACGCATCCGGACGCGCGCATCTCGCTGGCTCAGCAGGTGGAGTCCGATGGCATCACCTTCACTCTCGGACTTCAGGGTCAGCTCAGCCTGGCTCGTGTGCGTATTCACGACGGTGTCCTGCTGCCGTGCCAGGTGCTCACCAACTGGCAGCTGGAGCGGTCGGACTTCGAGCCTTCTCCATGCCCGACGGACGAGGGCGAGGCGGACTTCGCCGACACCCACATCACGGCTCTGGACGTTGCCGAGACCGGTGCGATCTTCGGTGCCACGCACCGGATGACCGCGACCGCGACGGACGACACCGGCGACCTGATCTCCTACGTCCTGACCGCCGACAACGGTGTCGCCGCGCCGACGATCGCGTCGACCTCGGGCTTCTCCGGGGCCGAGGTCGAGATCGAGATGTTCCTCGACACCGTCTCCGACTGGACCTTCACGCTGACGGTCGACGACCGGCCCGACTGCGACGACGCGGCGCCCGACTCGACCCTGGTCTTCGGCGCGAGCCTCCCGGAGAACTGTACGAACGGTGTGGACGATGACGGGGACGGCGATGTCGACTGCGACGACGAGGACTGCCGCGACGACGAGGAGGCCTGTCCGCGCGGCGGCTTCGTCCGCGGTGACTCGAACTCGAGCGGTACGATCGACCTCACCGACGGCGTCGTGACGCTGAACTTCCTCTTCATCGGCGGCGAGGCGCCGATGTGCCTGGACGCGGCGGATACCGACGGCAACAACCAGCTGGTGATCAGCGACGCCGTCATCATATTCAGCTATCTGTTCATCGGCGGCCCCGCGCCGGTCAGGCCGTCGCCTTCCGGGACGCGTTACGCGTCCGAAGACTGTGCTCCGGATCCGGACGACGATCCGGATCTCGACTGCGCGACGCCGTCGCCTACCTGCGAGTAGTCGCGTCGCGTCGCGTCGACGCACGGACGAAGGAGTCCCCGCGTCCTCCCGGCAGGGTGGGCGCGGGGTTTCTCTTCGAGGTCATGGCGTTCCGGGGTCGGACGGCGCTGCGAACCCGATCCTCGCTCTTCGTTTGGAGCCTCGCGAGTCCGTCTTCGACTCAGTTCCGGCTGGCCGCCCTCTCGAGGTTTCTGCGCGCCGGCGTGAACGAGGGGTCGATCGCGAGCGCCCGCTTCAGCTCGCGCTGCGCGTCGTCCCTCCTTCCCTGCTCCAGGTACGCCACCCCGAGATTGGTGAGCGCCTCGACGTAGCGGTCGTCGAGCTCGATGGCCTTGCGGAAGCGCTCGATCGCCTGGTCGTGCAGCCGGTTCTTCAGGAGCACGATTCCGAGGTTGTTGTACGCTTCCGCGCGGTCCGGGTGATGTTCGATCTCGCGCGCGAAGCAGGTCGCCGCGCGGCGCAGGTCGCCCTGCTTCGCGAGCAGCAGGCCGAGGTCGTTCCAGGCCGACGGAAACCTCGAGTCGATCTCGAGGGCCCGGCGGTACGCGGCCTCCGCGGCCGGCGCTCCTGCCGTGCGCTCGAGGACCTTTCCGAGGTTGTGCCACGCCGCGGGCGTCCGCGGTCGTGTCTCGATCGCGCGGCGGAAGGACGCCTCGGCCTCCGCGAGCTCTCCGCTCCTCAGCTGTAGCAGTCCGAGGTTGTTGTGCGCCTCGACGAAGTCCGGCTTGGCTGCGAGGACGTCGCGGTACTGTGCCTTGGCGTCCTCCACGCGTCCTGCGGTCGCGACCCCGAGCGCCAGCTGGAAGCGTGCCTGCGTGTCGATCAGCGAGGCGACCTCGTCCGCCCGGGGATGCGTCAGCGCACGGCCCGGCACCGCGGCCGCACGTCGCTCGCGTTCGTGTCGGTCCGCGCCGGAACTCGCGGCGTCCGCGATGAGCCGGTCGACCTCGACCGGACACTTGTAGATCACCGCGAGGCGTCCCCGACCGTCGACGAGGAAGCTCGTCGGCAGCGGCAGCGGCCTGTGGAGCGCGACGTGCGCGTCGTGGAGGTGCTGCATCATACGCAGCAGCCCGTCCGTCGCGAGGCCGCTGCGGTGCGCGAAATCGAGACGCGCGATGTGCCGGCGCGCGTTCGCGGGGTCGCCGCGGTCATCGCCGAGGCCGTCGGTCGCCAGCGCGATGACGTCGACGTCGGCGCGGGCGAGGTCGGCGGCGCGCGAGGAGAGCTCGGAGAGCTCCACGATGCAGGGGCGGCACCAGCTCGCCCACAGGACGATGAGCACGCTCCTGCCGTGACCGAAGTCCTGCCGGCGGTCGGCTCCATCGAAGTCCCGGTAAGGTGCGGCGGGCATGCGAAAGAGAGTGATCAGCGGGATGCGCGCCCGGGACGTCGTCGGTCGTGGCTCCTGGACCGACGGCTCGATGGCCGAGGCCGCCGGTCCTCGGCTCCACTCTCGAAGTGCGCTGTCGCCCTGGGTCACCCGGTAGCGTCGACCCGTGCGGGGCGAGTCGTGCGTCTCGCCGCCGCCGCCGGGCCAGTGGACGACGACGCGATCGACCGAGTCCGCGGTGCCGAGCCCGAAGTGCATCCAGCGGCTCGATTGAGTCAGGAACCCCGCGCCCGCGCGAGCGGTTCGGCGCAGCACGACTCCACCGGGGAGATGCACCTCGACCCGGGCGCCGATGGCGTCACGGTTGGTGCGCTCACCGTCGCCCTCGAGGAGCAGAGCGATCCAGCGATCGCTCACGGGGGACTGGTTGCTCAGGAAGCGAAGTCGCGGCGCGTTGCGGTTCGAGACCCAGAGGTCCAGGTCGCCGTCCTGGTCCCAGTCGGTGACCGCGACCGCGCGGGCGTCGTCGAGGAAGTCGAACGCGGTCGTGGCGGAGACGGTCGCGAAGCGGCCGTCGCGCGTGTTGAGGAAGGCACAGTTGCGCTCGCGGCCGCTCCACGAGCGGCCCTGGCGCATCATGCGGGAGAGCTCGAGGTAGGGGCGGTTCGGCTCGCCGACCTGCTCGCTCTTCGCGTTCGCCGTATGCGACACGACCTGTCGCCAGAAGAAGCTTCAGAGGTCGCCGGTGTCGTCGGTCGTGATGTAGCCGTTGGCGCAGACGATGTCGTCCCATCCATCGCCGTTGAGGTCGACGAAGCTCGAGCCCCAGGCCCAGCGGCCCATCGTCACGTTCGCGTCGACGCTGGCGTCGGTGAAGACCCCGCTTGCGGTGCCGCGCAGCAGCGTGTTGCCGCGAGCGAAGCGTTTCAGACGCGTGCGAACCAGCCCGGGAGCGTCGGGCTTGAACGCCTGCTGGGTCGTGATGCGGCCGCCTGCCGCCGAGAACATGTTGCTGACGTAGACGTCGGGCACACCGTCGCGATCGTAGTCGCTCCACGCGACCGACATCCCGGATGCGCTGTCCTCGGCCCGGGCGCTCGCGGCGACGTCGACGAAGCGACGCGTGCCGTCCTGAGCGCGGTCCTGGCGGTAGAGAGCGTTGCGGCCGAAGTCGTTGGCGACGTATAGGTCGAGGTCGCCGTCGCGATCGTGGTCCTCCCAGGCCGCGGCGAAGCTGAAGCGTCGGTTGTTGACGTCGAGGCCGAGCTCCTCCGTGACGTCGGCGAAGGTCCACCGGGCGTCCTTCGTGCGGGGGATGTCGTTGCGCAGGAGCACGTTGCGGGCGGCGTTGTTGGCGTCGTGGTAGACGAAGCTCGAGGCCGCGCCGATCGACAGTACGCCGGCGTCCTGCGACAGGT
>CAYMLL010000454.1:0-4553 GCA_964390645.1 uncultured Planctomycetia bacterium | reverse complement strand
GTTCGCGGAGTCGACGCGCGGGCCGCTGATCGTGGGCGCGCCCGGCGTCACGAGGCCGGGCGCGGGCTGCGAGCGACCGGGGAGCCTCCTCGACGTCTACCCGACTCTGAACGAGCTCTGCGGTCTGCCCGCGCGGGACGATCTCGACGGGGTCAGCCTCGTGCCGCTCCTCGAGAACCCGGATGCGGCACGGGATCGTCCGGCGATCACGACGTGGGGTAGGGGCAACCATGCGGCGCGCGGCCCGCGCTATCGCTACATACGACACCCGAACGGCGAGGAGCAGCTCTACGACCACGAGAAGGATCCCGACGAGTTCACCAATCTCGCGGGCAATCCGGGGCTCTCCGGCGTCAAGAAGCGGCTCGGAAGGTGGATGCCGGCGACCAGCGCGCCGCCGGTGAAGTGACGGGTATTCGACGGCTCCAGGGAGACCGATTGATGAGACGACGCACCTTTCTCGCGGGCTCGGCGGCGGCGGGCGCGGCGATCGCGGGGGTCGCACCGGCGATCTCGCTGGCCGGCGACAAGGTCAAGGGGAGCGAGCGCATCGGCGTCGCGGTCGCCGGCGTGCGCGGTCGTGGCAACAACCTGCTGCGGACCTTCGCGAGGCTCGACGACGTCGACGTGCGCTACGTCTGCGACGTCGACGAGGGCGTGCTGAAGACTCGCGTGGCGGAGACCCGCAGCGGCTCGCGGCAGCGGCCCGTGGCGATCAAGGATTTTCGCCGCGCGCTCGACGATGACACGGTCGACGCGCTCGTCCTCGGCACGCCGGATCACTGGCACGCGATCCCGACGATCCTCGCATGCCAGGCGGGCAAGGACGTCTACACCGAGAAACCGGACGGGCACAACATCCTCGAAGGCCGCACGATGGTCGCCGCCGCGAGAAAGCACGGACGCATCGTACAGCTCGGAACGAACACGCGCAGCGCGTCACACATGCAGGAGGCGATCGCCTGGATTCGCGAGGGGCATCTCGGCAAGGTGCGCTTCGCGAAGGCATGGGAGAGCTCGCGTCAGGGAAGCGTCGGCCATCCGGCCGACAGCGAGCCGCCCGCCGGGGTCGACTACGACCTGTGGCTCGGTCCCGCGCCGAAGCGTCCGTTCAACCGCCTGCGCTTTCACGGCAGCTGGCGCTGGTTCTTCGACTACGGCACGGGGGACCTCGGCAACGACGGCGTCCACCGTCTCGACTACGCCCTCTGGGGCCTGCGAGCGGCGGTCGAGGCGCAGGGGGAGAAGCTCTCGACCTTTCCCCGCGTCGTCTCGTCCCACGGGGGCAAGAGCTACTTCGACGACGCGCAGGAGTGGCCCGACACGCTGATGACGACCTACGACTACGGCGGCTACCTGCTCACCTACGAGATGCGCATCTGGAGCCGCTACCCGCTTCACGGGCTCGGCGAGGGAGGCGCGGTCCTCGGCGACCGGGGCTACGTCGAGCTCGGCAACCGCTCGTGGAGCGCCTACGACGAGCGCGGCAAGCGGCTCTTCCAGAAGAGCGGCACGCGAAACCTCGACTCGACCTTCGTGCACGCGCGCAACTTCGTCGACTGCATGCGCAGTCGCGAGCGGCCGGCGGCGGACCTGGAGACCATCGGCCACCCGTCGAGCCTTCTGTGCCACGTGGGCAACGCCGCCTGGCGCCTCGGGCGCAGCGTCACGTTCGACGAGAAGACCGGGACCTTCGGCGATGATTCCGCGGCGAACCGCTACCTGACGCGACCGCAGTATCGCGAGCCCTGGGCACTGCCGCGGATCGACGCGTGATGCGTCGGTGAGAGACGCCGACCGGGGTGGGCACGGGCGCCGGGGGCTCACCATGCCGCCCACACCTCCTCGGCCAGGCCGAAGCCCAGGGTCATCCCGGTGCCGGCGCAGACGGTGACGACCCGGACCTCGTCGCAGGGAGCCGCCACCAGGTCCCCGCGCTCGAAGTGCTTCACGTAGACGCCGGTCCAGCGTTCGGCGATCTCGAGGTCCGGGACCGTGAGAAACCGCCGGAGCCCGTCGAGGATCGAGCGATCGATCGCCGCGCTGCGCACGTCGGACACCGGGAGCCCGTACTCGTGAGAGTCGCCGACGACGATCTCGCCGCGACCGTTCTGGGAGGCTTTCGCCTGGATGCCCCGGCGGAGGTCCTCCGGACGCTCGAGCTCGATGCGCTCGCGCAGGCGCCTCAGAGAGCTGCACGCGCGGAAGCTGTCGTAGCCCGCGAAGCTCATGCCGTCGGCGAGCATGGGCCCCATGGCCCAGTCGTCGGGTTGCGGGACCGTGCGCATCATCTGCAGCTTGCACCGGGTCACTCCGGTGTCGCGAAAGACCTCGGGGTACAGGGTCTCGAAGTCGTCGCCGCCACAGACCACGACGCGCTCGACGCGCCATCGTTCGTCGGGGGTCTCGACGAAGTGCCCCTGGATCGAGTCGACCGGCGTCCCGAATCTGAGCACGACGCCGTGCTCCTTCTCGAGCCAGAGGGGGATCGCGCGGAGCGCTTCGCGCGGGTCGACGCAGAGCTCCGCGTCGCTGCGCAGGCCGCCCAGCAGCTCCTGTGCGCGAGCTCCCGGGCACAGCTCGCGCACCTGTTCCGGGCCGAGCATCTCCGTCGGCAGCCCGGCGGACGACGGGCCGGCGTCGAACTCCTCGAGGACCTCGAGCTCCTCGGGCCAGTACGCGAGGTGGAGCGAGCCGCACGCGTCGTGCCAGATGCCGGTCTCGCGAGCCATGTCGAGCCAGACCTCCCGACCGCGAAGCGCGCGATCGCGGAGCTCGCCCGGGGGATGGCTGATCGGCCAGACCATGCCGAAGTTGCGCACGGAGGCGCCGCGCGCCTCGTCGTGGCGCTCGAAGAGGACCACCGAGCGTCCTTCTCTGGCCGCGACCAGCGCGTGGGCGAGTCCGAGGATCCCGCCGCCGACCACTGCCACATCCGCGTCGCGTCTCATGAGTACAGCCCATGGAATCAGATCGTTCGATCCTGCACAATGCGACTCGAGATGGATCCGCAGAGCAAGGTCAGACCCGATCCGCAGCGTAGCATCACTCGCTGGCTCGCGTCGGCGCCGACGCCGGCGTTCCTCGTCTTCGCGATCGTCACGTCGTTCTCGGCGTACTTCTGCATGTACGCGTTCCGTAAGCCGTTCTCCGCGGCGACGTACGACGGGCTGGGGCTGCAGCTCTTCGGGAAGGACATCGAGCTGAAGACCGCGTTCGTCGTCAGTCAGATCTTCGGCTACGCGCTCTCGAAAGTCATCGGCATCAAGCTCTGTTCCGAGGTCACCCGACGGAAGCGGACGGTGATGCTGATCGTCACGATCGTGCTGGCGGAGCTGGCGTTGCTGCTGTTCGCGGTGCTGCCGCAGAACTGGAAGATCGTCGCCATCTTTCTGAATGGTCTGCCTCTTGGAATGGTCTGGGGGCTCGTCGTCTGGTTTCTCGAGGGGCGACGCACGTCGGAGATGCTCCTCGCGGGCCTGAGCTGCTCCTTCATCGTCGCGAGTGGTGCGGTCAAGGACATCGGCATCTGGCTGATGAACGATCACCTGGTCGATCAGTTCTGGATGCCGTTCGGCACGGGGCTGATCTTCCTGCCTCCGTTCCTTGTCTCCGTGTGGCTGCTGAATCAGCTCCCGGAGCCCACGCGAGAGGACGTTCGCGCTCGCGTCGTGCGGGAGCCGATGAAGGGGGCAGATCGCTGGGCCTTCATGAAGAAGTTCCTTCCCGGCCTGGTGATGCTCCTGATCGCTTACTTCTTCCTCACTGCCTACCGGGATTTTCGGGACAACTTCGGCAAGGAGATCTTCGAGCAGCTCGGTTACGGGACGGAGGAGAAGGCCATCTTCACGCGCTCGGAGCTCTGGGTCGCGTTCGGTGTTCTCGGGGCGCTGGCGCTCCTGAACCTCGTGAAGAGCAATCGCGCCGGGCTCGTCGCCGCGTTCGGCGTGATGACGACGGGAGCTGCCATGATGGGCGTCGGGACCCTTCTGCACGACGCCGGAAAGATCGGCGGACTGACGTGGATGATCCTCTGCGGCCTGGGCTCGTATCTCGCCTACGTGCCGTACGGAACGGTCCTCTTCGATCGGCTGATCGCGTCCACCCGGGCCACCGGCACGGCGGTGTTCGCGATCTACCTCGCCGACTCGGTCGGCTACACCGGTGCGATCAGCGTCCTGTTGACGAAGGATCTCGTCGCGGCGGACACCTCCCGGCTGGAGTTCTTTCGCTACCTGACGTACTTCATGTCCGTCCTGGGCGTCGTCCTGCTGGTCGCCAGCTGCGCCTACCTGCTCCTGTGTCACGAGCACTCGACGGAGGAGCCGGCGAAGGAAGGCGACCCGAGCCTCGCGGCGCCGGGCGTCGAGCCGTGAGCGAGATCGACTCCGCGGAGATCGTCATCGTCGGCGGTGGAGCGGTGGGCTGTGGCGTCGCCTACAGCCTTGCGGTGGCGGGCCGGACCGACGTGCTCCTACACCAGCGGGAGACGACGGTCGCCGCCGTGACGACCTCGCAGGCGGCAGGACTCGTAGGTCAGGTTCGAAAAACCC
>CAYMLL010000453.1:0-4560 GCA_964390645.1 uncultured Planctomycetia bacterium | reverse complement strand
GCGCGGGGCAGGCCGGGGGGGGGCGGGGGAGGGGGGGGCGGGGGACGTGGTCGCGGGGGCCTCCTTGGTGGGGACTCCGAGGCTGGGTCCAAGGAGGCGGAGGTCGCCCACCGCGACGATCTCGGCGTTGCCGAGGGCGAGGACGACGCAGGCGCGCTCGAGTCGGGGCGCCGGGCGACGAGGGCGAAATCGTCGAAGGCGTCGAAGGCGTCGAAGGCGTCGAGAGGCTCCAGAGGATCGAAGAAGGGGCGTCGACCGGCTCGACGATCCGATGACAGTGACGAGTCCGCCGCGGATGCGAAGGACGACGCTCCGAAGCCGCAGCGCCGAATACTCGTCAACGCCACGGATGAGCAGGAGGTTCGTATCGCGGTTCTCGCAGGGGACCGGCTCGACGACCTGCACTACGAGCGTCCTGCGGAGAAGAAGTACCTCGGAAACGTCTACAAGGGCCGCATCGTCAACCTCGAGCCGGCGATCCAGGCGGCGTTTGTCGATCTCGGCATCGGTCGAAACGGTTTCCTTCACGTCTCCGATGTGCTTCCGGTCTACAGGGACGCGAACGTGATTCCGGTGGACAACCTGTCGAAGCGCCCCGGCGATCGAACGCGCCTGCGGATTCAGGACATCCTGCGCAACGGACAGGAGGTCCTGGTGCAGATCTCGAAGGACTCGATCGGCATGAAGGGGCCGAGTCTGACGACGTACGTCAGCGTGCCGGGCCGCTACCTCGTGCTCATGCCCGGAGTCAGTCGCCACGGCGTCTCGAAGCGCATTGAGGACTACGAGGAGCGTGCAGCTCTGCGCAAGAGGCTCGCGAATTTGGATCCACCCGAGGGCGTCGGCTACATCGTCCGCACGGCCGGCGAGGACATGCCGGACGACGTTCTCGAGAAGGACTTCAACTACCTGATGGGCGTCTGGACCGAGATTCGCGAGAAGGTGAAGACGAAGCGCACTCCGTGCCTGATTTTCCAGGAGCACGATCTCGTCACCCGCGCGCTCCGGGATCTCTTCGGTTCCGACGTCGAGGAGATCTTCGTCGACGAGGCGGAGGTCTACGAGCGGGCGAAGGCCTTTCTCCTCGACGTCATGCCGCGGGCCGCCAAGCGCCTGAAACACTACACCGGAGCCACTCCGCTGTTCTCCAAGTTCGGTGTTGAACAGCAGATCGAACGTATATACAATCGCCGGGTTCCGCTTCCGAGCGGTGGTTGGATCGTGATCGAGCAGACCGAGGCTCTGGTTGCGATCGATGTGAACTCTGGCAAGTATCGTGACGAGGAGGATCTCGAAGCTACCGCGCTGAAAACAAACCTCGAGGCGGCCGAGGTCATCGCCCGGGAACTTCGTTTGCGCGATCTCGGAGGGGTGGTCATCAACGACTTCATCGATATGGAGAACCTCGCCAATCGCCGTCAGCTCGAGCGTCACCTCAAGGCCTGCCTCAAGGGGGACAATGCGAAGAGCTGGACGACGCGGGTCAGTCGGTTCGGCATCATCGAGATGACGCGCCAGCGGGTGCGGCCGAGCTTCGAGAGTTCGCAGCACGAGCGCTGTGCCGCGTGCTCCGGTTCCGGCTGGGTAAAGGCCGCTCGGGCGACCGGAATCTCGGTGTTGCGCCGCTTGCGGGGGGAACTCGGCAACAAGCGCAAGCGTCGTTGCGAGGTCACCACGTCTCCGGGAGTCGTCGAGTATCTGGTCAACGAGCGTCGCCGGCAGCTGTTCGATCTCGAGGAAACTTACGACAAGCAAGTAGTCGTGCGGGCCGACCCGAATCTGGCCCCCGACCAGTACCAGATAAAGTACCGATAACCCGATAGAGGGAACGGGTCCGATGGAAGCAGTTTTTCGCGATGGCGGTCGACAGTACGCGGTTCGGGAAGGAGCCACGCTGGACCTCGACTATCGCAGCGGCGTCGAGCCTGGCAGCACGATCGAGTTCGCCGAGGTGCTCCTGGTTGACAAGGGCGCGGGCGCGCCGGCCGTCGGCACGCCACTGGTGGAAGGCGCCAAGGTGCTCGGCAAGGTGGTCGGAGAGGTCAAGGGCAAGAAGCTGATTATCATGAACTTCCGTCGACGCAAGAACTCGCGTCGGCGCGTCGGCCACCGGCAAAAATACACGCGCGTGGCAATCGAGAAGATCCAGGCCTGAATCGAGAACGGGAGCCCAGCATGCCACAAAAGAAGGGTCCGGGCGCGTCCAACACCGGCCGCGACTCCAACGCCCAGCACCGCGGATTCAAGGTCTACGGTGGGCAGACGGTCAAGCCCGGACAGATCATCCTCCGTCAGTGCGGCACGAAGTTTCGTCCCGGCTTCGGCGTCGGTGTGGGCAATGACTACACTATTTACTCGCTGATCGACGGCGTCGTGAAGTTCCAGAGCCGGCGGCGCATCAGCGTCTTTGCCGCGGAATAACACTCGCGCGTTCGCCGGGCGGAAGGTTTCTCCTGGCGAGAGCCGAGGTCGTCATGTTCCTCGACGAGGCGATCATCGAAGTTCGAAGCGGCTGCGGTGGCAACGGCTGCATGAGCTTTCGGCGTGAGAAGTTCCGCCCGCGTGGTGGTCCCGACGGCGGCAACGGGGGCGACGGCGGCAGCGTCTACTTGCGTGCGAGCAACGACATCACGACGCTGCTCGACATCGGTCGACGTCGGCACTACGTCGCGAAGAACGGTCGTCAAGGCGAGGGTGCCAACCGCTACGGTCGACGCGGAGCCGATCTCCTCCTCGATGTCCCGGTCGGGACGGTCGTGCGCGAGAGTGTCGAGGGGAGCGAGCCGCGCGACGGTCCCGTGCTCGCGGATCTGACCGACCCGCTCAAGCGTCTGCGCGTCGCCACCGGGGGTAAGGGCGGTCGTGGCAACAAGTCTTTCGCGACGGCGACACGTCAGGCTCCCCGGGAGGCGGAGGAAGGGCGGCCGGGGCAGCAGAAGAGGCTTTACCTCGAGCTCAAGCTGCTGGCAGACATCGGGCTCGTCGGTCTGCCGAATGCGGGAAAGTCGACGCTTCTGGCGCGCGTCTCCGCGGCGACTCCGAAGATCGCGTCCTACCCGTTCACGACACTCCAGCCGAATCTGGGCATCGCCGATCTGGGCGACTATCGGCGACTCGTCGTCGCCGACATCCCCGGCCTGATCGAGGGTGCACACCAGGGGCAAGGACTCGGTATCGAGTTCCTGCGGCATATCGAGCGTACACGTGTTCTCGTGCACCTGATCTCGGGCGAGGAGCGGGACATCGATCGCTGGGTGGGGGATTATCGCACGATCGAGACCGAGCTCGCGAAGTACAGCGGGGAGCTCGCAGCGAAGGAACGCGTGGTCGTCCTCAGCAAGATCGACGTCGTTCCGCGCCAGGAGGTCGCCGGTCTCGTCGCCGCTCTGTCCGGCCGACTCGGGACCGAGGTCTTGCCATTCTCGGCCGTCGTTGGCACCGGTCTTGCCACGCTGCTGGAGCGAGCCGCGCGTTCGGTCTGCGCCGCTCGCGAGCTGGAGTCCACCTTCGACCCGGAAACCGACGTCTGAGTGAGGGCCGAGTGTCGCGCATCGCGGGCTCGTCTTCCTCGGGTACTCGGCTCGGCGTCGTGTGATTCGTCGTTGTGTACGGGGCATTGTATACTTCAGCGCCGTGCCCGGGTTTGTGGCGTGCAATCGAGTTATCAGGCGTTGATGGGGTGAGTTCGCATGGAATTCCACGAGATGCTTCGCAAGATGGTGATCGAGAAGGCGTCCGACCTGTTCATCAAGGTCGGCACACCGCCATCTCTGCGAGTCGACGGGACCATCCGCTTTCTCGACTGCGACGAGATCACCGTCCAGGATGCGATGGAGATCTACGAGATCATCGAAGACTCCAAGAAGGAGGGCTTTCGCAGCAAGGATCTCCGCGACATCGACGTCGCGTACGAGATCCCGGGCATCGGCCGTTTTCGCGTCAACATCTTCCGTCAGCGCGGCAACCTCGGCTTCGTGCTGCGTCACGTCGAGAGCAACGTTCCTGCCTTCGACGACCTCGGTTTGCCGTCTGACACGTTGAAGAAGCTGTGCTCGAACCAGCGCGGCCTCGTTCTCCTCACGGGGCAGACGGGCAGCGGCAAGTCGACGACTCTGGCATCGCTGATCCGGTTCGTCAACGAGACCTACAACAAGCACGTCATCACGATCGAGGACCCGATCGAGTTCGTCTTCCGTGACCGCAAGTCCATCATCGAGCAGCGTGAAATCGGTACGGACATCAGCGACTTCCTCACGGCCTTGAAGATGGCGATGCGTCAGAGTCCGGACGTGATTCTGATCGGAGAGATGCGTGATCGCGAGACGATGGAAGCCGCGCTCAGCGCGGCGGAGACCGGCCACCTGGTCTTCAGCACGCTTCATACCGTGAACGCGACCCAGACGATCGAGCGTATCATCAATTTCTTTCCTCCTCACCAGCACGACCTGATCCGTATGCAGCTGTCGCTCGTGCTCAAGGGGGTGGTCTCGCAGAGACTGATCCCGAGGAAGAACGAGGGCGGTCGTGTGCCGGCCGTCGAGATGATGATCAATTCCCCGA
>CAYMLL010000452.1:0-4569 GCA_964390645.1 uncultured Planctomycetia bacterium | reverse complement strand
CCACAACCCTCACCGTACCTTTCTGCGGCTCTCCGTTGCGGTCCTCGTCTCGCTCGTCGCCGAACCGCTGACGGGCCTCGCCGACACCCACTTCGTGTCGCGCATGGGCTCCGCGCCGCTCGCGGCCCTCGGCGTCGCGACGACCGTGCTCTCGAGCCTCTTCTGGATCTTCGGCTTCCTCGGAGTCGGGACGCAGACGGAGACCGCGCGTGCACACGGCGCCGACGACGGCGCACGACTGCGAGAGGACGCCGGCGGCGCCATGGTGCTCGCCGGAGCTCTCGGCATCGTCGGCGGGCTCGCGATCCGTCCCTGCCTGCCCGCCATCGTGGGGTGGATGGGCGCGGAGGGCGATGTGGCGGTCGTCGCGCAGGAGTACATGGTCATCCGACTGCTGTCAGCCCCCGCGGTGCTGCTCGTCTTCGCGACCTTCGGCGTCCTGCGCGGTATCCAGGACATGCGCACCCCGCTGTGGATCGCACTCGTGATCAACGCGTGCAACATCGCGCTGGACCCGCTGCTGATCTTCGGGTTCGGACCGGTTCCGCCCCTCGGTGTCGCCGGGGCGGCCTGGGCAAGCGTCGTCAGCCAGTGGATCGGGGCGCTGTGGAGCGTCGTCGCGGTCACCCGACGGGTCGGCGTCCGCCGTGAAGGGGCCTGGAAGGCTGCGCGCCGCCTGCTCGTGATCGGCCGCGACCTGGTCCTGCGGGTCGGGTGCCTGAACCTCTTCCTCGTCCTGACGACCCGCACCGCGACGCAGGTCGGTGTGGAGGCCGGGGCGGCGCATCAGGCCGTTCGCCAGGCGTGGTTCTTCTCCGCCCTCTTTCTCGACGCCTTCGCGACCACCGCCCACAGCCTCGTCGCGTACTTCATCGGCTCGAACTCGCTGACCGAGGCCCGACGAGCGGCCCTGGTGTCTCTGCTCTGGAGCCTCGGCGCCGGCGGCGTCCTGGCGATCGCCATGGTTCTGCTGGAACGCCCGGCCGCGAGGCTCCTGGTCCCCGAGAATGCGGTGGAGTTCTTCGGGCCGGCGTGGGTCATCTGCGCGTTGGTTCAGCCGATCTGCGGTGCCTCGTTCGCGACCGATGGCGTCCACTGGGGAGCCAGCGACTTCGCCTACCTGCGCGACGTCGTTCTGCTGGCGACCGGCGCCGGCACCGTCCTGCTCCTGCTGGTCGATCCTGCCGATCCGGGGGCCCTCGTTCGGGTCTGGTGGATCACCTTCGTCTGGATCACGGTACGGGCCGTCCTCGGCGTCCTGCGCGTCTGGCCGGGATTCGGACGGGCCCCGCTGACCGTCCGGGCTGGATCTCCCTCGTCCGCCGGTGGACAGGAACGCGACTCTGTGGTGCGATGAATCCAGGGAGAGTGCCAGCGACGGTCCGAAAACCCGCCCCGGGAGAACCCGGCACAATGAACCCGATCCAGAAGCACATCGATCGCAGCCGGCGCGGCTTCCTCACGACATCGGCCAGCGGCCTCGGTACGCTGGCCCTGGCTCACCTGCTCCGAGACGAGGGACTGCTCGCAGCAGGATCCGGCCCCCCTTCGCCCCACCCGACCGCGACAGGCGGCGCCGCAACGACTCGCGCGCCGCACTTCGCACCCCGGGCCAGGAGCTGCATCTTCCTCTTCATGGCCGGGGCTCCGAGCCAGCTCGACCTCTTCGATCCGAAGCCCAAGCTCAACGAGTTCCACGGCAAGCCGCTGCCCCGGTCGCTGACGAAGGACGTACGATTCGCCTTCATCAAGAAGGAGTCCGCGACGCTGATGGGCAGCAAGCGCAGGTTCACGCGCCACGGTGAATCCGGCATGGAGTTCTCGGACCTCCTGCCTCGCATCGCGACCTGCTCGGACGACATCGCGATGATCCGCTCCCTGCACACCGATCAGTTCAACCATCACCCCGGCCAGCTGCTGATGAACACGGGGGTGCCCCGGTTCGGATTCCCGAGCGTCGGCTCGTGGCTCAACTACGGCCTCGGGAGCGAGTCGCAGGAGCTGCCGGGATACGTCGTGCTGACGACGGGGCGCGGGTCGAGCGGCGGCGCGTCGAACTGGCAGAGCGGCTTCATGCCTTCCACATACGCCGGCGTTCTGTTCCGCAACCAGGGCGAGCCGATTCTCAACCTCCGGAACCCGTCCGGCGTCTCGGCCGCGATCCAGCGCAAGAGCCTCGACGCGCTCGCAGACCTCAACAGCCGCCACTTCGACGCCGTCGGCGATCCGGAAGTGCAGAGTCGCATCGCGTCGTACGAGCTCGCGTACCGTATGCAGCGCTCGGCGCCCGAGCTCATCGACCTCCGCGGCGAGAGCCGCAAGACACTCGACATGTACGGAGTCGAACGTAAGGAGATGAAGAACGGCGGTCGCGGCTCGGGAGCCGGGGTCTTCAGCTCCTACGCGACGAACTGCCTGCTGGCTCGGCGACTCGTCGAGCGCGGGGTGCGATTCGTCAACATCTACCATGCGTCGTGGGATCATCACAGCGACCTCGATCGTCAGCTGAAGTACAACTCGACGATGGCGGACCAGCCGGTGGCTGCGCTCCTTCATGACCTCAAGCAGCGCGGTCTCCTGGACTCGACCCTCGTCATCTGGGGCGGCGAGTTCGGACGTACTCCACTCGGCGAGAACCGCAGCGCAGGCAAGTTCAACACGGGACGCGACCACCACCCGTACAGCTTCTCGATGTGGATGGCCGGCGGCGGCGTCAAGGGAGGACAAACTCTCGGCGCGTCCGACGAGTTCGGCTGGCACGCGATAGCCGACCGCATGCACGTCAACGACTTTCACGCGACGCTGCTCCACCTCTTCGGATTCGACCACCTCGGACTGACCTACCGCTTCAAGGGGCGCGACGTCCGTCGCACGGACGTCGGTGGCAAGGTCTTTCATCAGCTCATCGCCTGAGCAGCCGCCGTGAAATCGACCAACGACTCCCCCTCCCTGCCCGTCGCCCTCTCGTGGCTGGAGCGGCTGCCCTTCTTCCAGGCCGGCCTCCAGGGCTACTCCGATACGGCGATGCGCGTCATGGCCCGCCGTCAGGGCTCCCCCTTCGCGGTGACGGAAGCGATGCTGGATCGCTTTCTGCTGTCAGGCGGCAAGGCGCTGCGAGACGCCGAGCTCGACGACGAGGATCATCCGATCGCCGGTCAGATCATCGGACACGATCCCACGGACATGGCGACGGCAGCGCGAATCCTCGTCGGGCTCGGCTACGACGTCATCGACATCAACCTCGCATGTCCGGTGAAGAAGGTCCGCCGGGAGCCACGCGGCGGACACCTCCTCGACGACCCTTCCCGCGCCATCTCAATTCTCCGAGCGGTACGCGCCGAGATCAGCGACGCGGTGCCCCTGACGGTCAAGCTACGCCGTGGCTACGACGACTCGAACGCGGCGGCGGACGCATTCCGGCGCATCTTCGAGACCATCGTGGATGAAGGCTTCGCGGCAGCCACGGTCCACGGCCGCACCGTCCAGCAGAAGTATCTCGGACCGTCGAGATGGTCCTTCCTGCGCGACCTCGTCGCGATGAACCCGGGTTTCACCATCCTCGGCTCGGGAGACATATTCACGCCCGAGTCCATCCTGGAGATGATTCGCGAGACGGGCGTGCAGGGCGTATCGGTCGCGCGTGGCGCGATCGGCAACCCGTGGATCTTCCGCCAGGCGAAGATGCTGCTCGCGGGTCAGACGCCGCGGCCGCCCGGCATCGAGGAGCAGCGCGAGGTGCTCAGCGAGCAGTTCCTGCTCTCGCTGCGCTCCAGGAGCGAAAACGAGACCGGCCGCAGGATGCGTAAGTTCGGCATCAAGTCCAGCCGTCTCCATCCGCGCGCCGAGGCGGTGGCGCGTGCCTTCATCGCCGCGAAGAGCTGCGCCGACTGGTGGGAGGTGCTCCGACGGTTTTACGATCAAGACGACTCGGTCGCCCCGTCTGCGGGTCGGGCCCGCTCGGAATCGGCGGCAAGCCCCGCGAGCTCGAAGCTGACCTCCGGGTGACGAGCGTGGACGGGCCGGTCACCGCCCCGAAGCCCGTCACGCCGCAGAACGACGCCACCGAGAACGACGCCCCGGATCAGGAGCCCTGGCGGTCACCCCGTGGAACGACGAGAGTCGACCGTGAGTTGCCCTCGAAGGCGGGAAACGAAGAAGGCGCTCGGCCCGTGACCAAGCGCCTTCCGGATACCCTTACCGTCCACCGTGGCCGTCTTCCGTCCATCAGGACAGAACACGCGGTTGGCGTGGTCCGCCGGTTGGCTTGCGGCGGAAACCACACCCATGTGTCACACGCTCAGCCGACCACGAAGTCGTGCGCGCGAACCGTCTTTCGACCGTTCGCCTGGGCGCGGCTCGCCGCCTGCTCGAGGTACCAGTGAACGACGGCGTTGAGTCCGTCGACCGCATCGCCGGCCACGTTGACTCCGTGTGACTTGAGAGCTGCCTTCGTCTTGCTACCCACGAGAAGCGATTCCAACGATGCCTTCTTCGCCTTCTTCGCCTTCTTCGCCTTCTTCGCCTTCTTCGCCTTCTTCGCCTTCTTTCTTGCTGCCATGAAATCTCGTC
>CAYMLL010000451.1:3453-4614 GCA_964390645.1 uncultured Planctomycetia bacterium | reverse complement strand
GGGGGGGGGGTGGTATGGGCCGGGTGATGGGCGGCCGCGGGGGCCCCCCCCCCCCCGGGCCGCGCCGCCCCGGGGGGCCGGCGCGGGCTGGGGGGCTTCCGCCTCAGCCGCAGACCGGCGAAGAGTCCTCGCACCCGATTCCGTCGTCCGGTGTCGGGTCGACGCCGCAGTCGCTCTCGGTGATCGCCGCCTTCGCCGGCGCCGGGGGCGCCGGGCCCTCGCCGCCGATGAAGAGCCAGTTGAAGACGCCGATCGCGTCGTTGATCGCCAGGTCCACCCCGCCGCTGTCGTCGAAGTCGCCGGCGTCCAGACAGGACGGCGCGGCCGCGCCCAGGAAGAGGTAGTTGAGCACCGCGACCCCGTCCGTCAGGTTGATGCTGCCGCTCGAGTCCACGTCGCCTCGCACGAAGCGCGGGCCCTCGTCGACGCCGCCGCCGTCGCCCACCGTGATGTCGCAGATCGTCACCTGGGCCATGAGGCCGCTGCGCAGCCGGTCGCTCGACGTCACCGCGAGCCCCGCCAGCATCGTGTCCGGCGCGTCCGGGATCGTCGCCGTGCGGATCTCCTCCCACGCCTCACCGTCCGCTGACTTCGACAGGATGAAGTCGTCACCTTGACGCTCCACTCGCATCCACGAGTTCGGGTACTCCACCGTCGGTCGTGACGAACGAGACCGGGAGTTCGAGCCGACGGTGTCGCGATAGGTCGACGATGGCAGCGCCGCACCCGTCTGCTGATACCCCGAGAACGCGAAGATGCTGTCCGGTTCCAGCGACCCACGCAGCATGACCCCCATCCGTGCCCCGCTCTGCACCTCGGCCTCCGTCAGGTGCGCCGTCAACACCGTGTCGCCGGTCACCTCCTGGTAGACGAACCGGAAGCCGTCCGCCCTGCCGGAGATCCCGTCCCCCCCGCTGACGACGTCGAAGCACTCGCCCGACTGTGCCGCACAGCCCGGCTCGACGGGCTCGCCCACGTCCGCCGTCGTCCAGGGCGACAGGTCACCGACGGGACACTCCACGAGGATGTCCACCGATCCCGAAGCGGAGACCCCCACCTCGTCGACGATCGTCAACCGCGCCGAGCGGCGCGCGACCTCCGTGTACGTGTGCGTGACCACGGCCCCCTCCCCGGTCTCGCCGTCGCCGAAGTCCCAGCGGT
>CAYMLL010000451.1:0-3443 GCA_964390645.1 uncultured Planctomycetia bacterium | reverse complement strand
GGGGGGCGGTTGTCCGGGCGGTACGCGACGTGCTGGCCGAAGGGCGCCGCCGAGCCCGAGCCGTCGAAGCTGACCTCGAGCGGCGCCTCACCCCTCGTCGGCTCCGCGGCGACCTCGACCCTCGGCAGGTCTTCCGAGACGATCAGGTTGTCGATGTGGATGTGGTTGCCGTTCGAGTACGCGTAGAGCCCGATATGCCCCGTGCGGTAGGTCTCGTCCTCGAACTCCGCCAGCAGCTCGCCGTCGACGTAGAACGAGATCATCGGCCCCTGCACCGTGATGCGCCACAGCCCGCCGGGATCGGGATGGTCGGAGAAGGCGCCGTCCGGGATGATCGCCGTCTCCGCACCGGCCACCCAGCGGTGGAAGCGGTAGCCGTGGTCGGCCGCACGATCGATCCAGTCGAAGACGTAGCCGTCGAGCTCCCAGCGGACCGTCTTGTCCGACGCGAAGAACATGATGCCGCCGTGTCGGCCGACCTCCGGGGCGCTGTCCGAGGGGTCGAAGGAGACCTCGAACTGGATCGAGATCTCGTCGGTGTCCCACGGCTCCTCCGCGTCGATCCAGGTCCACGTCTCCACGCCGAGCCCCTCCACCAGCAGCTCATCCTCGACGATGTTCGCGACTCCCTGGTACGTGAACCACCCCTCGGCCGGACCGTCGTCGCGGTTGAAGTCGTCGAAGAAATCCTGAGCGCCGAGCGGCGCGACCACCATCAAGAACCCAGCCAACGTGTTGCAGAGACGTACCATGCCAGTACCCTCCCGATGCATGTCCGTGGGATTGCGAGGCGTACGACCGACCCGTCGTCGCCTTCCCTCGACCTCGACAACGCGAGCCGCCCCCTGTCCGGACGCGAACTCTTGCCTACCGATGCGCTCCTGTGCGGGAACGAGAACCTCACCCTTCGACCCCCTCCAGCATCAGTGTCTCGCGACCCGGAGTCAACATCCGACGTCGCCACCGCGATCGCGATGCTGCCACCGCGCCGGCGGGCAGACCCGGGCCCGCGACCGACGCGAGTCTCCCGGGGGTCCGCCCGCCCGAGCCCCGGCCTCGAGAGCCCCGGCCACTGCTCCGTGACACCCACCGTCCTCGCGGCCTCCCGGTCGACCCGCCGGGCGTCGCCGTGAGGGCTTTGTTCGTCACCGATGCCGCGAGTCTCGCCCGCCGATCGACTCCCCGGACCGGCTCCCCGCGGTGCGGACGGATCGACACTCTCTCCGAGGGGCGGGACCGCGTCGTCGAGACGCTCGCGGGGCGGGACTCTCCGTGCGCATCCGGACCCTCGGGGGCGATCCCGGCCGTCGGCGGTCCGACTCGCGCCTGCGGGATTCGCTCTCTCTCCCCGCGATCGCAGGCACTACAATGCCCGCCTGACGAGTTCCACAACACCGGGAGGATTCAGCATGCGCTTCACCAGGCTCTCTGCCCGTGTCTTGCTCGTCCTGTTCGCATCGACACTGCTCCTGGGCGCTCTCGCTCGCAGCGCAGCCCCCGCCCCGGTCGCATCGCCGGCGCCCGCGCCACGGAAGATCAAGGTGCTGCTGGTCACCGGCTTCGACGTTCACAAGTGGCGCCAGACGACCCCGCTGACACGCACGATTCTCGAGAAGACCGGTCGCTTCGACGTCAAGGTCTGCGAGGACGTCGGCATCTTCGAGTCCTCGAGCCTCGGGAGCTACGACGTGATCGTGCTCAACTACGGCTTCTGGCGAGCCCCCGAGCCCGGCGCCAGGGCCAGGCAGGGACTCCTCGACTTCGTCAGGAGCGGCAAGGGGCTCGTCCCCCTGCACTTCGCCTGCAGCTCCTTCCAGGGCTGGAAGGAGTACGAGGAGCTTCTCGGTCGCGTCTGGAAGAAGGGGACGGGTGGTCATGGACCCCGCAGCAAGTTCAAGGTCAACATCGTCAAGCCCGCTCACCCGATCACCGCCGGGCTCGCGGACTTCGAGGCCGACGACGAGCTCTACGCCAGGCTGAGCGGCACCGCCGAGATCGAGGTGCTCGCCTCCGCCTACTCCGACTGGAGCAAGAAGGTCGAGCCCATCGTCTTCGTCAAGAGCTACGGCAAGGGCCGCGTCGTCCACAACGTCCTCGGCCATGACCTCGAGTCGCGCGCCATCGAGTCGTACGCGACACTCCTGAGCCGCGGTGTCGAGTGGGCCGCCACCGGCGAGGTCGCAGCGAAGTGAGCGCGCCTGCTCCCCGCCACCCGACCTCGAGGAGCCGGCGCGCGACGTCGACGGGGAGCCGCCCGACGATGGAGCGCCCACGCCACTCATGCCGCCGGAGCCGGGCGCCTCGTGCCGCCGCTCTGCTCCTCCTGGTCGGCGCGCTGTCGCCATCGTGCTCGGGCCCGCCGCGCGAGGCGAGCGTCAAGCCGGGCATCAACGAGAAGTTCCTGTCGCCCGAGCTCGACCTCGACTGGGCCGTGAGCACCTTCGAGGGAGAGTCCCGCGAGGTCTTCGTCTCCCGCCGACACATCGTCGAGCGCCTCGGCGTCTCTGCAGGAATGACCGTGGCCGACGTCGGCGCCGGCACCGGCATATTCCTCGAGCTCTTCGCGAAGGCCGTCGGTGCGGAGGGCAAGGTCCTCGCGGTCGACATCTCCCCGAAGCTCGTCGATCACATGAACCGGCTCATCCGCGAGAGCGGATGGACGCGGGTCGAGACCGTCACCGGTCGAGAACGCGAGGTGGGCCTGTCCCCCGGGTCCGTCGACCTGGTGTTCACCTGCGACACCTACCACCACTTCGAGTACCCCCGCTCGATGCTCGCCAGCATCCACCGGGCCCTGCGCCCCGGCGGCCACCTGGTGATCATCGACTTCGAGCGCCTGCCGGGAGTGTCCCGGGAGTGGATCCTCGGTCACGTACGCGCCGGCAAGAACGAGGTCGCCTCCGAGGTCACCGCCGCCGGCTTCACGCTCCTCGACGAGCTCGAGGTCGAGGGCCTGCGGGAAAACTACCTGCTGAGGTTCCATCGACCATGACCCGGTCGCCCGGGGGCTCGTGCTGCGGAGCGCAGCTGACGCGGGGCTCGATCCCGTGGCGCGCCCGCAGGGGCTTCGACCTCACGGCGTGGATGTGATCGACTCCCCACGAGCGGCTCCCGGAGCCTCGAGGGCGCGCGGTTTTCGTCGCGATCGGATCATGCGCGGGCGCCCTCGAGTGCTTAGAATTGCCGTCGGGCGCCCCGCTCCGGGGTGAGCCCGGGTCGGGACTCGCGGTCTTCGATTCACGGAACTCACGGGAGAGACTCTTGCGGTACTCCACACACCGGGTGGCGGGAGCTGTTCTGCTCGCGGGGTTCATGACGAATCCCCTGGCAGCCCACGACCTCGTCATCAGCGAGTTCATGGCCGTCAACAGCACGACTCTGCTCGACGAGGAGGCCGACACGTCCGACTGGCTCGAGCTCCCCAACCAGGGATTCGACCCGGG
>CAYMLL010000450.1:0-4623 GCA_964390645.1 uncultured Planctomycetia bacterium | reverse complement strand
GGCGGCGCTGGACGGGGCGGTGGCGGACGGGGTGGTAAGGACCGTCAGATTCAGAACGCGCGGGTCGTGGTGACCGGTGAAGCGGTCGAGGTCAACCGATCCTTCATCGATCCGAAGGACAAGTCGGTCAAGTGGCTCGAGGCCACGGTCGCCTCGAGCAACGCCGGCCTCTGGGTCAAGTATCAGGGGAACGACTTTCGTGTGACTCTCGGTCGCAAGGCACCGGTGCTCCTGCGCTACCGGATGGCCGAGAAGGAGCGCAAGCTGGTGAAGAAGGCGAAGTACATTCACCTTCTTGCCGACGAGTCGGATGTGCGCCCCGACACGGCCCGCAAGTCGGATCTCGGGAAGCCGAGCCTGGAGATGAAGCGGCTGATTGTGCTCGATCCGCGGCTCGTTGCCTCGACATACCCGCTGCTGTTCTCACGCTGAGTCGAGGAAGAGACGGCCGCGCGTTTTTTCAGGCCCGCGTTGAGAGGGCGGCGTGGCCCCACGTCGACGAGCGCTCTTGACGCGTGGCTCTGCTCTCGTCAGGATGGCGCCGCTCGAGTTTTCCCGCTCGTGCTTTCTCGGCAGTCCCATCTCCACCGGAGAACGAAGTGATATCGACGCAGTCGACGGGCGCCGCGCACGAATCCGGTCTCGGCGCGCGGAAGATTCAGGAACTCCTCGCCGACACCGCACGTCAGGTCAAGGTGATGAAGTCCAGCTGGCTGCGCGTGGCCATCAATCTCAAGTCGATCCGCGACGCCGAGCTCTGGCGGCATGTCCGACCGGCATGCGAGAACTTCGAGGACTACGTCTTCGGTGTTCTCAAGCTCAACCGCGCGGTCGTTCGTCGCATGCTCCAGGCGATGGACTACACGCGCGAGCGGCGGCCGAGCTTCGTCGAGGAGTTCCAGGAACGCGGCGAGGACATGGAAGTTCCGTCCTACGACACGGTCAATCAGCTGCGCCGCGCCGAGGCGTCGTTCGGAGGCCGCGAGGACGAGTTCGAGACGCTCGAGGCGAAGGTCTTCGAGGAGGGCGTCGGTCGCGTGACGCTGAAGAAGGAGATCGACGGGATCCTCGGTGAGGACGGCGATGGTCCCGCCGCGGGGAGCGTCGGTGGTTCCGCCGAGCCGGTCGAGTCCGAGACGCCGTCGACCATCGAGGATGTGGTCCGGCGTCTGAAGGACATCGAGCGCGTCATGCTGAAACTCACCGTCTCGAAGCAGGCGCGCAAGCTGCTGTTCAACCTCGTCGAGACGCTCGAAAAGGAGAGGTGAGGCACCGTCGACGCGCCTGAGCCCGCTCGGTGTGGGGAGGGCGTCGCCGCCGACCTCGACCTCGGGTCTTACAGGCCTCACGGAATCATGCCCCTCGACCCGCAAGTTCAGGACATGCTCGAGCGCCTCGCCGGGATCGATCAGAAGCCCGTGGAGGAGTCGACGCCCGAGGAGGCGCGGCAGAGCATGCGTCTACGGACGATCGGGCTCGCCAGGCCACCGGAGGTCGCGTCGATTACCGACCACGATGTGCCGGTCGTCGACGCCGACCTGCGCGCGCGGGTCTACAGGCCGTCCGTCGATACTCTGCTCCCGGCGATCGTCTACTTTCACGGTGGAGGATGGGTCGTAGGGGACATCGGGACCCACGACGGTCTCTGCCGCTCGCTCGCGAACGCCTGCGGAGCCACGGTTGTCAGCGTCGACTACCGTCTGGCTCCCGAGAAGCGCTACCCGATCGCCGCGGAGGACTGCTTCAGCGCTACCGCCTGGGTCGTCGAGACTGCGGCGAGCCTCGGCGTTGACCCGTCGCGGGTCTCCGTCGGTGGTGACAGCGCCGGAGGCAACCTCGCCGCTGTCGTGGCTCTGATGGCGAGGGAGCGCGGCGGCCCGTCCCTCGTCTTTCAGCTGCTGATCTACCCGGTCACGAACGATGACCTGAGCACGGCCTCCTACCTCGAAAACTCCGAGGGCTTCGGTCTGACGCGCGCTGCCATGGCGTGGTTCTGGGATCACTACGTCCCCGGGATCTCGACACGCGCCGAGCCTTTCGCGTCGCCGCTGCGTGCACCGGATCTCGGCGGGCTGCCGCCGGCCTTCGTACTGACCGCGCAGTATGACGTCCTGCGGGATGAAGGCGAGGCGTACGCTGAGCGGCTGCGTCAGGCCGGTGTCGATGTAGCGCTGACTCGCTACGATGGCATGATCCACGGCTTCGTTCGCCTGACGGCGCTCGATGGCGCGCGGCGGTCGTTCGAGGACATCGCGCGCGAGTTTCGACGCCACGTTCGGTAGGCGTTCCGTCGGACAGGGGGCTCCATTTTCCCGGGAGCCTGGAAAACGGCGCTAGGGGCAGCGTGTGTACGACTCGCAGCCGATGTCCCGTGCCGAGCCCTCCGGATCGGTGTCCTCGCCGCACTCGAGCGGTCCGGCCGGTGGTGGGCCGCCCGTGAAGAGGAAGTTGAGCACGATGACACCATCGGTGAGGTTGATAATCCCGTCGTTGTCGGCGTCGGCCGACTCGAGACAGGGCGGCTCGTCGTCTCCCAGAAAGAGGAAACCGAAGACCGTCACACCGTCGGTAAGCTGGAGGTCGCCGCCGGCGTCCGCGTCTCCGCGCTTGAACCTCGGTCGGGGGTTCTCGATCACCCCGGGCTCGCCGATGACGACGTCGTCGATCTCGAGGTCCTGGTCGTTGACGTACGACCAGAAGCCGACATGCCCCGAGCGGTAGGTGCCGTCCTCGACCGTCGCCTTCTCCTCGCCGTCGACGATGAGGCGAATGATGTCTCCGTCGAGCTCGATCTCCCAGACCTCTCCGGGCTCGGTATCGCCGGCCCCGGCGAGCAGAGGCGTCTCGACACCACCGTTCCAGACCGAGATCCGGTAGCCCTGGTCGACGATACGGTCGATCCAGTCGATGCTGTAGCCGCTGTTGCCTGCGAAGCGCGGCGACGTGTTCTGTGCGAAGAAGAAGACACCCGCGTGGCGTCCGATGCCGTCGAAGGGCTGGTTGAGGAACTCCAGGCGGAAGCCGAGGCTCTCGACGTTCTCGAATCGTGACGCGGGCGACCCGGCCCAGATCCAGGACTCGGGACTGCCCGCGGGCGTTGCGATCCGCAGCGCTTCGTCCTGGATGCGCCAGTCGCCCTGGACGACCGTCCAGCCGTCCGGCGGGCCGTCCTCGCGGTCAAATCCGTCCTCGAAGCCACCCGGTGTCTCGAAGACGGAAAGCGTCCGGGTCGTCGAGTCGCTTTCGCCGGTCGTCGTCTCGACCGTCAGCGTGACGTCGTAGCTGCCGGCAGATGCGAAGATGTGCTCGACGACGGCGTCTGTCGCCGTGTTGCCGTCGCCGAAGTCCCACTCGAGCGACGCGATCGGATTGTCGCTGCGTGTGCAGCTCGAGTCGAAGGTCGCGTCCTCTCCGACGCGAAACGAGAGGCTTGGAGTGACGTTGAAGCAGGCTGTCAGAGTCGGTCGCTCGCTGCCGAAGTTGTCGTACGCGACCTGCTGGCCGTTCGAGTAGGCCCAGAGCCCGAAGTGCCCGCTGCGGTGGGTCGGGTCGACGACGTCGATCAGCAGCTCGTCGTCGCCCCAGACCTCGATCGTCTGCGGTCCCACGACGATGCGCCACCGAGACGGGGGCTCGGGGAGATCACGTCCCCCCGCCGCGACGAAGGTGTGTGCGCCGTTGTCGACGCGTATCAGCCGCAGCCCGTGATCCGCGTTGCGATCGATCCAGTCGAGCTCGTAGCCGCTGGTGCCGGCGTCGGAGCGCCAGGTCGGTGCCGACGCGCAGAACATGACTCCCGCGTGACGACCGACACCGTCGGCCGGAGTGGAGAGGAAGCGCATGTCGAAGCCGAGCTCGAAGGTCGGCGGGAAGAAGAGCGGTGGGGCGCCCGCCCAGATCCACCCTTCCACGCCGGCGGCGTTGCCGACGAGCTCCTCGTCGACAACCTGCCAGTCTCCCTGGAAGACCGTCCAGCTCTCCGGGGGGCCGTCCGGGTTCGAGAAGTCATCCTGGAGATCACCGCCGTCCGGGAACACGTTGACCACCGCCGTCCTCGACTCGGAGTTGCCGTCGGCATCCGTCACGCTCAGCGTCACCACGTAGGTGTCCTCGAACTCGAACGTGTGTGAAACCTGGGCCCCTTCGCTGCTCGTGCCGTCGCCGAAGTCCCACTCGATCGTGGAGATGTCGGCGCACTGAGCGCTCGAGCAGGACGCGTCGAAGTCGACCGTGTGAGGCGCGGTTCCGCTGAGTGCGGTGGACGTCATGCAGGGCACGACACAGCGGGGTGTGAACTCGATGAAGACGTTGTCGAACGTCATCTGCGTGCTGTTCTGGTAGGCCCAGACGCCGAAGACTCCGGCGCGGTGCGTGTCATCATCGATCTCGATCGCGGGCACGTCGTCCGCGAGCACGCGAATCGTCTCTCCCTCGACCTCGATGCGCCATGTGAGTGGGGGCTCGGCGATGTCCGGAGTGCCGAGGACGAGGAACACGGGGACGCCGCTGTCGTAACGGATGATACGGATGCCGTGGTCGTCGATCCGGTCGATCCAGTCGATCAGGTAGCCGCTGATGGCACCGTCTCCCCGGTGCGTCGGAGTCGAGCCGTAGATCATCACT
>CAYMLL010000449.1:4214-4655 GCA_964390645.1 uncultured Planctomycetia bacterium | reverse complement strand
GCTCAGTATGTCAAGAACGACACGCCCCTGGTGGAGCCTCCGGACGGCGGCGACGGCGTGGCCACGGACGGCGGTCAGAAAGGGGGCGGTATCGGTGAGACGATCGAGCCCGGCGCCGTGACCCGAGACGGTGAAGCTACGAACAACGGTGAAGCTGCGAACAACGGTGAAGCCGCGAACAACGGTGAAGCCGCGAACAACGGTGGAGCCGTGAACAGCCGCACAACGCAGCCGCTCGTCAACGGGTCTGGCAGTGCGAATCGCGGTCGATCGTCGCGCGGTGCGAGGTTGGCCCACGGCAGCCTGCGAAACCTGCCGCGGAACTCGGTGATCGATCGCCGCTCGGCGCTCGCGTACCGCACGGGTGGCCGCGGGGCGGCGAGCGTGGGTTCTGAGGGCGGGCTCCGGAACCGCAATCCGGGCGGCAGCTCCCGCGGGGGC
>CAYMLL010000449.1:2555-4204 GCA_964390645.1 uncultured Planctomycetia bacterium | reverse complement strand
CCGCTGGGCTTATGCGGGAGACACTGTCAGCCTGTCGGGAGCGGCTACCGATCCCGACGCGCTGGTCAGCACGCGCACGACCGAAGCCGGCACGATTCCGGCAACATCGGGTGCCGGTGGTGAGCTGTCGCCGCCGGTGTCCAACGTCGAAACCGAGCGTCGGCGACGGGCGGAGGCCGAGCGACTACGTCGGCTGACGGAGTCTCGGGGTTCGGAGGTGGGCTCGGTGGTGGACAGCGCGGAGAGGGAGGTTCCCGGGGCGCCGAGCACGCGCGTCCTGGTGCCATCGACCACCTTCGGAGCCGGACCCACCGGTTCGGTGACTTCGCGGGCGGGCTCCACGGGAACTTTCGAGGCGGGTACCCCAGGAGCTGTCGACGCTTCGAAGGGCCGCGCCGACGGTGTTCCGAAGGGAGCCTCCGGTGTTTCGAGCCTCGGATTTCCGAAACAGCATCTCGTCAAGGAGGGGGAGAGCTACTGGGCTCTGTCGCGCAAGTATTACGGCGCCGGCAAGCACTACTCGGTCATCGAGGCGGCCAACGACAAGGCGAGGGTGATCGCTGGCAAGACGATGACGATTCCGCCGCCGCCTCGCGCGGCGATCGAGGCGGCTGCGGGCGTGAAGCCGAAGGCCGTCGCCAGGAAGGCCGTCGTCAGGAAGACGGAGCCCTCCACGGTCCCCAGGCGTCGAGTCTCGGCGAACACGCCGAACGCGAGGAGAAGCTCGGCGGTCGCCGCGAGCCAGGGCGCGTACCGTATGTACACCGTGCGCAAGGGCGACACGCTGTCCGGCCTTGCCAAGCGCTTCTTTGGCGATCACCGCCTGACGAGCCGCATCACGGACGCCAACCAGAACCTCAGGTACGTCCACCTGCAGGCGGACACGACGATCCGCATTCCGCAGAAGTAGTCGTCGATCTTCAGCGTGACGTGGGAGCCGGCGCGGCTCCGGGCGCCGCTGCTCGGCCGGGAGGGGCGCGGTCGGGAGGGGCGCGGTCGGGAGGGGCGCGGTCGGGAGGGGCGCGGTCGGGACCGGTGATCCGCACTGCCAGCCGTCCGGCTCGTCGGCCGATCCGACCCGCTTCCAGCGGCTTGTCGCCGATCTTCAGGGCCACCGGGGCGGTCGCGTCGATTCCGGTGTCGATCAGGTCCCCGGGGCGCAGCGCGATCAGGTCCGTGATGTGCAGTGGGGCCGAGCGCAGCTCGACGCGGAGCGAGAGTTCCTTCGCGCCGACGGCGCCAAAGGTCGGGACGTCGTTCTCCCGCGGTACGCCTGAGAGCTGTAACAGCAGGTCGCCGGGTGGAACCGCGACCTGAAGAACGCCTCCTACCGCGCGGCGGTCGCCGAGGCGGACGTGGTAGCGGGCGAGCGCGACCGCGTCGTCGCGACGGCGGACCTCGAGCAGTCGCGGGTCGTCGACGTGCCGGTCGACCCGTGGCGGAGTCCGGAGGTTCCAGACGTCGGCCTCGGCGAGCAGCACCTCCTGGATCGCTGCCTCGGCGACGTCGTCCTCCAGCGCTGTCAGCGTACGCGAGGATGTGGGGTCGGGGATTCCGCCGCCGGTGGCGAGTCGCGTGCTGCCGCGCAGCGTGTCCCCCAGCGCGCCGAGAAGCTCCGCGGAGCTCGTGATCACGTGCTCTGCACGCGG
>CAYMLL010000449.1:0-2545 GCA_964390645.1 uncultured Planctomycetia bacterium | reverse complement strand
AGGTAGGCCCGGATCGGCAGCTCCGTGTCGTCGCCGACGGTGGAGAAGTCGACGACGTCGGCTCCTCGAAGCTCGGCGGAGAGTGGTCGGCAGACGAACGCGCTGAGCCGGGACGAGATCGCGGCGCCGAGCGTCGTCGAGACCGTGTGGAACCGTCGGGCTTCACTTGCGGTCAGCTCGCGTGCAGAACTCGTGAAGTCGTGGAGTTGCCACGTCACGGAAGCCATCATCCCGGGCGGATCTGGTGGGAGAGAGCCCTCTGGAGCCCATCAACGATCTCTGTTATCGGCCGTCGCCGGGATCGCGCTCCAGGAATTCTTCCGAGTTTTTCTTCACCCCGAGCACCTTGCGCCAGACGGCCTGTTTGTAGAACTCGTCGTGCTCTACGGCGTGCAGGGCCCCCTCGAGTACGCGCTCTTGCCGCTTCAAGAGGGTATTCTTGGCCTTCAGATCCCCTTCGAGCTCGAGAAGGCCTCGATGACGCGCCGCTTTCGCCGGGAGGATCCAGAGCCCCAGGGCGGCGCCGGTGATCGACAGGACGGTGAACCAGTACAGCTCGTTCCAGAACAGGGCCCCTCCGTCGGCTCTGCTGCGCTTGCGCGGAGAACGAGACGCTCTATCCGGTCCCATAGACTCCTCCGCTTCCCAGCTCCTCCTCGATACGCAGGAGCTGATTGTACTTGGCGACCCGGTCGCTGCGGCAAGGGGCGCCGGTCTTGATCAAGCCGGCCTCGGTCGCCACGGCCAGGTCGGCGATGAACGCGTCCTCGGTCTCACCCGACCGATGGGAGATCAGGTTGCGGAAACCGTTGCGTCGTGCCAGGTCGATGGCCTCGAGCGTCTCGGTGACGGTGCCGATCTGGTTGAGCTTGATGAGGATCGCGTTGGCTGCTCCGTCGTCGATACCGCGCTGCAGGCGAGCGATGCTGGTGACGAAGAGGTCGTCGCCGACAAGGCGGGTCTTGCTGCCGAGGGCGCTCGTCAGCTTGCTCCAGCCGTCCCAGTCGTTCTCGTCGAGGGGATCCTCGATCGAGTAGATCGGGTACTTGTCGACGAGCTGCGCGTAGAACTCGATCATCTGATCGACGTCGAGCGTCCGACCCTCGCCTGCCAGCTCGTAGCTGCCGGTCTCCTTGTTACAGAATTCCGACGCGGCGACGTCCAGTGAGATTCTCACCTGCGAGCCCGGCTCGTAGCCGGCCGCGTGGACGGCCTCGAGAATGATCGTGACCGCCTCCTCGTTGGATCCGAGGTTCGGCGCGAAGCCACCCTCGTCGCCGACGCCGGTCGACAGGCCCTTCGTTTGCAGCACCTTCTTCAGATGGTGGTAAATCTCGGAGCCCATGGCCATCGCGTGTGTGAACGACTCGGCGCCGGTCGGCAGGATCATGAACTCCTGGATGTCGACGTTGTTGTCGGCGTGCTCGCCACCGTTGATGATGTTCATCATCGGAACGGGGAGGCGCTGCGCACGGACGCCGCCGAGGTAGCTGTAGAGCGGCCGTCCGACGGCGTCGGCGGCGGCGCGGGCGACGGCCATCGAGACGCCGAGGATGGCGTTGGCCCCGAGGTTCTTCTTGCCTTCGCTGCCGTCGAGTTCGAGCATGGCGGCATCGACTCCGCGCTGGTCGGTCGCGCAGAGCCCGGTGACGGCCGGGGCGATCCGGTCGTTGGTGTTGGCGACGGCCTGCAGGACGCCCTTCCCCATGTAGCGGTCGCCGCCGTCGCGGAGCTCGAGAGCCTCGTGCTCCCCGGTCGAGGCGCCGGACGGAACCGCTGCGCGGCCGCGACCCCCTCCTTCGAGCGAGACGTCGACTTCGACGGTCGGGTTGCCCCGGGAGTCGAAGACCTGACGCGCTCGCAAGCCGGTGATTAGCGTCTTGCTTTGACGGCCCATGGTGATATCCTGCTGTCTCCCTGATACTTGAGTCTCCCCCGGCTTGTAGCGGAGGGGGGACGGTCTGTCAAGATTCGTCGCTCCTCGGGTGTTCGCGCACCCGGTCGCGAGTGACGGCAATCCCGCCTTCCCGAGACGACTGACCTCCGCGCAGGGTTCGCTGCCCGTGGACGATTCGCTGCCCGTGGACGAGACGCTGCCCGTGGACGAGACTAGTGCCTCCGCGGTCAATACCGCGCGCCACCCTGCTGCGTTGACCGAGGCTGATGTTCCGTACCTGGCTCCCTGGGGGAGCGGGGACGTGAGGCTGTGGTCCTGGATCTGCGGCGCGGTCTGCGTGCTCGTGGGCGTCCTCACCGCGCTGTCGCCGTGGTTCGGGCTCGCCTACCTTCTCGTGGTGCCGTACTGGGCCGAGATGGTGCTCTTCTTCCGCAATCCGCGGCGGCAGATTCCGACGGCTCCCGGGTTGCTGGTGTCTCCGGCTGACGGCACGATCTGGGATCTCGAGGAGCTCGAGGAGAGCGAGTTCGTCGGCGAGCGTTGCCTGCGCATCGGCATCTTCCTGTCGGTCTTCAACGTTCACGTCAACCGCTCGCCGCCGGCGGCGCGCGTGGGCTTTTTGGACCGCGTGAGGCCGTGAGGCCCGGC
>CAYMLL010000448.1:0-4665 GCA_964390645.1 uncultured Planctomycetia bacterium | reverse complement strand
ACGATGTCGACGATGTACTCCTTGATCTTGTCGTCCATGTAGATCTCGTCGACGAGCGCGCGCAGGCGGACGATCTCGTTCGGTGTGATCACGGGGTCGAGCGGTTCGAGATCTCGGCCGGCGTGCGCCATCAGGTCGAGGATCTCGCGCTCCTGCGACCGCGACGGGTAGGTGATCTTGACCTTGAAGAGAAACCGGTCGACCTGCGCCTCCGGGAGCGGGTAGGTGCCTTCCTGCTCGATCGGATTCTGCGTCGCGAGGACCAGGAAGAGCTCCGGCAGCGGGAAAGTCTCGTCGCCGATCGTCACCTGCCGCTCCTGCATCCCTTCGAGCAGCGCGCTCTGCACCTTGGCCGGAGCCCGGTTGATCTCGTCCGCGAGGATGATGTTCGCGAAGATGGGACCCTTGCGCGTCGAGAAGGTGCCGTCGCCGGGGTTGTAGATCAGCGTGCCGAGGAGATCGGCGGGCAGCAGGTCGGGCGTGAACTGCAGACGGTGAAAGTCGGCATCGATGGCGCCTGCGAGCGAGCTCACCGCGAGGGTCTTGGCGAGCCCCGGCACGCCCTCGAGAAGGACGTGGCCATTGGCTAGGAGGCCCGTCACCAGGGCCTGCACCAGGTGGTCCTGACCGACGATCCGCTGGCGGATCCGGGCGATCAGGCGTCGCAGGACCTCGCTCTCCTTCTCGACCCGGTCCCCGATCTGCTTGACGTCCACGGACATCGACTGTCTCTCCGCGCTCTCAGTGTCGTGTGGATGGCCAGGCTCGGTCCCGGCCCTTGCTCGCGGCGCCGTCCGCCTTCACGACGATGAAGATGACTCCAGGCGACGGAAATCGCCGAAATTCCGGCCGCGTGGGCACCAGGGCCGTCGGCCGCGTCAGCGATCTCGAATGCGGGCTAGTAATCGAGCGTCAGCTCGTAGATCTCGTCGGCGCTCTGGAGGTCGAGGAGCTTCTCGCGGTTGTCCTTGAGGAACGCGGTGACACGTGAGAGCACCTTCAGGTACTCGTCCTGACGCTGGTCGGGACCGAGGATCATGACAAGAATGCGCACCGGCTCCTCGTCGAGCGAGTCGAAGTCGACGCCCTGCTCATGGATACCCAGCCCGACGAGGAAGTCCTTGACGACGCGCAGCTTCGCGTGAGGGATCGCCAGCCCGAGGCCGAAACCCGTCGAAAGGAGCTTCTCACGCTCCAGGATGGTCTGGTAGATCGCCTCCTGGTCGTCGAGGCCGCCGCTGCGGGCGAGCGTTCGAACGAGAGAGCGCAGGCAGTCGTTCTTCGACGTCTCGTCGAGTCGCACGATGCGGTCGGGGGAGATCAATCTGGACAGTGACTTCATCGTGCGCAGCGCCCGAGGCTGGTGAGAGGGTGGTGATCGATACGGCCAGCAGGTCACTCGCCGACCAAGCGGCTGTAAAGGCTACGGGCACGAGTCGGATCCGTCAAGCCATCGAAGATGGCGCGCGAATCGGCGAACAGGGTCATGGCGAAGCCGTCGCCGTGAAATCGTAGGTAGTGGGGGTGGCGGTCGACGCGGCCCAGTGGCTCCAGGCGTGTGGCGGCCGAGTCGAGATCCACCGGCGCGCTCGGCGCCTGCGAGGGACGCACCTGGACGGCCTTGCGTCCGCAGAGCTCGGTGCGGTCGTCACCGATCTCACCGCTCAGGTATTCGAATCGTCGGCCGCCGCAGGTCGGGCAGCAGGGGTCCGCCGCAACGCGGCTCTCGCGCCACCGCGGGGCCCATACCTCGAGCTGCTGCCGCCGACCGGCCAGCTCGTCGATAGCCGGGGTTCCCTCGACCAGGATGCGCAGCGCGATCGCTGCCTCGAGGCCGGCGACCGCAGCGACAGCCGGGCCGAGCACGCCGGCGGTGTCGCAGGTCGCCAGCGTCCCGGCCGGCGGTGGCGCCCCGAGGTAGCAGCGCAGGCAGGGCCCCTTCGTTCCCGGGAGCGCCATGACGTGACCGCCGGTCTCGACCGCGCCTGCGTAGATCCAGGGGACTCCGTGGTGGCAGCTCACATCGTTGATGAGAAATCGCGTCGGCACATTATCGGTGGCATCGAGAATGACGCTGTTGCCGCGAGCGATCTCCTCGGCGTTGGTGTGGCGAAGCTCCGCGGAGTGTGCGTCGATTTCGATATCGGAGTTGATCCTCGCGAGGTGCGCGGCGAGCGCCAGGGCCTTCGGACGGCCTTCTCGAGCGTCCTGCTCGGTGAAGCCGATCTGGCGGCCAAGGTTGGACCACTCGACGATGTCGCGGTCGATGAGGGTGAGCGTGCCGACACCGGCGCGTGCCAGGTACTCGGCGGCGAGCGTGCCGAGCGCACCGCAGCCGACGACGAGGACGCGGGATCCTGCGAGCCGTGACTGGCCGGCGGGGCCGATGACGGCGAGGAGCTGCTGGCGATGGTGGCGGTCTTTCGGGGAGTCGGGCACGGACCTCGTGTCGGCACCGGGTTTCGGAGCCGCGATCGGCGCCGCAACTGGAATTGCGTTGTTCGCGGCGCCGTCCTCGATGTTGGATGGTGCGCGTTTTCCCGTCAAGGCCCAGACACAGCAAACGGAGATTCTTCATGCCTCTTCAGGACCGCGTCGGCATCGTGACCGGCGGAGCTCGTGGAATCGGCTTCGCCTGCTGCCGCAAGCTCCTCGCCGACGGGGCCGCCGGCGTGGTGATCGCTGATATCGACAGGGAGCGGGGCGAGCAGGCCGCCGCCGAGCTCGACGTCGGCGGTCAGCGAGCGATGTTCGTCCGGGTCGATCTCACCGATCGTGCGGATGTCGAGCGCATGGTCGAGGCGACGATCGAGCGCTTCGGACGCGTCGACATCCTCGTCAACAACGCCGGGATCGCGGGAGGCAAGGGACCGCTCGAGTCTCACGACGAGGCGAGTCTGGACCGGATCATCGCGGTCAACATCAAGGGGCCGTGGTTCACCTGTGCGGCGGTGCACCCGTACTTTGTCAGGGCCGGCTACGGGCGTATCGTCAACATCGCGTCGATCGCCGGCAAGGAGGGCAATCCCGGGCTGGCACCGTACTCGATGACCAAGGCGGCACTGATCGGAATGACGAAGGCCTACGCCAAGGAGGTCGCCACGGACGGCATTCTCGTCAACTCGGTGGCGCCGGCGGTGATCGAAACCGAGATTCTCGAGCAGGTGTCCGAGGAGGTGAAGCAGTACATGATCTCGAAGATCCCGATGGGCCGGGTAGGACAGCCCGAGGAGGTCGCCGAGCTGGTGGCATTCCTGTCATCGGACCGTCTGACCTTCTCGACGGGCTTCTGCCACGACATCTCGGGCGGCCGGGCCACCTACTGACGCCGGCGATCATCCGAGAGCGTGGTTGCGGCGTCCGCCCGGAGGGCTATTATTACCGTGGCGGCAGTGATCGTGTCGTGGGCGTCCGGCGCGTTGTCCCGGTTCCGGGTGACGGGTGTCGATCGTTCCGATCTCGGCTCGAAGGAGCGTCCAGAATGCAGTGGCTGCGCAGAACTCGGAGCTTCGGGCTGGCGGTGGGGGTCTTCGTCGCCGCTCTTCCGGGGCTGCTCTCGAACTCTGTCCGGGCGGACGACGCCAGGGATGCGATCACCCGCGTCAAGTCCGCGCTGCGCAGCGGAGATGTGGCGCGCCTCGGCAGGGGGCTCGAGCAGCTGATTGACGTCGGCGGCAAGAAGTCGATGAAGTCCCTGCTGTCGGTTGCCACGAAGATCCCGGACGGGAGCGACGGGTACTACTGGCCGCTGCTGGAGGCGGCCGCGAGCTTCACCGACCGGGCCGGGCTTGGCGAGCTCGGCTCGTACATCGCCAGAAACAAGGACAGGGCCATCGCGCGCGACCTGCTTCACGCGTTGCAGGCGAGCCTGTCGAGCAATGTTGTCCACGCGCTCCGGCCGATCCTCGACAAGGGCTCGGGGCCGGTGAGGCTGAAGGCCGTGTCGAAGATCGTCACCATCCGTACGCAGGAGTCGATCGACGCGCTGATCGGCGTTCTCCAGGCGGAGGAGAAGAAGTCGAAAGACGAGCCGACGCAGATACTGATCACGGCCGCGCGTGGGCTCGAGCAGATCACCGGGCAGCGTCTCGGTCGCAGCGTCCTCAACTGGGTCGGATGGTGGGAAAAGCACCGGGGCACGACGCTCCACGTCAAGCCGCTCGATCCAGAGGGGGAAGGCCGTGCGACCGGGACCGCGGTCGATACTCTCGATGATTATCGCAAGGAAGCGTTCATCGGACTCGAGAAGGCACCGAAGAAGGGCGTCGTGGTCCTCAGCGCCCTGTACACGAAGAAGCTCCAGCGGGATCTCAACAACGATCACATGGAGCACGTGCTTTCGCGCATGGGCGTGCCACACACGATCGTGCGCCGCGAGAACTTCGCCGGCTTCGATCTGTCGCAGACCGGCGCCATTCTGATCAACTGCGCCCAGTTCCACCGCTTCTGTATCTGTCCGACGTGCAAGCCCGGCGGCGGTGTCAACAACCGACTGCGTCGGTGTACGGGTTGCAACAAGCACATCAATTTTTCGGCGGAGCTGACGGCGGTGGACGTCGAGAAGCTGCAGCGCTTCGTGATGCGTGGAGGCTATCTGTTCTCCGAGGACTGGGTCGTCAAGGAGGTGATCGAGCGGGCCTTTCCGAAGTTCGTCGTCGCGGGTGA
>CAYMLL010000447.1:3491-4688 GCA_964390645.1 uncultured Planctomycetia bacterium | reverse complement strand
GGGCGCGGGATCCCGGCACCGGCGTGCGCAGCGGAAACACGCCGCAGGCCGAGCGCTTCGGCACCGACTGGCTCCTGCGCGCCGTCGCGGCCGCCGCGAACGCGGTCCCCGGGATCGTGATCTACGGACTGGCGACCGACAACGGTGTCAGCTCCGAGGACTTCCGCGAAGGGCTTCCGGCGGCTCCCGGCCGCCTGCACCGCGCGGGGCTGGAGGCCGACATCCACGTGCCACCGGGCGCTCGAGCCGCGAGCGGTGGTGCCAGCCTCGGCACGACCGAGCAGCAGATGGTCGACTTCGTCACCGCGCTGCATCGCGAGGTTGCGAAGCAGCAGCACGGCGCGACATCGATCGTCGAGGTCGTGATCCCGAACTCGAAGATTCGCACGGCGCTCAACACCACGCTCTTCGGGGGCGACATCGTCGCGGTGCCCGGTACCGTGCAGCGGCCGTACGTGATGCACGTCTCGCTGGCCGCGAGCGATCACGGGCTGGCGGCGGAGCGGCTGGGCGGAGGGCTGGGCGAGGTCGCGACCTCCATCAAGGGGCTCGTGGCTGACTTCCTGAGCAGCACTCCGTCCCTCAACAGCGCGATTCCGGCTGCGGGCGCGACGCTCGACGACCTCTTCGGCGTCAGCCGCTTCCTCGGGCTCGGTGATGCGATCGAGGGCTTCCTCGCCGCCACGGAGAGCCCCAGCGCCGACGGCCTGCGCCAGCATCTGGAGTCGTCCTGGATCCCGCAGCTTCCGGGCGAGCCGAGCGCGTCCGCGAGCCCGTTGAGCATCACGCCGGTGACGACGAGCGGACGCGTCAGCGGCTTGCGCGTCGACTTCGACCGTGCCGCGACATCGACGCGGAGCCTGCCGCTAGGGCTTCCGGAAGCGGTGATGGGCGTCGGGCCCGCGCTCGTGCCGGTCGACGTCGAGATCTCGACCGCGTTCGGCTTCGGGCTGACGGTCGACTTCGGCACCGCCGAGCCCGGCTTCGAGTTCGACCTGGTGCGCTTCGAGCTCGACGCGGCCGGGTCGCTCGAGGACGTCGTGCTGCCGCTGCGCGTCGGAGATCTGGAGGCGACTGCCGGCCACCCGCAATTCGACCAGGGCTCCTTGAGCCTCGGGATTCACGCCGACGTGACGCTCGACCCGGTGAGCGCGATCGACCTCGATCTGCCGCTCTACGCCTTCCTCGCCGGAGAGG
>CAYMLL010000447.1:0-3391 GCA_964390645.1 uncultured Planctomycetia bacterium | reverse complement strand
CCGGTGAGCGCGATCGACCTCGATCTGCCGCTCTACGCCTTCCTCGCCGGAGAGGATCTGACGCAGGGGCTCCACCCGAGCATCGGTGTCAGCGGCGACCTCTTCGTCGCCGAGGGGAGGGGCTCGACGCCCATCGCCTCGACGCCATCGAACCTCGATGACCTCGCGGCCTTCGCGACGCTGACCGTCGACGACCTGGTGGCGCGGCTCGAGGCGCTGCGCGACGACTGGCTCGCCGAGTTCTCGCGCTCATCGAGCTTCGACATCGCGATTCCCTTCGTCGACGTGACTCTCGGCGAGGCACTCGACTTCGGTCGTGCCTTCGATTTCGCGGTGCTCGAGAAGCTCGATCTCGAGAACGTCGACACGCTGCAGGACTTCGTGGCTGCCGTGACGCGCGCCGCAGTGCTGCCGGACGGAGAGAGCGTCACGTACGACCCCGCGACACAGGAGCTGCGGATCCCGATCGAGTTCGATATCGAGCTCGACGAGCTTTCACTGCGCGACCTCGACGTGCTCGGACTCGTTGACCTCGCGACGCTCGTCACGGGTGGTCTGGTTCAGTTCGGCGACCAGGTCGACCTGGACGATCTCCTCGACAACGGCTTCGCGACCCTCGCCGACCTGGTCGCGGCCGGCGTGCTCTCGAGCGCTTCGGTGGGTGACTGGAACGCCGTCGACGAGGTGCCGATCGCGGCGTCCGGCCGCATCGGTGTGAACGGCCTCGCGCTCCACGGCCTGGTCGACGAGAGCGATATGGTCGACCTCGATGAGCTCCTGCTCTCGGGGCTCGCGACCCTTGCCGATGTCGTCGAGGCCGAGGTCGTCACGCTCGGCTCGATCGTCGGAAACCTGGGGTTCATCCGCGAGGTCAACGCGCTGGCGACGAACATCGCGGACTTCGGCTTCCAGCTCACCAGCCTGGTGGAGAGCGTCGACCTCGTGTCGATCGCGGACATCATCGGCAACGGCCTGGCGACCCTCGAAGAGCTCTTCGACGCCGATCTGATCGACCTCGGCGACCTCGGCATCACGTCGCTTGACCCGCAGGCGATCATCGACCAGGCGGTCGCGAGCCTGAGCGAGCTCATCCAGCAGGGCCTCGTCACCGCGGCCGACTTCGTCGAGTCGACGGTGGTCGATCTGAGCGATCTGGTCGACACGACTGCGGTGCAGCTGGTGGACCTCATCGACGTTGGCCTCGTCGCGGCCAACGACTTCGCGCAGGCGACGCTCGTCGACGTCGGCAACCTCCTGTCCGGCGCCGTCGCGGATTTAGGTGACCTTGTCGAGGACGGGTTCCTCGAGCTCGGTGACTTCGTCGACATCGCCATCGCCGAGGCGGCTCTTCTTGCCTCGGGGCTCCTGACCCCGTTCGAGATCGACTTCAACGACCTTGCGGACGAGTTCGACAACGTGTCTCTACACGACCTCGTCAATTCGGAGCTTGTCACGCTGGAGGAGCTCGCTGCCGGGGGTCTGATCACCGCCGCGAACGTCGTGGGGTCGACGAGCGTGGCGCTGCAGGACCTGGCGGCCGGAGAAGTCGCGTCGCTGCGCGACCTCGTCACCGGAGCACTCGTCGATCTTGCCGACGTGGCTCTCGAGGCGCTCGACCTCCAGGCGATCGTCGACTCCGAGCTGATCGACCTCGCCGACCTCGCGACGAGCGCTCTCGTCGATGCGACCCAGCTCCTCCTCGACAGGATCGACATCCGCGAGCTCATCGACAGCGGCCTCGCCGACCTCGCCGACCTGGCGCGGGAGAACGTCCTCGGGCCGGCGCAGCTGGAGATCGACGAGCTCCGGAGTTCGGACATCTTCACACAGGCGTCGACCCTCTTCGCCGACATCACGTCGAACGGGCTCTTCGGGCCGGGAGCGATCTTCGACCTCGACAGCCTGATCGCGGGCAGCCCGATCCAGCTACGCCACCTGGTCTACTTCGGGATCATCACGCACGACGATCTGCCGGCCCTCGGCAGCGTCGAGCGTGCCGGGCTCCTGGCGTCGGGGGTGATCGACCGGAGCGTTCTGGAGCGTCTCGAGCTGCCCGAGATCGTCGAGCAGGGTCTTCTGGGCCTCGACGACCTCGTCGAGCTGGCCGTCCTCCTGCGTTCGAACCTCGTCGACCTGGGGCCCGCCGACCTGGACAGTCTCGCGCTCGATGCCGCGCAGCTGGACTCGCTTCGGGGGCTCGGTCTCGTGATCGAAGGCGACGAGGTCGCGATCGCGCTCCTCCTCGAGCACAGCGGAGTCACTCTGCGAGACCTGCTCGATGTCGGGCTGATCGGCGCAGACGATGCCGGCGCTCTCGGGATGGCGCTTCTCGACGATGTCTTCGTCCAGGGCTCGGTGGACCGCAGTCGACTCCTCTCGTCGGACGTGCTCGAGCGCGCGGTACTCGCGGAGTCGATCACTCAGGACGCCGCGGGTGACGACGTCGTCGGGATCGCCGCGCTGACGGGGAGTGGCCTGGTGGCTCTCGCGGAGCTCCTCGCAGCGGGGCTCATCAGCGAGGAGGACTTCGATGCCTACGGCGTGACGGCGTCGCAGACCGAGGTCCTCGTGTCGGAACTCGTGTCGCCGAGGCAGCTCGATGACAACAACCTCGTGCAGTCCGGCGCACCGGACTTCGTCGACCTCGGCGATCTGCTCGCGCTCCAGCTCGCGTCGATCGCGGAGCTCGTCGCGGCGGGGCTCGTCGACGAGGGTGAGCTCGGGGTGACCCATCTTTCGCTCTCGGAGCTCCTGGCCTCCGACGTCGTCGCAGCGGGCGCCCTCTCCGCCGGGGGCTTTGGGGAGTCGGCGACTGTGGACCTCGAGGCTCTCCTCGCCGCCGAGCTCGTCGGGCTCGATGCGCTCGTCGCCGCCGATCTCGCCGACCCGCGAGACTTCTACGACGACAGCGTCGTGACGCTGGCGGAGCTCGCCGCCGCCGGGCTCGTCGGCACGGGCGATCTCGTCGCGGGCACGCGGCTCGACCTCGAGCGGCTGCTGGCCCTCAACGTCGTCGACGCGCGGTATGTCGCCGACAACGGACTCTCCACCACGGTGACGGTGACCGACCTTGCCGACAACGAGATGGAGAAGGACCTCGTCTCGATCGAGGCGCTGGTGGCCGACAGCCACGTGACGCTCCGGAGCCTCGTCGAGGGCGGCCTCCTGACGATCGACGACTTCGAGAACCACGTCTTCGAGCAGGCCGGCCTCGAGGCCGAGCCGTTGTTCGTGGACGGGCAGTTCGACGACATCGTGCACGTGGGAACCGTCGCCATCGGGGATCTCCTCGGGTCGATTCTCTTCGACAGGACTCTCGACGAGTACGCCGGCGCGGGCTTCATCGATCGCTTCGACTTCGACAACATCGCCCTGGACGTGTCGGCGATCG
>CAYMLL010000446.1:0-4740 GCA_964390645.1 uncultured Planctomycetia bacterium | reverse complement strand
GAAGACGGGATCGAGCGGCGACACCAATATCGATCTCTACTTCGTTCCACAGATCGCAGGTACCTATGACGTGACCTGTACGATCGGCGGACACGCGGCCGCAGGAATGATGGGATCCCTTGTCGTCACCGGGGACGCAACCAGCTCCCTCGACTTGCAGGTTTCGCCGACATGGGAGAAGTCGCTCGACAAGGACCCCCGCTTGTCAGGATCTCACGACGTCTGGTCCACGGCGCAAACGGTACAGGTGGACATGGTCGAAACTGACGACGGACTGGCCTTCAGTACCACCCCCCGATACGCCAAGGACCAGGGCTATATCCTGCGGCTCGCGAATCCGGCAGGGAACGCGAGCAAGCACTACTACACCGCGTCCTCCTTCTATCGGAGCTGTGTCACACGGAAGGCGCAAGATAGCGATGCCGAGATCAAGGCGCCCTATTTCAAGGCCGTGGAGCTCCTGGTGGACGACGACGAGGAGAAGAGCCTCGAGCTGTTCCTGGTTCCCACGGTAGCCGGAAGCTATTCGGCCATATGCACCATCCGTGGCCACGAGGCTGCGGGAATGTCCCATACTTTCGAGGTTGACGAGGTCGGAACCACCGCCTCCGAGCTGGTGAGAGCGGCGACCTGGCCCAGTGGCCCGACTCACACGGTCACCATGGTGGAAGATTGGCCCAACCTCAGCTTCGATCCTCCGACATTGAACTTCGCGGTCGGAGAACCTGCTATTGTGAGGATTACCAATCCTTCGGGCAACACATCGAAGCACTACTACACCGCGGCAGAGTTCTACAAGACGGTTGCCTGGCGTAAGGCCCAGACCTCCCACGGCGAGTACAAGGCGCCTTACTTCAAGGCCTTTGAAATGAAGACGGGATCGAGCGGCGACACCAATATCGATCTCTACTTCGTTCCACAGATCCCAGGTACCTATGACGTGACCTGTACGATCGGCGGACACGCGGCCGCGGGGATGGCCGGAACCCTCGTCGTCACCGGAGACGCAACCAGCTCCCTCGACTTGCAGGTTTCGTCGACCTGGGACAGGTCACTCAACAAGGACCCCCGCTTGTCCGGCTCCCACGACATCTGGGCTTCTGCTACGACCCTGGCCATCGACATCGTCGAAGCACCGAATTTCGCGTTCGTCCCCGCGAATCCGATGCTGATCGCAGAGAACGGCTACATCTTTCAATTGACGAACAACATCGCCAACAGCGGCAAACACTACTACGCGAGTCCCTCCTTCTTCGAGACCGCTGTGTCACGGAAGGCGCAAGACAGCGATGCCGAGATCAAGGCACCCTATTTCAAGGCCGTCGAGCTCCTGTACGACGCCGTCAACGCCCGAAGCCTGGAGATGTTCCTCGTGCCCACAACCGCCGGTAGCTATCCGGTGGTCTGCACGATCCCGGGACACGCGGACGCCGGAATGACCGGGACCATCACCGTCCGCTAGGTAGTAACGACCGGCCCCGAGAAACCATGTAGTACAATCGACAGGAGACGAAAAAAGGGAGGCCCCCGCTGGTGGTGAGTTTGTTCGAGAGCAAACGCAACCAGCGCGGAGCCTCCTTTTGTTTCCAGTCCAAGATGCCTCGTTATCGGATTGACTGACGAGCCCCGTTCACGGGGCAAGACGTTACCCGGTCATCGTGGCGAGGTGAGAAGCAAGAGCAACAACCGCAAGTGGGTGGATCGTTGTTCGTGGCGAAAAGTCATCGTAATTTGTTTCGAAGGAGCACGACATGACGGTTCTTCGCAACGTCTACGCCTCTGTTGCAAGCGGACTTCTTGGTTGTGCGGCTGTTGCTGCACTTGGCGCCGGAAGGCTCGAGGCCTCTCCTGATGAAGGAATCCCCGCCGGGTTTCGCTACTTGAAGGCCACCGCTTATGCATGTGGTGGTCAGAAGACCCAGGTCAAGGAATTCCTCCACGAGCCGACCAATTTGACATTCGTGCTCGTTCCCGCAGGCAAGCTCGAGAAACCGGCCCGCGAAGGCGAACCGGCGACGACGGTCACCGTCCCTGCATTTCTCATGTGCAAGACGGAAGTGACACAAGCAGTCTGGTTGGCGGTGATGGGAAAGAACCCTTCTGACAACAAGGGTCCTACTGACAAACGGGGTAAGGACCTCCCCGTCGACTCGGTCACATGGGTGCAGGCGAAGGCCTTCTGCAAGAAGACGTCTCTCGCCCTCCCCACGGAATTGGAGTGGGAGTACGCTTGTCGGGCCGGGACGCGAAGCCGGTATTACTGGGGCGAAAAGCCGGACATGCAATACTGCTGGCTGGAGGACAACGCAGTGGGGCGAACCAGAGCTGTAGGAACCCGGCAGCCCAACGCTTTCGGATTGTATGACATGTCCGGGAACGTCTATGAGTGGTGCGAAAGCTGGTACCACAAGAAAGGGATGTCGTATGATCCCGCGAATGACCGGCTCGAGAAAGGTGAAAGGGCTCTACGAGTGCTGCGCGGCGGTTCGGCAGCCAGCTCCACTTGCTGTGCGTTATCCTCCATGCGCAGCGGCAACTGGCCCGCGAAGACAACACCCTATGACGGGTTCCGGCCGGTTGCACGCCTGGCTGTGAAACCGTCGCCGAGGACTGCAACCACGCCTTGACATGGCGTCGGTGCGTGAATCTCTCGGGCCGAAAGTCACGACAGGACTCGGGCTTCGCGACCGCTCCGTGAGTGACATGCTCCCGCGAACGCTACCACCCTCCATCATGGGTTTCGCACCTCTCGATGTGATCCGAGGGGCCTGACCCCGGCGGCTGCCCGAGCGGGTGACCTCCCCCCGCAGAACGATTCCGCTCTCCGATTCAGTCGCTGGTCGAATTCCAGCGTCGAGATGTCGAGATGATCGCCAGTCGGCGCGTAGCGCTGACTGGTGGACGGCTCGGGGATCGTCTCCGGCGCTGGTCGACGGCGCTCGCAGAAACCGCCGGCCATCAAGAGACGGCCTTCCTTCTCGAGCCTGCCAGGTGCACAATGTCGGGATCGGGCAACGAACACACGATGGATCATTTCCTGTCATGCACTTTCACTGCGACGGAGGAGCAGAATGACGAAGAAGAACCACCGTCCAACGCGCCGCCAGTTCCTCGCGGGGGGCTGCGCGGCAATCGCCGCACCGTACGTGATCCCCTCGGCCGCCCTGGGAGGGGGCGGACGCGCTCCGGCGAGCGAGCGCATCGTCCTGGGTGCCATCGGGCTCGGAAGCCGGGGTCGAGGTGACCTGGGCTCGTTTCTGCGTCGTGGCGATGTGCAGGTCGCGGCCGTCTGCGATGTGCGCAAGAACGCCCGCGAAGGAGAGAAGGGAAAAGTCGACGCGCACTACAAGAGCAAAGACTGCGAGGCGTACAACGATTTCCGTGAGCTGCTCGCTCGCACGGACATCGACGCGGTCTTGGTCGCGACGCCCGATCACTGGCACGCGTACCTCGTCATCGAGGCGTGCCGCAACGGCAAGGACGTCTATTGCGAGAAGCCCGAATCGCTGACCCTGGCAGAAGGCCCGAAGATGGTCGCGGCCGCCCGGCGCTACGGTCGTGTGGTCTCCGGCGGCAGCCAACGCGTGCTCGGAGACTACCGGGGCATCGTCAACAAGTGCTGGGGTGGCCAGGTCGGTCCCGTCAAGTCGATCAACGTCAACGTCGGTCCACTCTCGCAGCCTTGCAACCTGCCGGCGGAGTCGGTCCCCGAAGGCATGGACTGGGACATGTGGCTCGGCCCGGCACCGTGGGCGCCGTACAACGGCAAGCGTTGTAGCGGCAGCTACGCGACCAACGGTGACAGCTGGCGATCGTACAAGGACTACTCCGGCGGCGGTATGACCGATTGGGGCGCGCACCACTTCGGAGGCGCGACGTTTGCCGTCGACGTCCGTGATCTGCAGCCCGAGGCGGTCACGTATCACAACGAAGGCGGCAAGGAGCATCTGACGTTCCAGTACTCGAACGGCATCCAGATCACCCACAATCGCCCGGGCCGCGGGAATCTCCATGTGGAAGGCACGCCCGATGAGAAGAAGGAACCGAAGCCCGTCCCGAAGTACGGCGGAGGCGAGTCGAACATCCACGGCGACTTCATCCATTGCGTGAAGACGCGCGAGAAGCCGTTTCGCGACATCGAGTACGCGATCAACACAATGTCCGTGTGCCACCTGGGCATCGTCGCGTACGGGCTCAAGCGTTCGCTCAAGTGGGACGTCGCCAATCAGCGGTTCGTCGGCGATTCCGGAGCCGACCGATTCCTCGACCGTGCACGGCGTGACCCGTGGGTGTTGTAAGCCGTCGGTGTTGTAATCCAGATCGTGAGAACCGAACTTCTTCTTGAGACATCACCATGAAAACTCGACCGTTGACCGCCAGCGCCAACACGGCTGCATTGGACGCGGCCTTCGAGGCCCTGAAGACCTATGACTGGGGAGCCGATCGGAAGGTGCTCGATCCGCTCGAAGACGCCGTCGTCGCTTCGCACGGGAACGCGGAGGCTCGCGCTGCCCTGGAAACGCAGCTGGCCGCCGTGCTCGAGACGAACGCGTCGCGCGATGCCAAGGACGTCGTCTGTCGCCATCTCAGGACGATGGGTACGGCCGCTTGCGTGCCGACGCTCGCGGGCCTGCTCGCCGACAAGGACCTGTCGCACATGGCCCGCTACGCGCTCGAGCGCATCCAGGATCCCGCAGCGGGCGCGGCCCTGCGAAGCGCGCTGTCGAACGTGAGCGGCGG
>CAYMLL010000445.1:0-4822 GCA_964390645.1 uncultured Planctomycetia bacterium | reverse complement strand
TGTTGACGTGTTTGCTCCGCCCCGCTCCCGCCTGGCCTTTTTAGCCCTGCCGACCGCCTAACCTGTTGCCTACTATTAAGACGACCCCGGCGACGATGTACTGGTAGACGAACGAGTCCATCGCTCTCAGCCCTCCGCTGACGTCGACCCGGAGCGCGCGGCGCGGAGCGTGCGACTGAGCTCCCCGAGGTCGTCGACGACGAGGTCCGCGGACGGCTCGGCCCCGCGCGCGTCGTCGGCGCTCGCCTCGCCGCTGAGGACCAGCACCGCGAGGACACCCGCCGCCCGCGCCATCGCGATGTCGGTATAGATCCGGTCGCCGACCATCGCCAGCTGCCGCGCGTCGAGTCTTCGCGCGGCGAGGATGCCCTCGAGCATGCGCCGGTCCGGCTTGCCGAGCACGGCGTCGGGACGCCTACCGGTGGCGGCCTCGAGCGCCGCGCAGACGGCGCCGCAGTCCACGAGCACGGTCGGACGGTTCGTGGGGCACACGAGGTCCGGATGCGTCGCGACGAAGGGTTTGCCGCGGCGGATCCACCACGCCGCGCGGCACAGCGACTCGTAACCCATCGCGGTGTCGAATCCGACGACGACGACGTCCGGCTCATCTCCGGTCGCCTCCGCGCTCGCTGCCCGCTCCTCGTCACCGAGGTGCCGGATGCCGGCCTGCGCGAACTCGGCCCGCAGGCTCGGCGTACCGAGTATGTAGGCGCTGCGTGCGTCGGGGAGCGTCCGGGAGAGATGCTCGAGGGTGGCCCCTGCCGAGGTGCGGATCTCGTCGATCGTCGCGTCGATCCCCATGCCGCGCAGGTGGTCGAGATACTCCGCCGCGCCGCGCGAGGAGTTGTTCGTCAGGAAGCTGCGGCCGATGCCGAGCCCGCGCAGCTCCGCGAGCGCACCGAGTGTCCACGGAAAGAGCTCGCTGCCGCAGTAGACCGTGCCGTCGAGGTCCAGGGCGACGTGCCGGATACCTCGCAGACGGTCTCGGGTCGCTTCGGTGAGGGTCACGGGTACGAATGAGACCGCGACGCGACGGGTTTGTCAACGCGCAGAGAGCTCGGGCGAGGCGGGCGCGGCCCGACCGACGACTCAGGCGCCGGGCTCGCGATCGGCGTCGGCGTCGACCTCGGCCCAGACGCTGAGCTGGATCGCCGCATCGAGAGGCATCTCGCTGATGCCGAGAGCCGTACGCGTGTGTCGGCCACGCTCGCCGAAGACCTCGTTGAAGAGGTCGGACGCGCCGTTGAGCACCTTCGGGTGCCCCCGAAAGCCGGGTGCGGCGTGGACGTTGCCCTCCAGACGAACGATCCGCCGGACGCGATCGAGATCTCCGACCGCCGCCGCGAGCTGCGCGATGGCGTTGATCGCGCAGAGCCTGGCCGCCCGGTACCCCTGCTCCTCATCGAGCTCCGCGCCCAGCTTGCCGCGATACGCGATCCGATCACCCTCCCACGGAAGCTGTCCCGACGTCACGACCAGGCTCCCCGCGCGCACCCACGGCTCGTAGGCCGCCACCGCGGCCGGCGCCGCGGGCAAGGTGATTCCGAGCTCCTCGAGCCGACTCTCCACGGACATGGGCTGCCTCCGGATAGGATCCGCTGAACGCGCCCAAGCTACCACGAGCCCGGCCCGAGGAGAACCACCCCGCAGGCCGTCGCACCGTGAAGTCGGGCCCCGACGGTAAACGGCACCGGACGGGCCCGGCCGCTGTCCGGACAGTCGACCCCGGGGCCGTCGTCTACGGACGTCCACCCGGAGCTCGTCGCCGCGGGCGGGAGCTCGACGACCCGCCGATGTCCGGGAGGCGCGATGGCGCCCGGACGGCCCCGCTGCGGGGCGCTCCCCCGGACGAGCGCTCCGCGGATCGCTCCCGGGAGGAGCGCTCCCCGGACGAGCGCTCCGCCGGACGCTCCCCGGACGGGCGCAGCGGCGGTCGATCACCGGACGGGCGTCGCGGCGGTCGATCGCCGGAGGGCGGGCGACGGCCGGGCTGTCTGCGGCCACGTCGTTGCAAGCTCGGCCGGTACCCCTCGCGCTCTCCGGCCAGCTGGGCCTCGATCGACCCGCGCCGCCGGGCGAGGAAGTCGAAGAGCCGTGGCTTGCCGCCGGTCCCGAAGGGGTCGGGCCGCCGCCGACCGGGAGCTCCACGACCTCGAGACTCCGTCCCGGACCGGGCCGGAGAGCCTCGCGCGTCGCCGGCGTCCACGCCGTCCCGGCGGGCAGTCTTGCCGTCCCGGGAGGCGTCCTTGCGGTCCCGGGGAGCAGCCTTCCCGTCCTTTCCTTCCGTGGGGTCCGACGCGCCGGAGAGCCGGAAGTTGGCTGTGAAGCGCTCGTGGTCGACGGTCTCGTCCGCCCGCGCCGCCTCGTCGATCACCCCGCGCAGGGTCTCGAGCCGCTTCTCGAGAGACCCGGGTTGCAGCTGCGTCCGCAGCAGCCCCTCGACGGCGGCGCGGTACGGAGCGCGGAACCCCTCCAGGCTCACGAGGCGCTCCAGGAGCCTGTTGCCGCGCGCGTAGGGTTGATCGACGTCGAGGTCCATCTGCCGCTCGGGGCTGCCCGCCGACCGGTGCCCGGCGAAGGTACTGTTGAGATCCCAGGGAACCCACAGCAGGCGCCGGGGCTGCTGCCCGGCAGGCAGCACGATGTAGTAGTTGTGACCGCGCAGCAGGAAGCTGTCGAGGTGGGAAAGAACGGTGTGCAGCGCGGTGAACCCGGCAAGCTGATCGAGATCGACGAAGTCGCCGATCTGCCTCTGAAAGGTCTCGTCGTCCGCGCTGTCCACGAGACGTGTCAGGCTCACCAGACGCCCGGCGAGCGCGGCGGCGACGTCGGACTTCGGCACCCAGACCTCCTCGCCGTCCTCCCAGTCCTCGCCGAGGTAGGGAAATCGCAGGCTTCGCTCCGGCTTGACGATGAGCCCGTCGCGAGAGCCGAAGCGGGTCTCGAGAAAGGCAGCGTTGACCTGCTCGACGACCGTGTAAAGACCCACGTAGCGACGCTCGAAGCGACCGGGGACCGTCAACAAGACGCGCGCGAAGGTCGTCCGGGACGCGGGAAGGCCGAGCTCGCGAAAGAGGGAGTACGAGATCGCCTCGCGCAGCAGGGAAGGGTCGAGGATGTTGTTGTTCAGGCTGATCTTGGTGAGGCCGAGGAACTTCTGGCCCTTCACGAAGCGGTTGAAGTCGATCTTGAAGGACCGCTTCAGGGTCCTTCGCGCCGCCATGAAGCTCGAGTTGCCCTTGTACCGCAGGCCGACGTCCGTGAACGAGCGGCCCGCGACCGACACCTTCGCCCGCACGTAGGGGAAACGGATAGCGGATCGCCGCCGGCCGCCCCCCTCGGGCTCCATGGCCTCGAAGCTCGCCGCCGGCAACGAGAGGTGGACATCCCAGACATGCGCCTCGCGAAAGAAGTCGTCCGACGACTCGAGACGCGGCGACTCGGCGCCGGCGATGGACGTCGCGAGAAGGAGGGAGAACCAGGACACGACGCTGATTCCGCGGTGACGTGACATGTCTTCACGGTAACCATGAGGAGAACGCCGGACAATCAACGTTCCGCAGGCTCGGTCGCACACCGCCTCGCTAAGGCAGGCGACGCCCGCCGCCCGGGAGAGCTCGAGAGGGCAGCGAAGGGCCACCGACCCCGCCAAGGAGCGCGTCGCAATCCGTGCTGAGATCGTCGAGAATTCCGCCTGGCGCGAACGGCGCGCCGGCACCGATCCCGTGGCCACCGGCCGCGGCCACCGGCCCGTCGAGCGACGGAGTGGATTCCGGGGGAGGAGCGGTCCCGTCGTCAGATTCCCGGAGGCTCCATGTCCCTGCCCCACGAGCACCCGCAGCGCGAGCTCCCCGCAGGACGAGCGGCGATCGCGGCCGTGCTGTTGACCGCGGCGGCAGCGACGACGTCCGCAGCCGGGACCGTGGATGTTGGCGGCGGGGCGGCGTTCGCGGTCGTCGCCGGACAGAGGCAGCTCTTCCTCGACGACCACGGCGTCGCGCGGATGGCGAACCTGCGCCGGGCCCTGCACCACCCGGACAAGCGTGGCGCGGTCCTGCGCAGCCCGACGCCGGGCCAGACGATCCAGACGCGGTCGGCGCCGGCCTGGGATCCGACCGGGAAGGTCTACAAGCTGTGGGTGCTCGGTATCGATGCGTCCTTCTGGCGAAGCCGAGATGGTCTGCACTGGACGCCGGGACCGAAGCCCGACCTGCGCACGGATCTCGTGGTCCGCGACCCGACGGATTCGCGAGCCTCCCGACGCTACAAGGCGGCTCTGGCAAACGAGGGGTTCGCCGTCAGCAGGGACGGTGTCCACTGGGCGAGAATCGAGGTGCCGAGGATCCCGAGCTCGGACGAGGCAAACCTGAGCTACGACCCGGCCGCCGGTCTGTTCATCCACACCGTCAAGCGCGGTGGCAAGTACGGACGCTCGGTGGCCATCGCGGTCAGCAGGGACTTCGAGAAGTGGACCGACCACGGCGTCGTCTTCGAGGCCGACGAGCTCGATCAGCGGCTCGGCGTGCAGCACATCCGGTCCCGACGGGAGGACCCGACGCTCCTGCCTCCGTTCCATGACGACCCCGACGTCCACCGCGTCGACGTCTACAACATGGGCGTGTTCCACTACGAAGGTCTCTACATCGGTATGCCCGCGATGTACCACGCGACCGGGCGGGTCCCCAACTACCCGAACACCGACGGATTTCACCTCGTGCAGCTCGCGATGAGCCGCGACCTGAAGACCTGGAAGCGGCTCGCAGATCGTCGGACCTTCATCGGGCCATCGCGCGTCGGATCCGGAGCCTACGATCTGACGCAG
>CAYMLL010000444.1:0-4836 GCA_964390645.1 uncultured Planctomycetia bacterium | reverse complement strand
ACCGGCGTGAGCCAGGTCGGTCCCTATCTACCGTGGGTGTAGGATATTTGAGAGGCCTTGACCCTAGTACGAGAGGATTGGGTCGGACGAACCTCTGGTGTTCCAGTTGTCCTGTCCAGGGCATCGCTGGGTAGCTACGTTCGGAAAGGATAAACGCTGAAAGCATCTAAGCGTGAAGCCTTCCTCAAAACTAGATATCCCATGAGGTACCTCGAAGACTACGAGGTTGATAGGCCGGAGGTGTAAGTGCAGCAATGCATTCAGCTGACCGGTACTAATTTACCGATCGGCTTGTCTGCTTTCTTTTTCGCGCAGATTCGGTGCGGCAGAATCCTGCGGCTCGTCTGTCGGAGGACGGCGCGTCCTCTGTACGGTGGGGCGTCGGGTCTGTCAGCGCTCTTGTCGAGCGACCCGCCAACGTTGATTTTTCTGTCCTCGGGCCGTGACGGTCCGGGTGCCAGGAGAGGAGTGGCCGGCAAGGAGTCGACCCCGAGGGGGTCGATACGCTATCGAGCAACACCATTTATGAAATACACACGGAATTGCGGGTGCCTACAGTGAAGAGGCTACACCCGTTCCCTTTCCGAACACGGTAGTTAAGCTCTTCGCGCCGATGGTATTGGTTGACGCTGAGAGAGTAGGGAGCGCCCGCTTTTTTTGAATTCGACCCGTCGACAGGTGTCTGTCGGCGGGTTTTTTTTTGATCGGACTCTCGTCCGTTTCCGACGCGTGGGCGGTGGCTCGTCGTTCCGACGGTGAGCCCGGATTCGGGTTTGACTCGGTCCCGGGGCAATCCTATAATCCGGCCCGGCAACGGCTGTTGCCGGGTGAAACGATGCGTACTCGACCGATGATGAACTGCCGACGACACCTCCTCGGGTCCGATATCGCGGGGAACGTGCGCACATGGGTGTGCGGACGTCCTGCAGACCGCGTGACGACGCTGCTGGTGGTGGTCGGGGCTCTGGTGGCGTGTTGGGACTCAGCGGCGCTATTGTTCGCGGGGTCCGGGCATGACACGTCGTCGCAGGAGACCTCCCTCGAGCCGTGCTCGAATAAGGGGGCAACTGCGACGGCGGCGGAGACGGGCGCGGAGTTTCCTGTCGTTTGTACGGTAACGAAACTCAAAAGGAATCGTCCGGGCTGGGAGCAAGGCGCGCGGCTGCCGCGAGGAAGCAGGCTTCCTCGGCTGGCAAGGCCGAGCGCAGGCGATACGGCATTCGCCGGCGGCTCGCGGACCGGGAGCAGGTCGATATCGGAGTTTTCGGCGGTTACGGACACAGCTTGCTGTTCAACGAGTCCTCGAGGACATGCGAGTATCGGGTCGCCGGCCCTTCGGGCAGCGACTCGCGGAGGTGAGCGGCCCGGAGGTACGACCGGCCATCGATCGCCAACAGTCGGTGGCAAAGGGTCGTCGTTCGCCATGAGTCGTCGGTCTCCAGGAGGGGACGTTTCCCGTCCCCGCCGACCGAGCCGGCACGAGTGGCGCCGCTGCTGATCACGCTGGAAGTCCCGCTATCGCTCCGGTCGCCGGGGGAATCCCGGCGGTCGATCTGAGTCCCGTCGTCCCGGCCGTTCGTGGAGATGGTGTCCTGGACGTCCGGGCCCATCTGTCGGCGGGGCCCCGAGGTCGGAAGAACCGCGAGGGCGTGTACCTGCGGGTGTGCGCCGGGTCAGGTTCCGGCCGGACGGGGGCCGCTGCGGGCACGAATGCCGGCGCCGAGTCGAGGGGCTCTGCGCATCGCCGGTCGCCTGCTTCTGTTGCCTGGCCAGCGGGAAAGGTTGGGTCCGACCATGGAACCAGGGGTCTACGCGTTCGTGGGTCTCGGAGGCGGTTTCGCAATCGGTTTTGCGTTTCATCTCGTGCTGCGCTGGAAGTTGGCGCGGATGGGAAAGGCTGCGGACCGAATTCTCGAGGACGCCGAGAAGGCTTCCAGGGAGCGAGCTGCCGAGATCGAGAGGGACGCCGAGAAGGCGACCGGCGAGCGTCGGGAGAAGCTCGAGGGCGAGTTCAAGGCGAAGCGTAAGGAACTGCAGGGGCAGGAGATCCGGCTCGAGAAGAAGGAGGACAGCCTGGACCGGAAGTTCGACCTTCTCAACAAGAAGGAAGGCTACCTCGAGAACAAGGACAAGAGTCTGGACAACCGGGGGGGGATGCTGGAGCGGCGGGAGCAGGAGCTCGAGCAGGTGATCGACGAGGAGAAACAGAACCTCTATCGGATCACCAACCTCAACCGGGACGACGCTGAGCGTATGCTCTTGCAGAAGCTCGAGAGGGAGTTCGAGCACGAGAAGGATACGATCATCGCACGGATGACCGAGCGCATCCAGGAGACCAGCGAGAGTCGAAGCCGGGAGATTCTCGCCACGTGCATCCAGCGGATGGCGTCGACCTATTGCCAGGAGATCACGACGAGCACGGTCGAGATTCCCAACGACGAGATGAAGGGCCGCGTCATCGGTCGTGAAGGCCGCAACATTCGCGCCTTCGAGAAGGCGACGGGGGTTGACGTCATCGTCGACGACACTCCCGGCGTCATCATCGTCTCCTGCTTCGACAGCATTCGCCGCGAGATGGCGCGTTGCGCGATGGGCATGCTGATCTCGGACGGCCGGATCCATCCGGCGCGGATCGAGGAGATCGTGGAGGAGACCAAGCGGGAGATGAACGACATCATCCAGCGGGAGGGGAAGCAGGTCGTCTACGACCTCGACATCCCTGGCGTGCATCCGAAGTTGATCACGCTGCTGGGCCGTCTGAAGTTCCGCACCAGCTACGGGCAGAACGTGCTGTATCACGTCAAGGAGTGTGCCAACCTCGCGGGCATGATCGCGGGGGAGCTCGGTCTCGACGTGGCTCTGGCGAAGCGCTGCGCGTTGCTTCACGACGTGGGCAAGGCCGTCGATCACGAGATCGAGGGGGGCCACCCGGAGATCGGGGCGAATATCGCCAAGCGCTACGACGAGTCGCCCGAGGTCGTCAACTCGATCGCATCCCACCACAACGACGTGCCGCAGGAGAGCATCTACGCGGTCGTGACACAGGCCGCCGACTCGATCTCGGGATCGCGACGGGTAGCTGGAGGCTAGACACTCTAACTTTAAATAAAGCGACTCGAGAAGCTCGAGTCGGTCGTGCTCACGTTTCCTGGCGTGAAGGCCGCCAACGCGATTCAGGCGGGCCGGGAGATCCGCGTCTTCGTCAACTCCCAGAAGGTCAGCGACAAGAAGGCCATGCGCCTCTGTCGAGACATCGCGAACGAGATCGAGGAGCAACTGACGTATCCGGGCGAGATCAAGGTGACGCTGCTACGAGAGACGCGCGCCGTCGAGTACGCGAGGTGATGGAGTTGACGTGGAGATTCGTGTCCTTCTGATTGGAGACATCGTCGGCAAGCCGGGTCGCGAGATCGTCAAGAGGCTGGTTCCGGGCTACATCCAGGAGCACGAGATCGACTTCGTGATCGCGAACGGTGAGAACGCGGCACAGGGCTCGGGCATCACGGAGAGTCTCTTCAAGGAGATCGTCAAGACCGGTGTCGATGTCGTCACGAGCGGTGATCACACGTGGCGGCGACGGGAGATTCTCCCGGTGCTCGAGCGCGACGCGAGGCTGCTCCGACCGTTGAATTATCCGCCGCGTTGCGTCGGGCGAGGCTCCGGCGTTTTTTCGACGCGAACGGGTTTACAGGTCGGCGTCGTCACGGTTCTCGGCAGGGTCTTCATGGACCCGGTGGACTGCCCGTTTCGTACTGTCTCCAAGGCGCTGCGGGAGATGAAGACAAAGACTCCGATCGTCTTCGTCGAGATACACGGTGAGGCGACGAGCGAGAAGATCGCGATCGGTTGGCGTTTCGATGGCGAAGTGACGTGTGTCTTCGGCACGCACACCCACGTGCCCACTGCCGACAACCGCGTGCTACCGAAGGGGAGCGCGTACATGACCGATCTCGGCATGACTGGACCCTACGATTCGGTCATCGGTCGGGACAAGCGCAGTGTCATCTACAAGTTCGAGACCAGCATGCACGCTCCCTTCGACGTGGCGAATGGCGATGTCCGTGTCTCCGGCGCCTGCGTAACCGTCGATTCGACGACGGGAAAGGCGCTGTCTATCGAGCGCGTGATGCTCACGGACGACGGACACTGAGATGGCAGGGGGGCGTTCTTTGCGGGTTGCGGGTGTTTCCGCCGCCACCGATCGAGTCTGGTCCGTCGGTGAGATCAGCCAGTCGTTGAAGGGTCTGCTCGAATCGACCTACGGTCGGCTGCAAGTGCGTGGGGAGATCTCGGGGCTGGCGCGACCCGCATCGGGACACCTGTATTTCTCGCTTGTTCACGATCGGCCCATCATGGGTTCGCGGACCTCGAACCCTCAGATCGGGGCCGTCATGTGGCGGTCGAATGTCGGGCGGTTGAGAGTCGATCCCGAGGACGGGATGAAGGTGGTGGTCAGTGGTCGTCTGACAACTTACGAGTCCCGCAGTGTGTATCAGCTCGTCGCGGAGCGGATCGAGCCGGAGGGGATCGGTGATCTGCACCTCGCGTTCGAGCGTCTGAAGGAGAAGCTCGGAGCCGAGGGCCTTTTCGAGGAGGACCGCAAGCTCGCCATACCGTTCCTGCCTCGACGCGTCGGAGTGATCACGTCGCCGACCGGGGCGGCGGTGCGCGATTTCTTGAAGACGCTGACGCAGCGCAATCCCGGCGCCTCCGTGCGCCTGGTTCCGGTTCGGGTGCAGGGCGATGGTGCGGCGGCCGAGATCGCTCGCGCCGTCGAGCTGCTCGGTCGGCCGCAGGCCGACGTCGATGTCATCGTCGTCACTCGCGGGGGTGGCA
>CAYMLL010000443.1:0-4840 GCA_964390645.1 uncultured Planctomycetia bacterium | reverse complement strand
CCGGAACCTCGCCCGAGAGCCTGGCGACGAGGCGAAAGCTGTCTCCCTCCTTCACGATCCGATCGCCATCCTCCAATTCGATCCGGGTGCGCGTGGGATACTCGATCGCCAACCAGGGGGCGAAGATGCGGCCGAAGCCCGCGGCCAAGAACGGCCCGTTGACGATGGCGAAGACGCCGATGATCAGCACCGGGATGAGGGCGAAGAGAGCGAAGCGGCGAAGCGCTTTGTAAGAAACGGTCTCCTCCGGTCGCAACGGTTCGGCGGCTTCCTCGGCATTGCTGCACGTCCTTTCACGCATCGCCTCGGAGGTCCCCGGAACCGCCCCGAACTCACCGAATTGCACCGCCGTCACCAGGAGACTCTCGAGACCGCCGTGGTATTCCTCCACCTGCAGCGCGGTGCGCGAAGGGTCGAACGCACGCAGTTTCCGCCAGCCGGATTGCCAGGCTTTGTAGAGCGCGACGGCGACCAGCATCACCGGGATCACGACACGCCCTGCTGCCGGCAGGCCCACCAACCAGTCAACCCCCATGCCGATCAGGAACAACAGGAGCGCCCAGCGGCAGAAGGCCAGCAGACCCGCAGTGCGGTGCAACACCTGATCGCGCCACCACACCGACCTCAGGCGCGCATGGAGGAGTTTGTGTTGGCGAAGCTCCGTCATGGCAGATCGTACTTCCTCCGCAGAATCCATTCGACCCCGAGCAAGACAACCAGCAGCGAGGCGACCCAGCCGTTGTCCCACAAGGGGAGATCGATGCGGACCGTGGTGGTGTGCGGTTCACGGTTGAGCAGAGAGGGCAGCTCTTGAAGCTCCAGGACTCCGAGGCAATCCCCGCCGGACAACTCGGCGATCCGGCGCAGGTGTTCGATCTGCATGTCCGTGTTGGCCAGTTCAGGTCTGAGATCGGCGACCTGGAACTCGGTGGTGCTCGAGAGCGGACGATCGGTTGCGTTCGCCTCGACGCGATAGCCGCCCGCGCGCGGCGGAGAGAAGTAGCCCTCGTAAAGCCCGGGGTTCGATACGTCGGGCCGGAGGGTGACGCGTTGCGGGGCGCCGCCCTCGGCATCGACGTCCAGTGCGCTGACCTCCACTTCAAACCCCGGCTGGATGACCGGCTCGAAGTCATCGTCGAGCAGGTGCGCGTAGAGCATGACCTGCCCATCGACGGGATACGTGGCCCGGTCCGTCTCGAGGCGGATTCTCTTGTGCTCGCCCATGAGCCGCGACAAGGTGAGGAACTGGACGCACTGGGACCAGACCCGCCAGTGGTACTTGTCGCCCGTCTTGAAGCGTAGCAACCAGAGTCGGTCGGTCGCCATCATCATGCACTTCCCGGTCCCGTAGCGCTGCCAGGCCACCAGCGGGTAGCGGTCGGCGCGGGACTGGGTGTCGGAGAGCTCGGCCAGCACGGTCGCACCAAGACGCGGGGCGAGGAGAGGCGGGATGCGGTCGAGCGGCGCGACTCGGCTCCATACGAAATCGTTCTCGTCCTGGTCCGTCTCGAGCGTCATCACGAGGCTGCTTCGGCCTTCGGGAGTGAGAACGGGGTAGACGCTCTCGTCCACATCTTCCCAGGGGGCGTCCGGGTCGAACGCGACCGGCAGCATGCGCTCCACCGGCGTCCCGGCGTAGCTGGCGGGCGCAAACCGCGCACCGCAGAGCATGAGCAACGACCCGCCGCGCTCTCGGACCAGTTCCTCCAACCGCTGGAAGGCCTCCGCTGAGAAGAACGATGAATTTACATCGCCGAGGATCACGAGGTCGTAGGAGAAGGCCTCCTCTCGGTCCTCCGGAAACTGCGCGATGTACTCGGACGAGCTCTGCGCCAGCTCGGGCTGCGCGCGCGTTGCGATGAAGGTCGCGTTGATTCGCGGGTCACGCTTCAGCATGGCACGCAGGTAGCGGAACTCCCACCGAGCGCTGCCTTCGATGCAGAGCACGTTGATCTTCTCGTTGACGACGCGAACGCTACGCTCCACCCGATTGTTCGCCGCGGTGGCCTCGTCGGAGAACGGTTCGATCGCGACCTCGACACGCGCTGCGCCTTTCTGCGCGACATCGACATTGAAGAAGATCTCCTCGAACTGGAGGCCGCCTGCGAGCGAGACGCTCCGCCGGGCAACACCCCTGCCATTGAGAAGCACGGTCAGGTCGGCGGTGCGTTTCTCATAGCCGTTGGATTGAAGCTGGACACGGATCGGGACCTTGTCGCCGGTGAACGCAACGTCTTGCATGATGATGTTGCGGATCGACACGTCGTCGGGATCGGCGATCCCCACCGGGATGGTGTAGACCGGAATCCCGCGCGCGCCGAGATCACGGACCGCGGCCTCGACCCGGTGCGCTGAAGTGTCCAGCCCGTCCGATAGCAGCACGACGCCAGCTAACGGCACGCCACGTTCGGTCTTCGCCAAGGTCTCGAGCGCCCTCGCGATCAAGGTCCCCGATTCATCCGCTCGCAGCGCTACCAGAGATTCGACGCCTCCGTTCTCGTCGCCGCCCAGCCGGTGCAGGGTCTCGCCGAACGCGTAGTAACGAACATCGAGATCTTCGCCGATCGACTCGAACAGAGGACGCGCTGATTTCGAGAGCAAGCTGGTCACGAGGTCCAAGCGCGACGCGGTCGTGATGGACGCGCGCTGCTTTCCGGCGAGTGACATGGCCCGTCGACTCACCTCCTCCGGCGTCCCTTGAAACGGAAGAATCCCGAGCGCGGCAGCCGCCTCGCCAACGTCCTCGGACCGCTTGCGCTGGTCTTTGATGGACATGCTCTCGGAAACATCGATAAGAATCGGAAGACGACGATTCTCCTCGCGAATCTGCGTGATGGTCGCGGTCGGCTCGAGCACGACGGCCACGATCAAGCCCAACGCCACGAGGCGAGAGGTCGCGAGCACGACGCGGACCCAGCTCGGCAGACCCTGCCTGCGACGGTAGAGGAAGACCGTCAGCACAACGACGGCGACAAAGGCGGCCCCCATGACAGCCGCCGAAACCGGGCGTGCCCAGAAGAGCCGCTCGATCTGTCCGTCGCTGAAAAACCACTCGATCATCTAGACGATCTCCGTCTTCGCCGCGCCGCGCCGTTCGGTCAGTGCGAGCGGCCGATCACTTTCGCATGAGGTTCGCCAAGAGGCTTTCGATCACCAGCACTCCGAGCCCGGCCAACAGAAAGACGAGCCAGAACGACCGCCCGGTGCGTGCCTCTTCCACGGCATCGAGCAGATCTTCTTCCGACTGCGCCACCGAGATGTCGGTCGCTTCAAAACAGCGCGACGTCTCGCCCGCGGACAAGCTAACGACGTTCGATTCCGCCGTATCGACATCGACCGCGATCGGCATGCCGGGCGCCTGGAGACTGACCCGCGCGATGTAGAAGCCAACCTCGCGGGAATGCTCCAACAGGGCCACATGCTGCGTACGATGCTCGCGAACAGAAACAGCGATCGTCTCGCCCGACGGCGTGTCGAAAACCGCCTCACTCGCATCCGGCTGATCGACGTAGGACAGCGACAGGGAATCGCCTACCTGGCGCGGCACCTCGAACTCGCGAGCGGTGAGGTAGGTCACCATCTGCTGGAGGACCATGGGGAACATCGGCGTAACCGCCATGTTGCTCCAAGCAGAAGCGGCGGAGGTGGTGAACATGAAGACCTGCCCGCGTCCGACAGAGTGCTCCAACAGCAAAGGCGCTGCGGTGCCGGCCACGGACAAGACCACGGAGCTCGTGGCGGCAGGATTCACCTGCAACATCTTGCGAAACCGAGTTTCGCTGAGTAGATCCTCCGGCAGCGAGCGCAGCGGCCGGCATACGGGATGGTCGGGCAGGGTCGGGTCGAGCGGTCTGCCCACGCCCAGCACGTCGCTCGTACTCACGGGCTGCTCGATCACGGCCGGAAGCAGCGGGATACGGTCAAGCGAAGAGCGCTTGTTCCAGGCGGCAGCATCGACGTTGTCGCCGGCAAACCAGATCAGGCCGTGACCCGCGCGAACGTAGGCTTCGAAAGCACGAGCCTGCTCGGGCGTTATGTCGGGGACGTCTTGAAGAACCACGACATCGAAGTTTGCCAGATTCTGAGACGGAAGGTCGCCCCATGGCACGAGCTGCACCGCAAGGTTCTCCTGGCCCGCATCGTTACCACGAGCCCGGAGCGCTGCTGCGAGGAAACCAACAGAGCCACCACCCGTTCCGGCTGACGAGCCCTCGACACTCAAGACAGACACCTCTTCGCGGATGATCGCCACCGTTCGACGCGCGTTGTCTACCAGCAGCGAATCTGGCTCCAACTCGACGCTGATACGAACGGGGCCGGCATTGCGAAAATGGACGAAGAGAGAGACCGTCTCCGAGGCTCCCGGTTCGATCGCGGGAATCGTCTTGGTATCGACGGTGATGTCGTCGGCCAGCCCTTTGACCCTCACGTTCGCGACGGGGCTCATTCCGCAGTTCCGCACCGTCGCGCGATACCGCGCGATCGTGTCTTGGCGCAGCACCCCGGACACGAGTTCCAGGCCCGTGATCGCCAGGTTGTCAGGGCCGCCGCGTACCGGAACGATGGTCGTCGATGCACTCCGGCCCAGATCATCGAATGCGTCACCCAACCACGCAGGCCGGTCGTTCCAATCCTGCGCCTGCATGTCGGTCGCGATGTAGATCTCCTTCTGCCCGACATCCATCGCCTCGGCCAGCGCCTTCAATGTGCGCGGAATACTGTCGAGATCGAGGCGTTCCGGAGTGACCTGTTGGGCCTGAAGCAACTCGTCGAAGCGGGCGGAACCGAACGCCATGTTGCGCGCCATCACTCGGTGCTCGGCGCCGAGAAGAACCAAGCT
>CAYMLL010000442.1:0-4870 GCA_964390645.1 uncultured Planctomycetia bacterium | reverse complement strand
CCGCGTACATTCCGACGAACGTGATCTCGATCACCGACGGCCAGATCTACCTCGTCCCCGAGCTCTTCTTCGCGGGCGTTCGTCCGGCGATCGACGTCGGCATCTCGGTCTCCCGCGTCGGTGGTAGCGCGCAGATCCAGGCGATGAAGGACACGGCCAAGTCGCTGCGTCTGGACCTGGCCCAGTTCCGTGAGCTGGAGGCCTTCGCGCAGCTCGGAACGGAGCTCGACCCGGCGACGCAGCGTCAGCTCGATCGAGGCTTCCGCATGGTCGAGGTCCTCAAGCAGGACCAGTACAGGCCGATGACCGTTGTCGACCAGATCCTCATTATCTGGGCCGGCACCGCGGGCAAGCTCGACGTCCTGCCCGCCGAGCGCGTGGGCGAGTTCGAAGGGCGGTTCATCGGCCATGTCAACTCGACCCACAAGGAGATTCCCGAGAAGATCGCGGCCGAAGGGCAGATCACCGACGAGATCGCCGGTTTGCTGGGCCCGGTGGCCGAGAACTTCGTCGAGGCCTTCCTCAGTGGCAAGGCTGCCGATCCGCGTGCGGGCCAGGGAGCGGCAAGCGACGCGTGAGTGAAGACCGTCCCTTGAAGTCGAGGTAGCATGGCGAGTCTCAAGGACTACAAGAAGAAGCTGAAGTCGATCTCCAACACCCGGAAGATCACCCGGACGATGGAGATGGTCTCGGCGGCCAAGGCAAAGAAGACGGTCGACCGCGTCGAGGGGTCCACTCCGTACTCGAGCAAGCTGCGCGAGCTCATGGACAGTCTCGCCGGCGGCGGCTCGGTGGACCACTATCTCGTCGAGGAGCCGGAGAAGATCGAACGCTCGGCGCTGCTGGTCGTGACCGCGAATCGCGGGCTCTGTGGCGGCTACAACACCAATGTCGCGAACATGGCCGAGAAGTGGGTGCGTGCCGAGGAGGCCGAGGATCGAACGGTCGATGTGTCGATGGTCGGTAAGAAGGGCGCGGCGCGATTCCGCTTTCGCAAGGTCCCCGTGCTCGAGACCTACACTCACATAGAGGACAAGCCGGGCTTCAAGGACGCGGACGAGATCGCCTCCGGCTACATGGCGCGTTTTCGCAGTGGCGAGGTGCAGCGGGTCATGGTCGCCGTGACACGTTACCACTCCGCTGCGACGCAGAAGCCCGAGATGACTCAGCTGCTGCCGATCCGTCCGCCCGAGAATGAAGCCGTCGGCGTCGCGGCCCGCACCGAGTTCATCTTCGAGCCTGATTCACAGCGCATCATCAACGACCTGCTGCCCTTCTCCGTCAAGCACGCTCTCTACCGTCTCTTCGTCGAGGCGGCCGCTGGTGAGCAGGTCCACCGTCGTGTGGCCATGAAGCTCGCGACCGACAACGCGGCGGAGCTGATCAAGTTCTACACCGGCAAGTACAACCGTGAGCGCCAGGCGAGCATCACGCAGCAGATCATGGAGATCGTCAGCGGCGCGGAGGCTCTCGGCTGATGCTGATGGCGAGGCCCTCGACTGAAGCCCTCGCTCCGGATGCCCGCGGCGAGCGCTGTTCGGACTCCCGGCAAGAAACCACGCGAGAAGAACCCAGAAGCCTGAAGGAATCATGACTTCCACGATAGAGCCCCAGAGCGGTGTCGTCGGCAAGGTCGTCCAGGTCATCGGCGCGACGATCGATGCCGAGTTCCCCGAGGGGAGCCTGCCGGACATTTTCAACGCTCTCGAGACGTACATCGGAACGGGCGAGGACCGGCACAGGCTCATCTGCGAGGTGCAGCAGCACCTGGGCGGGAATCGAGTCCGCGCCGTCGCGATGGGCTCCACCGACGGCATCGTCCGCAACACCGACGTTGTCGATACGGGCGCGCCGATCTCGGTGCCGGTCGGGGAGGAGACGCTCGGTCGTGTCTTCAACCTTCTCGGTCAGCCCGTCGACAAGGCGGGTCCGGTGGATGTGAGCGAGACGCGTCCGATCCACCAGGAGCCGCCGAGCTTCGACAAGCTGAAGCCGAAGCCCGAGGTTTTCGAGACGGGCATCAAGGTCGTCGACATGCTGACCCCGTACTCCAAGGGGGGAAAGACCGGGCTCTTCGGGGGCGCCGGACTCGGCAAGACGGTCCTGATCCAGGAGCTGATCAACAACGTCGCGACGAAGCACGGCGGGTACTCCTGCTTCGCGGGTGTCGGCGAGCGTACGCGCGAGGGCAACGACCTCTGGAACGAGATGAAGGAGGCGCAGATCGAGCAGGCCGACGGCTCGACCGTCAGTGTCCTCGACAAGACCGTGCTCGTCTTCGGGCAGATGAACGAGCCGCCGGGTGCGCGCCTGCGGGTGGCTCTCTCCGCCCTGACGATGGCGGAGTACTTTCGCGATCTCGGCGGCGCGGATGTTCTCCTCTTCGTCGACAACATCTTCCGCTTCTCGCAGGCCGGATCGGAGGTGTCGGCGCTCCTCGGTCGAATGCCATCCGCGGTGGGCTACCAGCCGACGCTGGCGACGGAGATGGGCGAGTTGCAGGAGCGCATCACGTCGACGACCAACGGCTCGATCACGTCGGTGCAGGCGATCTACGTCCCGGCGGATGACCTGACGGACCCGGCACCCGCTACCGCGTTCAGCCACCTCGACGCGACGACGGTGCTCGACCGCAGCATCTCGGAGAAGGGGATCTACCCGGCGATCGATCCGCTGAAGTCGTCATCGCGAATTCTCACACCCGAGTACGTCGGCCAGGAGCACTACGACGTCTCGCAGCGGGTTCTCGCGATCCTGCAGCGCTACAAGGACCTCCAGGACATCATCGCGATCCTCGGCATGGACGAGCTCTCCGAGGACGACAAGCTCCTGGTCGAACGCGCCCGGCGTATCGAGCGCTTCTTCTCGCAGCCCTTCTCGGTCGCCAAGGCGTTCACGAACATGGAGGGCAAGTTCGTCACGGTCGCGGACACCGTGCGGAGCTTCAAGGAGCTGGTCGACGGCAAGTGGGATCATCTGCCGCTGGGAGCCTTCATGTACGTCGGCACCATCGAGGAGGCTGTCGAGAAGGCCGAGAAGATGCAGGCTGAGGGCTGAGGTCGAGAGCCTTCGGCGGCGAGGATTCTCAGGAACGACGCATGGACTGTACGATCACGACTCCGGAATCACTGATCTTCGAGGGCACGGTGCGCTCCGTCGTCGTCCCGGCCGTGGACGGCGAACTCGGACTGCTGCCGAGACACGCTCCGCTGATCAGCACGCTCGGGCATGGCGAGCTGCGCGTCAGCGAGGACTCCGGCGGCGAGCACCGCTACTTCGTCGACGGCGGGTTTGTGCAGGTCCTCCGCGACCGTGTGACCGTGCTCGCGGTCGACGCGGTGTCCGTGGAGGAGCTCGACGTGACCCGGGAGCGGCAGAAGCTTGCGGAGACAGAGGCCTCGAAGCCGGCCGCCGGCGCCGGTATCGACGAGCGCGATGCGCACGGTCGCGCGGTGGCGGCAGCCAGGACGCGCTTGCGCCTGGCGGAGGGTTGACAGCCCGTTGAGAGAGCCAGTTCGGAGCGAAGGTGGCTGTTTCGCCCGGGCTCTTCGTTGCCGGAACTCGACCGTGCATCCCGTCGCCCGCGTTCTGGCGTCTCGATCGCGGACGAGAGGGCTCGCCTTCGCGGCCGGAGCACCTCTTCAACAGGCTGCCGACAGCTGCCCGGCGAGAGCTCGTCCGTCCTGCCACGTGCTCCCGGCGAGGTTCTCGGGTCCCGGCAACCCGTGACCTTCCCGGCATCCGCGCGTCCCGGGTGATGGGAGTCGTGTCCGGAACCGGAGGGGATCTTCGAGGTACCGGGCGTGTCGAGCGGACGTGGGTCGTGGCGCTCGAGTTGACGATCGTTTACACTCCCGCCATGAAGCTGGCAGAGCGGTTTGCTGGAGCAGATCGACCCATCGTCTCCTTCGAGCTGTTTCCCCCGAAGAACGACAAGGCGATGGACCGGCTCCACGGGGTCCTGCCGCGGCTGGTCGCCCTCGAGCCCTCGTTGATGACCGTGACGTACGGCGCCATGGGCACGACGCGGGTCAGGACGGTCGAGATCGCTTCATTGATCCAGAAGGAGCACGGGCTCGACTGCGCCTGCCATCTGACGTGCGTCGGAGCGACCAGGGACCAGATCGAGGCGCAGCTGGAGCACATCGCTCGGCGGGGCATCGAGAACATCGTCGCCCTCCGCGGCGATCCTCCGCGCGGACAGGAGACCTTCGTCGCGGTGGAGGGTGGCTTCTCCCACGCGAACGAGCTCGTGGAGTTCCTGCGGGCCGACGGGCGCTTCGGCATTGCTGTTGCCGGCTATCCGGAGAAGCACGTCGAGGCGCCGGACATGGCGACCGACCTCGCGAATCTGAAGCGCAAGGTCGACGCCGGCGCCGATGTCGTCATCTCGCAGCTCTTCTACGACAACGCGGACTTCTTTCGCTTCGTGGACGGCGCGCGGCAGCTGGGTATCGAGCAGCCGATCGTACCCGGTTTGCTGCCGGTCCAGTCGCTGTCGCAGGTAGAGAGGCTCGCCGGCATGTGCGGCGCGCGCATCCCCGACGAGCTGAGTGCGCGGCTCGAGGCCTGCGGTGAGGACGTCGACGCGTTGTGCGATGCCGGGTCCGACTGGTGCCTGGATCAGAGTCGCGCCCTCCTCGACGCGGGCGTTCCCGGTGTCCACTACTACGTGCTCAACCGCGCGAAGCAGATGGAGCGGATCATCGGTGAGCTGCGCCGCGCATGCGTTCTCTGAGCGGTGCAGGTTCCGAGGCGGGCTGTCGGGATCGAGGGGGGGATGGCGTGGGCGCGCGCGGCGTCTCCCCGGGGCGCGGGGGCGGGCCGGAGCGCGGGGGGGGGGTCGGGTTGTCGCCGGGCCTGGCGGCCC
>CAYMLL010000441.1:0-4879 GCA_964390645.1 uncultured Planctomycetia bacterium | reverse complement strand
GGCAAGAGATCTGCGCGGGCTGCTGCGTATCGGAGCGACCCGGACGGCGCACAACGCCGACATCGGGCTGCTGTTTCTCGGCCTCGAGCCGCATCGCGGGCCACACTGAACGAGATGGTAGGACGGACAGGCGATGGTGCATGAATCGCCCCCGACGGAAGTGCCGTATCATTCGGACTTTGCGAACCGTTCTCGAGGAACCGAGTGCATGCCCGCTGTGAAGTCGAGTCTCGTTCAGCCGGCCTACAAGACCGAGTACCGCGTCAGGAACTGGCGTCAGTACGAGCAAGGGCTATGTTCGCGAGGATATGTGACGACCCGGTTCAGCGACCAGGTCGAGCGGTTCACGGCTGACGAGGCCTACGACAAGATGGCGGTCCACGACCTCGTCACTGCGAGAGGAGCAGACCTTGTCGCTCCACCGACGAAGAACGCTCGGCTGTCAAGAAGCAGCGCGGCTGGAGCGCGTGCACGAAACGCGACCGTCGAGTCGGTCCGCGAACTCGGTCGACGGGAATGGAAGAAGCGGAGGGGATACTATCAACAAGCACGAGTCGAGAACTCCTTCTACCGGTACAGGCAACTCATCGGTGGGCGATTGAGAAGCCGAAACGCTGCGGCGCAGGAGACGGAGACCGGAATCGCCATCAATGTGCTGAACCGAATGCTCGAGCTGGGAGCCCCACGGTCAGAACCCATCCACAACTGACCGAGCATCGGGTAGGGGCGTTACGTCCCGAGGAATCATGCAACAACGCCGACAAAGGGCGTGTGTGTCAATTTGGCATTACCTAGTTCTGCAGGAAACTCTCGCTGGCGACGACGGCCTGGATAAGATCCCGGAGGCCCTTGTCGTTGCCGGCCATTTCCTTGCTGATCCTGTTGATGCTCTGGCGGTCGCTGCTGTTCAGTTTGCGGCCGATGGCGTAGGTGAGCATTTTCTTGGTGAGACAGCGGGTGAAGGTTTCGTCCTGCGCGACAATCAACTCCCTGAACTCGGTGTTCGAGGCGAAGCTCTTGCCGCCAGGGAGCCTTCCGGAGGCGTCTACTTTCAATTTGTCTGGGTATTGATCGCGCCAGCCGCCGATGGCGTCGTAGTTCTCCAGGGCGAAGCCCGGCGGGTCGATCTTGTTGTGGCATTGGGCGCAGGTGACGTCTGCCCGGTGCTTGATCAGTTGTTCTCTCAGCGTTGTCGCCCCACGCACGTCCGGCTCGATATCCGGCACATCGTCGGGCGGCGCCGGCGGGGTGAAGTTGAGGAGTTTGTTCATCACGTAAATCCCACGCACCACCGGTGAGGTGTCCACGCCATTGGCCGAGGCCGTCAGGAAGCTGGCGTGTCCCAGAATCCCGCCGCGCGATGCATTCGGCAGGCTGACCTTGCGGAAATGATTCCCTTCGAGCCCGGGCATTCCGTAATGCTCCGCCAGTTCGCGGTTGAGGAAACTGTAGTTGGCCGCGAGAAACTCACGGAGTGGCAGGTTCTTGTGGAGAATGTGCCCGAAGAAGAGCTCGGTCTCCTTGCGCATGGCGCTATCCAGGTTGTCCCGGTAGTAGCTCAGGAAGTCCCTGGACGGAGGCATCTTCCCGATATTGTCGAGCTCGAGCCATATCCGCGTGAAGTTCCTCACGAAGCGCTGCCCCTTCGGGTCGGCGAGCATGCGGGCCACCTGCTCGCGCCGGGTCGCAGGTTCACCGAGTGTGCCGGCGGCGGCGAGCTCGAGCAGTTCTTCGTCGGGCATGGAGGACCACAGGAAATAGGAGAGGCGCGAGGCCAGCGCGTAGCCGTTGAGTTCTCCCTCGCCCTCGTACTGGTAAAGAAAACCGGGCGCGCACAGGATGGTTTCGAACCCGAGCTGCAATGCGTCCAGTGGCTTGAACCCGGCGTCCAGCTTGGCTGCAACCAGCATGCGGATCGGCTCGAGCTCACCCACGGTCGGCGGCCGACGAAAGGCGCTTCGGGCGAAGGCGCTCAGTCGCGCGTCAATCGTCTCCGGGTTCAAGTCGCCCGGCTCGAGATTCCCGTAGAGCACGCGATGCCCCGGCGGCGGCCAGCTCTGCTGGTGTGGGCCCTCAACCTGGATTTCCCAGATGCGCAGCTTGGGACCACGATAGGCCTTCAGCACACCGTGGCTTTTTGCATAGCCGTTTTCACCGGCAGCCCGAAGCCTGGCAAATGGCTTGAACTCCGGGTGCTTGTCAGCGTCATTGATGAGCAGCCGGACCATACGCTTGGTCGCGACCGGGCCGTTGCGGAAGCGGACCTCCGGTTCATAGCCTTTTTCGAGGTAACAGGTCCACTCGAACCACTGCGGCTGCTCATTTATCAGTTCCACCAAGGCCAGAGAGCGTTCACGGGACACATTGCCCGTGCTCTTCACGCTGCCGCGGCGGTCCACTGCGGAGAGTTCCAGAACCAAGGGATCTCCATTGCGGAAATCATCAATGGTCTTGCCGTAAGGATGCCGGCGATCGACTGCGGCGGCACGCACGCGGATGGTGTATTTCCCGCTGTGCGAAACGCCGCCCTGCTGCAGGAGCGGCCGAAATCCGATGTGCCCGCCGCGGTAATGCCGGCCGTAGAGGTCAGTGTACGGAGTCTCGGGAATAAATCGGAACCGGTCTACCTGAAAGAGCTTGGGTAACTCCTTGGCTTCTCTTCCGTCAAAATAGAATGGTGATTTTTGAGCGTAAGCCTTCAGTTCAGGCCTGGGGCCAAAGTGAGTGGCGCGTTGAACCGCCGCCTCGGCCGCGGGGAGGTATTTTTCCAGAAGCAGGCCGGAGATCACGAGTCGGGAGGCGTCGTTATCGAAGCCCTCGGCCGTTACTTCCGCCGGAAAATCCTCAGCCGGGTTCCAGGCGTCAATGTTCAGGCTGAGCAGGTCGCTGATGGTCTTTTGATATTCCACCTTGTTCAGGCGACGGAGCACCGTGTGTCGGCTGGTGCCGGCGAATCTCTCGCGGGTCTCGACGATGTCCCCGGTCATGGTTTTGATCGCAGCGAGCCGTTCTGTCTGGCTGGGTTGTTTCGCCTCTTCAGGTGGCATCTCCCCCAGGTTGAGCTGATCGACGATCTCCTGCCATTGCTCCTGCTGCCGAAAATCTCTGATGGTAACGGGCAAGGTGTCAAAGCGACGCCTGGCCTTCTGCTTGTCCGGTCCGTGACACTTGTAGCAGTACTGCTCGAGGAAGGTTCTGGGCAACTCGGCCTGCAGTGCACTCCCACAGAAGAGCCCGATAAGGGCAATCGAGATGAGATGTGAGCGGCTCATGGTTCAGGAAAAGTCCATCTGTGAAAAAGTGCCACTGCTCTTGCCGAAGCTGTCGCGCTCGACGCCGAACCATTGCAGCAGCGACAACCAGAGATTGGACAGGGGCACGCGCTTGTGCTTGTCAGCGGGACAGACCACGTGACCCTGATGCTTGAGCCCGCCGCCTGCCAGAAGCACGGGCAGATCCTTGTTACTGTGCTTGGAGCCGTCACTCATGCCGCTGCCCATGACCACCAGGGTGTCGTCGAAGATCTTTGCCTCCTGCAGACCGTCAAAGAGCCGGTTGACCTGGGTGAAGATGTAATCCTCCACCACCTTGAGCTGTTTCAGCTTGTTCTCGCCCTTGCTGTGGTGTGACAGGCCGTGGTAGCCGGAGCTAACGTTGTCCAGGTCGGAGGTCGTAAATCCCATGGGGATCTCGAAGGTCGCGACCCGCGTGGAGTCGGTCTGCAAGGCCAGGATGAGTAGGTCAAAGAAGAGGGGCATCTCCTCGATGTGCATGCGCTTCTCGTCAGCTACCGTCTTGATGCCCGGCTTGGGCTTCGGCTTGTCCAGCCAGGCCTTGGACATCTGCAGCCTGCGCTCAACGTCACGCACCGAGGTCAGGTACTGGTCCAGCTTGTCACGGTCCGCGCTGCTCAGGTCGCCGTGAAGGGATTTCGCGGACTCACGAAGCGCGTCGAGGACACTGCCGCGCTGATACAGACGCTGACGCTCGAGGTCGCGCGCGGCCTTTGTGCTCTGGACGAACAGGGCCTGGAACAGGCGGGCGGGATTGTTCACTGGCGGGATTCGCACGCCCGTGCGGGTCCAGCACATGTCCGTTCCCTCTGCCAGTCCGGTCGTGATCGAGGGGAAGCGAGCGGCGCTGCTGCTGTGTTCGGCGGCGACCTGATCGAGGGAAACGTTCTTTTCCGGGAAGCCCGCTGCCATTTCCTTGCGGATGCCACCACTAAGAAAAGCATGCACCCCTGCATGACCTCCATTGGCCTCATCATCCAGGTTGGAAAAGACCGTGAAATCCTTACGGTGCTTCTCAATGTTCTTCAGGGTCCGGCTGCTGACGTAGTCCGCCCCGGCAGCGTTGGGGAAGAATGCCGGGGGATAAAAGCCCAGGTGATTGCCGATGGCCAGAATCCGCCGGTGCCGTTGCGTGGACGCCGCGGCCAATACCCGTGGCACCCCACTTTCCAGCAGCGGCAGGACCAAGGCCAGGCCGGCACCCTGGAGGAAACTGCGGCGGTCGATGGTGGGCGGTTTACCTATACTCATAATTCAAAATAGCTCGACTTAGAGGTCGGGGCATACACTTTGAGGCACCTCGCCAGGCTGCTACTATTACAGATAGGAAGTCTCGACACAGGCCCCTCCATAATCCGGGCCCGCGCAGGCCGCTCTCAGCGTCCGCACCGCTCGAACGCCGCACGCACGAGAACCCGAGCACCCTCAGCGTGCGCCGCTGTGTCGATGAAGTCAACATCTCGGAGCAGCCTGACGGCAGCAGGCGGCGTTGTTGCATGAATCCTCAGGACGTAACGCCCCTACCCAATGCTCGGTCAGTTGTGGATGGGTTCTGACCGTGGGGCTCCCAGTTCGAGCATTCGGTT
>CAYMLL010000440.1:0-4914 GCA_964390645.1 uncultured Planctomycetia bacterium | reverse complement strand
CCCCCCCCCGCCCCCCCCCCCCCGCCCCCGCCCCCCCGGGCGCCGCCGTCGCTGGGTAGTGCGCCGAAAGCGCTGCCGCGTCGACCGCTGTTTGCGGGACAGGATCGGTTTGCGGGACCGGATCGAGGGCCAGGCGCGCTGCAGCCGGAGGCTGCGCAAGAGCAGGCATTCCAGGAGATCCTCGACCGCGCCGACAGACACTTCGCCCAGGGGGACTCGAAGCTGGGCGCCGGCTTGCTGCGCGGCGTCTTCACCCGGGCTTCGCACCGCTCCGATGTCAACCTCGCCCCGCAGGTCGTGCGCCTGCTGGAGATCGATGACGACGCGCTCTGGCGCGGCAAGTACATCGACTATCTGGTGCGGCGAGGCGCGGGCGTTCAGGCTCTCGAGAGCCAGCTGCAGCGTGCTCGGGCACTGGCAGCGTCCGAGAAGTCCGAGGATTTGCAGGGCGCGTGGATGGAGTTCTCCGGCGCGCACCGTCTCGCGACGAACGGCGCGGCGCGCGAGAGGGTCTTCACGGAACTGACCCCGATTCTGGAGCGCCACGTGTTCTCCGGACGCTTCTCGCCTCTCGTCGAGGCCTACAACGTCAAGCCCGGCGAGAACTTGACACGCATCGCGAAACGCTATCGCACCACGCCGGACGCGATCCTCCGTCTCAGCAATCTGTCCTCGGACGTGATCCAGCCTGGCATGCGTCTTCGCCTCGTCCCTGGTGACGTGGCGGTCGTCGTCGACAAGAGCGACTTCCTTCTCTGGGTCACCGTCGACGGCAAGCTGCTCCTGCAACGTCGCGTCGGGTTGGGGAAGGACAACCGCACACCGACCGGGTCCTTCGTCGTCCGCGTTCGCCAGAAGGACCCGACCTGGTATCCGCCCGGCCAGACGCCGATCGCCGCCGGGGATCCGCGCAATGTGCTCGGCGCCCGCTGGCTCGGCTTCGAGAACACGGAGAAGGTCCAGGGAATCGGTATCCACGGCACGCGGGATCCGTCGTCGATCGGTCGCGAGGTCTCGAACGGCTGCATCCGACTGCTCGACGAGGACGTCGTGATGCTCTACGACTTCGTGCCACACGGCACCAGAGTGGTGGTGCGGGAGTAGAGCCGGCGGAATCCGATGGGGCGTCGAGGGTGCTCCCGATTGCGGGCATCGAGCGATGGCCTCTTCCGGGATTGCTTGCAACTCTCGTCCCTCCTCGGGGTCTGATGTTCCGGAGAGTTCACGGCTCTCCGACCGTCGGTACACCCGAAGGAGACTCTCCATGCCGAAGCCTCTTGTCCTCGTCGCCCTGACACTCGCCTCGTCGCTGGCCGTCGCCGACGGGTTCATCTACATCCCCGACGCGCGGGTCGTTCGCATCCGTCCGCGGCCTCCTCGACCTCCTCGACCGCATTTCCCGATGCAGGTGACGAGGCACCGCGTCGAGGTCGGCATCGACGACACCGTCGTGCGCACGAAGGTCGCCGAGACCTTCTTCAACCCGAACAGCGTGCAGCTCGAGGGACAGTACATGTTCCCGCTGCCTGCCGGTGCGTCGGTGTCGGGATTCCAGATGACGATCGGCGGCAAGAAGGTCTCCGGCGAGGTGCTGGAGAAGGACAAGGCACGTGGCATCTACGAGCAGATCGTGCGGCAGGTGCGCGACCCTGGGCTGCTGGAGTACGTGGACCGGGGGCTCTTTCGCGCCCGTGTCTTTCCGATTCCCGCTCGCGGTGGAGTCGACGTGACGATCGAGTACACGGAGACCCTGAAGCGTGACAGCGGTGTCAGCGAGTATCGCTATCCTCTGGACACCGGGAAGTACGCATCGGCTCCGTACCAGAACGTCGTCATCGACGTGGCGCTGCGCTCGACGCAGCCGCTGCGCGCGATCCACTCGCCCTCGCACAAGGTCGACATCGTGCGCAAGGGCGAGAAGGAGGCGCGCATCTCCTTCGAGGCGAGAACGCTCGACGCGAAGAGGGACTTCTCGCTCGTCTGGGGCGTCGGCGAGGACGCGCTCGCTCCCGTGCTTCTCACCCATCGCGGGCACGAGAAGGACGGGTTCTTCTACCTCGCGATCGCGCCACGTTCGGACGATCGTGAGCAGGTGCCGCCGAAGGACGTCGTCTTCGTCGTCGACACCTCCGGCAGCATGCTCGGCAAGAAGATCACGCAGGTTCGGGGGGCATTGCACCACTGTATCAAGGGGCTCAACGCCGGTGATCGGTTCAACATCGTCGACTTTTCCACCGAGGCGCGGCGCTTCGACGCGACCCTCGTCGTCGCGGACGACGCGTCTCGGGCGAGGGCGGCAGCGTACATCGACGGTCTCGCCGCTCGAGGCGGCACGAACCTCGAGGCGGGGCTGCGGTTCGCGCTCGGGGGGCTGGACAGCTCCGAACGGCTGCAGATGGTCGTTCTCCTCACTGACGGCGAGCCGACGATCGGAGTTGTGCGACACGACGACCTGCTCTCGCGCGTGCGGCAGATCAACAAGGCGCGGCGCCGCATCTTCGTCTTCGGGGTCGGCGCGGATCTCAACGCCAAGCTGCTCGATCGACTCGTCATGGCGGAGCGTGGCGCCTCGAGCTACATTCGCGACGACGAGAGCATCGAGCTGCGTCTGTCGAGCTTCTATGACAAGATCGACTCGCCGGTGCTGACGGACATCCGCGTCGAGTTCCCGAGCGGGGATATCACCGAGATGTATCCGCGGCCGACGCCGGACGTGTTCAGGGGCGAGCAGCTGGCCATCCTCGGTCGCTTCCAGGGCTCCGGTCGCAAGAGCGTCATCGTGCGCGGCAAGCTCCTCGGACAGGAGCGGGTCTTCGAGTACTCCCTCGACTTTGGCGGCGACGGGCGGAGCAGGGATCACGGCCACGTCGCGCGACTCTGGGCCGCGCGCAAGGTCGGCTACCTGATCGAGCAGATGCGACTGTCGGGTGAGTCGAAGGAGGTGAAGTCAGAGGTCATCCGCGTCGCGAAGCTCCACGGGATCATCACCCCGTACACGTCCTACCTGATCATCGAGGAGGACGGCGTCGCTCTGCGCCCGACTTCGCGAGGAGCCCCGGGTCGCGCGCTCCACCGTTTCAACGCCGTTCGCGACGCGCTCGGCGTGCCGGCGCCCGGCTCCGGTGGGGCGGGGGCCGCTTCCTCCGGAGTGGATCTTCGGCGAGCCCGCAAGGCGAAGGAGGTGGCCCGGGCGGCGCGTGGGGCCTTCGACAAGGACAGTGGCGAGGACGCGGTCGAGTTCAGCCGCGAGCTCTCCGAGCTCAAGAAGACGGGCTCGGAGTACGAGGCTGACGGATTCCTGCGCGACGAGGTCAACCGGGGAGAGATGCGCGTCAAGAAGGTCGGCTCTCGCACCTTCTACCGGCAGGGGCGCCGCTGGATCGATGCTGTCCTGACTGCCGGGGGGCTCGGTGATGCGAGCCGGGTCGAGAGGGTGAAGTACCTCTCGAACGAGTACTTCGCTCTGCTCGCGAAGCACGAGGGTATCGGCAAGCTGCTTTCGGTCGGCAAGTCGGTGACGTTCGTGTGGAAGGGAAGGGTGATCTCCGTTGACGCATGAGCGTGAACGGCTGAAGATCCGCGCCCGACCCTGGCTCCGGAGTGACTCGTTCGACCGGATCCGGACGCGGCGCCCGGACCCCGACCCGCTACAATGTCCGGTATGACCGATGGTTCTCCTCTTCCCGCTCGCGTCTATCTCGACCACGCTGCCACGACTCCGGTGCGTGACGAGGTGCGTGTCGCGATGGAGCGATTCTCGGATCTGGGCGCCGCCAACCCGAGCTCCTCTCACGCCGAAGGCCGCGCGGCTCGCGAGGCTCTCGAGTCGGCGCGCGCGACGATCCTCGGCGCTCTCGGGGCGGAGGACTTCGAGCTCGTCTTCACCTCCGGAGGGACCGAGGCCGACAACCTGGCGGTCGTATCAGCGGTGCTGGAGCATCGTCACCGAGGTGTCGGCGTTCTCGCCAGCGCGGTCGAGCACCCGGCGGTCCTGAACACCGAGCCCTTCCTCGAGCGTCTCGGGGCCCACCTCACCATCGTCGGCGTCGACGCGGACGGGCGTCTCGACGTCGACCGCCTGCGCGAATCGTTCGATGACTCCACGGCGATCGTGTCGGTTCTGCCGGGGAACAACGAGACCGGCGTGCTGCAGCCGACGTCAGCGGTCAGCGATGCGTGCAGGGCGCACGGCGTTCTGTTCCTCGCCGATGCTGTTCAGTGCGTCGGCACGCTGTCGCTCGAACTCCGGGACGCGCTGTTCGATCTGGTGACGATCTCCGCTCACAAGGTCGAGGGGCCCAGGGGCGTCGGAGCGCTGCTCGTTCGTCGGGGCGTGACGCTGCACCCGTCGCTGCGTGGCGGAGCGCAGGAGGCCGGTCGACGTGCGGGAACGGAGAACGTCGTCGGTGCGGTCGGTTTCGCCGAGGCGGTGCGGCTCGCCGTGGAGGAGTCCGCCGTGGAGATTCCCCGACGGGCCCGCCTTCGCGATCATCTTCGCAGCGAGATTCTGCGGCGCTTTCCCGGCGCGCGCGCGAACACTCCCGTGGAGGCTGCCTTGCCGCACATCCTCAATGTCTCGTTCCCCGGCGTCGAGGGAGAGTCGCTGGTGCGTCTTCTCGACCATCTCGGCGTCGCGGCCTCGACGGGAAGCGCATGCAACGTCGGCAGCGGCAAGCTCTCCCACGTGTTGCGGGCGATGGGAAGAAGCGATGCGGAGATTCGTGGCTCGCTGCGGATCTCGTTCGGACGTCAGAACGACGACGCCCAGGCGGAGACCTTCCTCGAGCGTCTCGGCGAGGCGGTCGGGCAACTGCAGCGCGTCTCCGGCGTCGGTTGACAGCTCGGGCAGCACGTTGTCGCGGGCAGCACGTTGTCGCGGGCAGCACGTTGTCGCGGGCAGCACGTTGTCGCGGG
>CAYMLL010000439.1:0-4925 GCA_964390645.1 uncultured Planctomycetia bacterium | reverse complement strand
GCGACGGGCGCCGTGTGGCGGCGACGCGACCCCGACCCGGACCGGAAGCCGGGCTTCGCGGACCCCATCCAGATCACCGACAAGAAGTGGGACGACGCTTCGATCTTCCTCGACTTCACGAAGGACGACGACCCGCGCCACTTCCGTCTCGGCGTCTTCTGCGACAGGAGCGTCTGGAACCCCGACAACCGGAACCTCGACGACATCCCCGATGCCGAGCGCCCGTTCGTCGTCGTCACGCAGACGCCGCTGAGCCGGGACCGCTGGACGCACGCCGTGATCACCTTCTCGGGCTTCAACTCCGGCGAGAGCCCGGGCGATGCGCGCCTCTACCTGGACGGCAAGCTGCAGGGCGCCGTCGCAGGCAAGCCGCAGATCTTCAGCTGGGATCCTTCCAGGACGCGCATCCTCCTGGGGCTCAGCTACGTCGGCGACATCGACGACCTGGCGATCTTCCGTCGTCAGCTCTCTGCCGCCGAGATCGTGCGGCTCGGTGAGCTGGCTGGCGGGCTCTCGTCTATCCGCCCGCCTTCACGGCCATCAGATCGGTGATTCGATCGATGAGCTCTCCGCGCGGATTGAGCACCCTCATCGAGATCGTCGTCTCCTTCGCGTCGAAGATGATGATGTTCTCCTGCGACGAGTAGTAGAACCCGGACGATGCTCCGGGCGGTGCGGGCCGTGCTCTCCAGTGAAGGTTCCACGGCGTCTCCTCCTCCGCGTAGTACGGCGCTCCGCCGCCGCCTCCGACGATGTACCACGTGCGAAAGCGAAGGCTCGGAAGCGGGGAGCACTCCTCACCTGCGACGAGATCGATCTTGCCGTTCTTGTTGCGGTCGTCGCGATCGATGTCGCCGAGCGGCACCTGAGGCCCCACGAGGAGTCTGTGGTACGCATGCTCGTCTGAAGAGAGGACCGCTGCGACCTTCCGGTGCTCGGAGACGGCGCGCACGAGTCGATTGCGAACGACGAGCATGCCGTCATTCTCCGGCAGGACCTTTCCATCGCGAAACACCTGTGCTCGCACCCGGTTGTCCCCGTCGTGCCACATGGAATCCGCGACATGGCCGCCGTTCGGAAAGATCGGCTCCTGCGCGAAGAGGACGACGTACTTGACCGTCGGATCCGCCTCCGCGTCGTCGAGCGCCCGGATGATCCAGTCGAGCTGATCAGGCAGCAGATAGCCCTCGGGAGCGCCGCCGTACGTCTCCGAGTCGTAGGACACCCAGTAGTTGTTGTTGAACGCGATTGCACGAACGCAGCCGTACTGAAAGGAGTAGACGTTCTCATCGTACTGCGGCCGACGAGAGTCCGACGGCACGGGTCCGTTTCGCGGGTGAACAAAGGTGTCGGCGAAGACCGCCTCCGCGCTGTCGGTCCCGTACGGGAAACGGTCAACCTTGACGTCTCCGAACTGTCGCAGCAGCGTCTCGTGATTGCCCATCGCCGCGTAGATCGGTCTCTCGTTCCAGAACGATGTGAGGGAGTACTTCCACGCCCAGAGCTGCGCGTCGAAATCCTCGCGGGAACCGGTGTAGCCGTTCACGAGGTCGCCGCCCACGAGCAGGAACCGCGCTCCCTCCGTGTACGCGATATGGGAGATACGCTCGAGCGTGTCACGGTTGACGCCCATGAAGCTGCTCAGACCGCCGCCGACGCCTCCGCGAGTGTCGCCAAAGTAGCCGAAGCGCACGCCGTGCACGCCCTTCGCGGGCGCCCCGAGGAGCGGAAAGTCGCGCGTCGAGACCTCTCCGAAGACGACCCGGTACGTGGAGGGCTCGTCCGCAGATAGCCCGGTAACCGTGACCTCGTGCCGCAACGCGGCCCTCTCGGAGGGGAACTCCCGCGTCGATCCACCGGCCGATGTGACGATCACCCGCGCACGCTGGATGTCCTGCGTAACAAAGGAGATCACCGCGCTGCCCGTCACGCCGCTGTGGACGAGATTGACGAAGGGCCCCTCGGCAAACGACGGAACGCGAAGAAAGAGCCCCCCTTGCTCCTTGAACGCGACAAGCGTCTCGTAGGTCCCGAGGTCCCGGTCTGCCTCGGCCCGGGCGGAGAAGAGCCGCACTCGTATCGCGAGCCTTCCCCGATCAGTCCAGCGCTCGCTGTTGTATTTCGAGATAAAGAGCGTGCCGACCCGGAGTGTTGCCTTCCCCCCGGTGATGTTCACCGAGCCGCGGAACCGCTGGTATGCGAACCGCACTTCGCTCGACTCGAACGGATAGGGACCGTAGTAAACCTTGCCGTGAATCGTCGCCGGGTCGATATCGCCACCATCGAGGAGCTTCCGAACGTGCGAGAAGTCCACGCTCAACCCGTCCTTGGACCCGCCCCGGACGGCGTCGTCGATCTGCGCCAGGGAGAGCAGATTCGTGTTGCCGATCTCACCGGCCGGCTTCTCACCAAGAGCCTTCAGACCGTCGAAGTCGATCGGCAGATTCTGGGACAGGGCAAGACGAGACGATGGAACGCCCCCGAGCAGCGCGAGACAGAGCAAGGCGCAGAGCTGTGGTCGAAGCACGCTGAATCCTGTCTCCATGCAGTAGCCTCCTGCCTGCGAATGCCCACGCTCGGACGATGGCCCGGGCTGCTTCGGCGATCAAGACGACTCGCGGCCAGTACCTCTTCGGCAAATCCCCCCGCTTTCGTTCGCCAGGCCGGCGCGACAATCGCGGCCACACCATGGTAAGCGGCGGTAACCTGGCGTCCAAGAGGGTCTCCCGCGTACAATCGGAACGTCATGAAGCTGACCTTCCTCGGCGCAGCCCGCACCGTCACCGGATCCTGCCATCTGCTGGAGGCGGCCGGAAAGCGACTCCTGCTCGACTGCGGCCTGCGGCAGGGAAAGCGCAAGCAGTCCTTCGAGGCGAACCGGAAGTTCGAGTTCTCCCCGAGCTCGATCGACGCCGTCGTCCTCTCGCACGCCCACATCGACCACAGCGGCAACCTGCCGAGACTCTGCGCGTCGGGCTTCGCGGGGCCTGTCTACTCGACGGCCGCCACCGCCGACCTCTGCGGGTGGATGCTGCGCGACTCCGCCCACATCCAGGAGATGGATATCTCCTACGTGAACAAACGTCGCCGACGTCGCGGCCAGCGGCCCTTCGAGCCGCTCTACCGGAAGGCCGACGCCGAGAAGGCGTTGACGCAGTTCCGCGGGCTGCCGTACGACGAGCCCACACAGCTCTTCCCCGGCGTGGACCTGCGCTTCGAGGACGCCGGTCACATCCTGGGGTCCGCGTCCTGCCACATCGAGATCGAGGAGCACGGAGAGCCCCGCAAGCTCGTCTTCACGGGTGATGTCGGCCGCAGCGAGCGACCGATCATCCGTGACCCGGTGCCTCCCCGGGACGCCGACGTGCTGATTTGCGAGTCGACATACGGCGATCGCCTCCACGAAGCGGACGAGGACGTGCGCACCCGCTTGCTCGAGGTTGTTCGAGACACGTTCCGGCAAGGCGGCAAGGTGCTGATTCCTGCGTTCAGTGTCGGCCGCACGCAGCACCTCATATACCACCTCCACTGTCTCGTCGAGTCAGGAGATCTGCCGCCGGTGCCGATCTTCGTCGACAGCCCACTCGCCGCCAACGTCACCAACGTGTACCGTGCGCATCCGGAGTGTTACGACGCCGAGACGCGCGAGCTTCTCACCCACAAGAGCGATGCGTTCGGCTTCGAGCGCCTGACCTACGTCCGTGACGTCGCGGCGTCGAAGGCGCTGGTGACCCTGCGGGCGCCGGCGATCATCATAGCGGCCTCCGGGATGTGCGAGGCCGGAAGGGTTGTCCACCACCTCAAGACGGTCGCTCCCGACAAGCGCTCGACAGTTCTCGTCGTCGGCTACATGGCGCCTCACACGCTCGGACGACGCATCGTCGAACGCGTTCAGACCCTCAGGCTCTTCGGGGTGGAGCATGACCTCGCGGCGCGGGTGGAGACCGTCGGCGGACTCAGCGGCCACGGCGATCGTGACGAGCTCATCGCGTACCTGTCTCATCTGCGGAGCCCCCCGGAGCGTACCTTCCTGGTTCACGGGGACGAGAAGCCCGCGGAGTCGCTGGCGAGCGCATTGCGAGAGCAGGGCTATCCGGCCGTCGACGTGCCCCGCCCTGGCGACTCTTTCGAGGTCTGAGCAGGCCCACGCACGGCAAGGAAGGCGGACCGCTCCATGCCGAGCGCGACCTCGGCCAGCAGCCCTACCCACCTCGCGGCGGCGCCGGGCGCCGTCTCAGAAGGTCGGCGCGCTCGTCGAGAAGTTCTGCGTGCCGACGCGACCGACATACCCGTAGCCGATGCAGCTGTGCCCCGCACCCATCGCGTTGCGGTGGTGGTCGCTGGCGCGGTACCAGCCCTGCCACCAGATGCCCTCCGGGTTGGCGTAGCCGATCGCGACGTTCTCGGCAACCCCCGACGGAAAGCCGGCCTCACGCGCACGAGACCCCGGGGAGCCGTCCGGACCGTTGTGCCAGATGCGTCCCGCGGCGTTGCAGGCAGCGCTATGCTTGCGAGTCGCCTGACAGAGTCGCGGCTCGATGAAAAGGCGGCGCCGCCCCAGCATCTCCCGATAGTCGTTGACGACCTTGACATGCGCCTTGTCGTCCGCCGAGACGTCCTCGTGCTCGAGGGACTGGTTGTAGTCCTCCACCTTGCGATTCGCACGGTAGATTCCGGACTCGCGGGAATCGCGAGCGTAGGTCCTGAGGTCGATGCGCGCGTCGAGGTTGCGGCGAATCTCCGCAAGGACATCGACCAGCGAGACCTCGTCGCCGCTCTTCTCGCCTCCCTCTGCGTCCGCGCTACTCGCTCCGGCAACGACGCGGGGATCGTGGCGCAGCTTCACGAAGCAAGTCTCGTCGATCGAGCGGATGATATCGCTGTAAGTCGACGACTTCGAGTCCAGTCGGATAGCGTAGCTCGCA
>CAYMLL010000438.1:0-4926 GCA_964390645.1 uncultured Planctomycetia bacterium | reverse complement strand
GGTGGCTGACGGGGCCTGCGGTGGCCTGACGGGGCCTGCGGTGGCCTGACGGGGCCTGCGGTGGCTGACGGGGCCTGCGGTGGCTGACGGGGCCCTGCGGTGGCTGACGGGCCCTGCGGTGGCTGACGGGGCCTGCGGTGGCTGACGGGGCCCTGCCGGTGGCTGACGGGCCGCTGAGCCCCGTACGGAACGGCTGCGAGACAGGTCCCCGGCAGCTTCGCGCCAGCCGGGCCGACTCTCGTCAGTGCGCGAGAGAGTGTGGCGGGTGCGTGAGGCCGGGGCCCGCAGGGGTGCCCCGTCGACTTGTCTCGCCGCCCGGGACCTTCGGGCCATCGTTCGCGCTCACTCCCCACGCCTCCTGCCGGTGGCGAGCAGGCCGAGGAGGTTCTCGACGACGAAGTCGGGCTCGATCGCGCGGGTGCAGATCTCGGCCTTGCAGGGCTCGCAGCCGTCCTTCTCCCAGCAGGGCGCGTAGGGCAGGTCCGGCACCAGGTTGATGTTCTGCGGATAGCCGAAGACGTCGGGCGGCACGTAGCCCGTGAACAGGACGATCGACGGCACGCCGAGCGCCGTCGCCAGGTGTGCCAGACCGGACTCCTGCCCGACGAAGGCGTCGGCGTTCTGCAGCACCGCCGCGAAGAGCCGCAGGTCCATGCCGATCATGTCCCGGTGGTGCGGACGCTCCGTCGGCGTCGCCGGCTCCTCGACGCCGCCGTAGCGCACGGTCTCGATCTCCGGCGGGAGCAGGTCGAGAAAGCGCTGCCAGCTGCCGAGGTCCCACTGCTTGCTGCGTGCGGCGAAGAAGCCGCTGAACGGATGCACGACGACGAGAGGCCGGCTGCTCGGCGGGCAGATCTGTCGCGCCCGGCGACGCTCCTCGGTCGCGTCGTAATAGTACGTGCGCAGGTCCGGGGCGTCGATGCCGAGGCGCTCGCAGACGGTCTTCAGCACGTGTTGACGCTTCGGCGGCCAGGGTTTCTCGTAGCCGATCTCGATGGCGCCCTTGCCGGGCCTCGGTCCGGCCGGGAAGACCGCGTCGACCGAGGGACTGTTGTAGAAGAGCTGCGGCCAGTGCGTCTCGACGATGACCCGCGTGCCCGCGGAGCGCTTGCGGATCTCGTGGCACACGGTGGAGACGAAGAGGGCGTCGCCGAGCCCGCGAGCTCCGCGGTGCAGACGCACTTCCTCGAGGTCGAGGACGTTGACCGGGTCCATCTCGGGCTCTCGGGCGACGGGGTGAGTCAGGGTTCTACAACGGCCGCTAGAATGGCAAGACGGATGGAGCCGTGTCAAGCGGCGAAGCGCCTGGGGACCGAACAGCCGGCGTACCCATCGGTACGCGATCGGCCCGGGCGAGCCCCGCCCACCACAGCGCCAAGCGACTCCCGTCGAAGCCTATCTGAAGGCGCAGCCCCTTCAGGGGCGGATGCGTCGTCCCCCTCATCGCGACACCACGCTGATCATGACCGACATCGATCGCTGACGGTGCCGCCGGCGGCTCCCGTGCCCCTGTTCCCGCGGCGTCGCGAGCACACCGAGGGCCGGAGCCAGGGCGACCACAGCTCACTCCTGGTGGAGCCAGTCGTACACCCGAGAGTCCTCGAAGGGACTGTCGAACAGAGGCTCCCGCCTCGGCATCACCGCGACGAAGGACTCCTCGACCGGCTGCGAGTACACCGCGGCGTGTCGGGCTACCTCGGGCACGCTCTTCCCGGAAGCCGCCCTCCCGACACCGAGATTCCAGTCGACGCCGAAGGCCCAGAGCCCGGCGACGGGCGGCGCCTCGATCGACGGCTCCCGGCTCGGCTCGAGGCAGGCCCCCCTGCTATCCGCCGCACCGGCCCCCCCAAGCGGCCTCGCTCCCGGCGACGGCACGCCTCCCGCGGTCGGGGCAAGAGTCGCCACGCCATCCTCGGGCGCCGGACCGGCGGACGTCAGCGCGTCGACAGCATCGAGGCTCACCAGAACCTCGATCGTCCGGCCCGGTGGAGGCGCGGCCGAGGAGGAGCCCCGGATCGTCGCACCACCGTCATCGCCGACCCCGACGCCATCACCGACCCGCCCACCGACGTCGTCGATCCGGTAGGTCAGGATGAGCGGTGGCCGGTCGTACTCGCCGCTCTGGCCGGCGCCGCCCAGAGCGATGTAGACGACGCGTTCGGCGGAGTCGAAGGTGGCGCCGACCACCTTGTGTGCGCCGTCCTGGTCGAATGGTAGGGACCAGCGGCCGTATGCATAGGGACGAGGCTCGTAGGCATTCTCGGCCGCGAGGATCTCCCGGACGTCGAAGAGCCAGTAGTAGTTGTAGTCGTCGTCGGCTGCGTGGGAGCAGTAGCCGCCGCAGCGCCGGCCGTCGTCGTGTCGGCTGGTGTAGCCGCTGCCATGGTCGATGCCGCCGGCAGAGCCGATCACAACGAACGTACTGCTGCCGGGTACGATGAGCCCGTAGACACCCTCGGAGAGGTAATTCCAGACGGCGGAGGCCGAGCCCTCTCGCAGCTTCAACGCGTCCTCGGCGAGGAATTCCCCGTTCGAGTACGCGAAGTTCATGAACGGGATGGCCGCGACCGAAGGATCGATCCCGGGAGACGACCGGGTGATCTCGTCGGGGTCGAAGACCCACAGGGAAGGTCCGACGCTGTAGCGGGACATGATGGCGTGGACCGACGACCAGCCCGTGAGGTGGGTGCCGCCGAACGACTCCTGCCATCGCGCCGGAATGGACGCCATGTAGCCGGCAGAGTTGGACGCGCCTTCGATCTCGAAGTACCCGTCCACGCTGCCGGCGAGGTTGTCGGCGTCACGCACGACCAGGGTGGTGTCGTGGTGATCGCCGCCGGCGGCGTAGAAGCCCTCGGCGTTGACGATCAGCTGACCGTCCAGCCAGAGCAAACCGGTGATCCGGTCGAGCCCTTCGGGATTGCCTTCGGGACTCGAGTCGAGCAGCGAGACGAATGGCTGCAGCGGCTTCTCGACGACAGGAAGCGCGCCCACCTCGGTGGCCAGGCTCGGTTCCGGGATGGCGAACTCGGCGACGGCGTACTGAGTTGCGTGTCCGGCGACGAAGAGCGAGTGCCTCTCGGGGTTGTAAGCGAGTTTGCCCGAGGCGTAGTTCGTGGACGAGTCCCCGAAGCTCTTCGAAGACAACCGGAAGGCGCCCTCGTACCGGAGGTCGCCGATGGTGAGCAGGCCCGGGTCGGGCTCGCCATCATCATCGACGGGCTCGGCGATCGCGAAGCCCGCGACCGGGTCCCCGTCGATGTCCGCGCCCATCCCCGTGTCGACGCTCTCCGACACGGTGGAAACCGCGTCCTTTGCGAGCGAGTCCGCGGTCCGGGCGCCGCTCTCCCCGAGCGTCGCACCCCAGTCGATAACGCTCGTCTGCGAAGGCTCGCCGCAGAACGACTCGACGGATACCGCGAGCAGCTCGCTGGCGACGGCGGTCTCGCCGACGTCGGCGACCACATCCTCCTCGAGCAGAGCCGCGAGCCCCGGATCTGCCGAGAGCAGGATGCGCGCCTCGAGCGCCTCGAGCCGGAAAGAGGTGCCGGACCTCGTCAAATCAGAGCCCACCGCTCAAGAACCCACCACAGGCAAGCCGACGAGGAACAGCGGTTCCTGTTCGTCAACTCTCCTGATCTCGCGACAATCGTTCCACCAGACCTCCTGTCTCGGAGGTCCCACGTTGTGCCTTCGGTGCTAGCCCGAAGAGGTTCTCTCACCAATACCACGAAGCGGGGAATGGTGCGTGAAGAGTGACCGCGGCGTCAACAGGTTTTTCGCCGCCCCGCTCGCCCCGTCGAGCCCCGGCGCGCTACCGCGAGACCGAGTCGATCGACGGCGGGGCCGACTCGCCGACGCCGTCGCCCCCGACCCACCTTCGCGAACTCGATGCGCTCCGAGCTCCGGCAGGAATGGATATACGTGTAATGTTTGTCGGTGGTGGTGTGCCGTCACGTCGACGTCCCGCACGGCGGAGCCACCCGGTCGCCCCCCGCTGTCGCCGTCGCCTCCGCCCGTCAGCGTGAACGTGGCGGACGCCTCGCACCGACTTTCAGCAGCAGCCACGGCCCGGGCGCGGCACGACGTACACGGCTCAGCAGACACTCAGCAGCCGGCTGGGTAGTGCTCGCAGCCCAGGTCGGCGGGGGAGCCGATCTCCGGGTCGCGTCCGCAGTCGGTCGGACCCGGAGCCGTGGGCGGTGCCGCACCGAGGAAGAGATACTGGAGGATCGCGATGGCGTCGGTCAGCTCGATCGCCAGGTTGTTGTCGGTGTTGGCCGACTCCATGCAGGACGGCGCACGTCCCCCCGAAAAGAGATAGTTGAGGATGAAGATACCGTCGGTCAGGTCGAGGCTGCCGTTCGTGTCCGCATCCCCTCGACGAAACGGCGTCCCCTCCTGTCCCGTGCCCCTCAGGGTCACCTCAACGCTCTCGTCGGCGCCGACCACGACCGGCAAGGTGACCGCGTTGCTGACAACACGAAGCAAGCACACGTCCTCACCGCCATCTACCGGCGTGTAACGCACTGTCACGGGCTGTACCTCGCCCGGCTCGAGCGTCCTCGCTCCGCCGCCGGCGACGATCGAGAACTCCGGGCAGTTCGCGTCCACATCGTCAACGAACTCGACCGACTCGACGGTAAGCGTGTGCTCCCCGACGCTGCGGATCTCGAAGCTCTGATCGGGGGACTCCCCCACCGCTACCTCGCCGAACTGCAGCTCCATCGGATCGACCTCGATCTGCGGGATCACCGCCTCGAAGGTGATCGCGGTCTGCTGGCAAGCGCAGTAGAGTACCGTGTTGCTGTCGACCGTGGCGATGTTGTTGGTCGGCTGGCCCTTTCCCACCAGGCCGTCCTTCCAGCTGACGGTGGCGCTGCGTGTCTCGTTCTTCTCTAACATCTCCTCCTCCAATTCGACCGT
>CAYMLL010000437.1:0-4934 GCA_964390645.1 uncultured Planctomycetia bacterium | reverse complement strand
CGGGGGAGTGATTCGCCCGGGAATCGTGCATCGTCTCGATCGTGGAACATCCGGAGTTCTGGTCGCTGCCAAGAACGATGCGGCCCATCACTCCCTCTCCGAACAATTTCGCGATCACTCGATCGAGCGGCGATACCACGCGATCGTGCGCGGTACCCCGCGTTCCGATGCGGGTCGTATCGACGCGCCGATCGGGCGCCATCCGCGCGATCGCAAACGGATGAGTACGGTGACCCGCTCCGGGCGCGAGGCCCATACCGGATGGCAGGTCGCCGAGCGGTTTGCACGCAGCGATCGGACACTCGTCCTGGTGAAGCCCGAGACCGGGCGCACTCACCAGATTCGGGTGCACCTCGCGAGCGCGGGGCTGCCGATCGTCGGAGACGGGGTCTACGGCAGAGGAGGGGGCACGGCGCGTGAACGGAAGCTCGGACGGCCAGCGCTGCACGCCGGCGCGCTGGGCTTCACCCATCCCCGCACCGGCGAGCGGCTGCAATTCGACGCGGGGTTACCAGCGGATCTCGCAGAGCTACTCGAGCACTATCAAGCGCGCGAGGGTTCGTCCCCTATACCAGCTTGATCCGGTATCGCCGAGTCGTGCGAGTTTCGGGCCCGTGCTTGACAGCCTCACATCCGGCATATAATCTGTTGAAACCGTTTTCATACGGCCTCCCGCCAGATTACGAGACACCGAAGCGTGCCAGGGGCACGATTTCCGGACTCGAAGCGCGGGCTGTCGCGACCCCTGATGTCATAGCAGTCGAGAGCGATCCCGACGTATCAGCGTGCCAACAAAAGACGGCCGATTTTCAGAAAACGATTAATTTTCTCGGAAAGATTTCCGAAACCCAAGAGAGTCAAATCCTATCCCTATCGACCCTGGTCGGTTTCGCGGCATTTGCCGCATCCCTCCCTACGGCGCGTCATTCAAGCGCGCGGCCTGGCTCTGGACCGGCCCTTCGCACCTAGATCAGTGCGGTTCCCCAAACATTCCCACGATTCCCAAACACCCTGAACGACTCACTTCACAACCCAATACGAAGGTCACTCTGTGAGTACAGCAAGAACCGAAAGCAGCGGGAACTCGAGCGGCGGCGGTCGCAGTCGGCGTGGTCGCGGTCGCCGATCTCGAAACTCACGTGGCAACGGCGCCGGTAAGCGCGACTACCTGCCCAGCGACGACGAGCTGGAGGAAGAGGCTGCCGCCGAAGACGGGGACGACAACGGGATCCGCATCGACGTGAGCGAACTCAAGGCCAAGGCGATGCAGGAACTAACCGCCTTCGCAGAGGAAATGAACGTCGAGAACGCGGCTGGGATGCGCAAGCAGGATCTGCTGTTCGCGATTCTCAAGGCGCAGACCGAGCAGAAGGGGAAGATCTTCGCAGATGGCGTGCTCGAGATCCTCCAGGATGGCTTCGGATTCTTGCGCGCTCCCGACCAGAATTACCTCGCAGGTCCGGACGATATCTACGTATCGCCGTCTCAGATCCGACGCTTCAACCTGAGAACGGGTGACTCCGTGCGCGGGCAGATTCGGTCGCCGAAGGAGGGCGAGCGCTACTTCGCACTGCTCCGGGTCGAGACGATCAACTTCGAGGATCCTGCCAAGGCACGGCACAAGATCCTGTTCGACAACCTGACGCCGCTGTACCCGCTGGACCGCTTCAACCTCTCGGCCAAGAGTGGTGGGATGACCACCCGGATCATCGATCTGGTAGCGCCGATCGGCAAGGGCCAGCGAGCCCTGATCACGTCGCCGCCCAAGGCCGGCAAGACGATGATCCTGAAGGACATCGCGAACGCGATCGCCGAGGGAAACCCGGAGTCGTACCTGATCGTTCTACTGATCGATGAGCGCCCCGAAGAAGTGACCGACATGCGGCGGACCGTGGCCGCCGAGGTGATCTCGTCGACCTTCGACGAGCCGGCCACGCGCCACGTTCAGGTTGCCGACATGGTGATCGAGAAGGCGAAGCGCCTGGTCGAGCACGGCCGTGACGTGGTGATTCTGCTCGATTCGATCACGCGTTTGGCGCGTGCTCACAACACCGTCGTGCCTCACTCGGGCAAGATTCTCTCCGGTGGCGTCGACTCGAACGCTCTGCACAAGCCCAAGCGCTTCTTCGGCGCGGCGCGCAATGTCGAGGAGGGCGGTAGCCTGACGATCATCGGCACTGCGCTGATCGACACCGGCTCGCGCATGGACGAGGTGATCTTCGAGGAGTTCAAGGGCACCGGCAACTCGGAAATCGTGCTCGATCGCAAGCTCGCGGATCGCCGGACCTACCCGGCGATGGACATCAATCGCTCGGCCACTCGCCGCGAAGAGCTGTTGATGGACGAGAACACGCTCAACCGGATGTACATCTTGCGCAAGGTGCTCGCTCCTCTCTCGCCGGTCGACTCGATGGAGTTCCTGCTCGGCAAGATCAAGCTCACCGAGGACAACGAGGAGTTCCTCGCCTCGATGAACTCCTGAGCCCGGGCGATCTTCCGTCGACTCGGCGGATGCCCGATGATCACTCTCGCAGAGGCTAGGCGAATGCCCTCGGCGCCCGACGGTCGAGCGGGCACTGCCATCGGTCGGCCGATGTGCCCGATCCGGGGCTGCCAGGCGCGGGATCGACGCGATATCGCAGCCGCCCGGCCGGGGAGCGGTCGCTCGCCGGCGTGACGCGGATCCGGTAGCCTTCGCTCGTCATGGCGAAGCGACTCGAGACGACTCATTCGCACTGGGATGGATTCGCGGCTCACCGGCACCCCGTCGGCGACTCGTAGCTGTCCTTCGTCCCGGGTCCTCTCCCGGCCCTCGTTCGACCCCCGGCCCGAGACCGCACACGCTGCACAGCACGCGCGCTGTGCGCATCGCATGACCGAGAACCGACATGGCGAACTTTCAGGAACGCATCCAACAGGCAGCTGCGCGGGCACGTGAGCTCGAGGGGCAGATGTCCGACCCCGAGGTCGCCCGGCAGTCTGGGCAGATGCAGAAGATTGCGAAGGAGCTGGGTCGGTTACGGCCGCTCGTCGAAACGGGCGAGCGCTACCGAAGCGTCGTGGAACAGATCGAAGACGCGCGTGCCATCGTCAGCGAAGACGACGCCGAGCTGGCTGAGCTCGCGCGTGCTGAGATCGCAGATCTCGAGGCCGAGCAAACGCGGCTCGAGGAGGCGCTCACCGATCTGTTGACCCCGCCCGACCCCAACGACGAGAAGAACGCGCTGCTAGAGATTCGAGCCGGCACTGGTGGCGACGAGGCCGCGCTGTTTGCGGGAGATCTCTTCCGGATGTACTCGCGCTATGCAGAGGCGCTCGGCTGGAAGACGGAAACTCTTTCGTCATCCGAGAGCGCGGCGGGCGGCTTCAAGGAAGCCATCGCGTTGCTATCGGGCGACGGCGTGTTCCGCAGGCTCAAGTTCGAGCGTGGTGTGCACCGGGTGCAGCGCGTGCCTGCGACCGAGTCTCAGGGTCGAATCCACACCTCGACGGTCACGGTCGCGGTGATGCCCGAGGCCGAGGAAGTCGATATCGAGATCGATCCGCAGGACCTGCGTGTCGACGTCATGCGCGCCGGCGGGCCGGGCGGGCAGAGTGTCAACACCACCGACTCGGCGGTGCGGATCACTCACGTCCCGAGTGGGCTGGTGGTGCAGTGTCAGGATGAGAAGTCGCAGCACAAGAACAAGGCCAAGGCGATGAAGGTGCTTCGCTCGCGTCTGCTCCAGGCAGAGCAGCAGAAGGCCGCCGCCGAGCGGGCAAGCCAGCGCCGATCGCAGGTTGGCACTGGCGAGCGGAGTGAGAAGATCCGCACCTACAACTTTGCGCAGACACGTGTCACCGATCACCGGGCGGGAGTCACGCTGCACAAGCTCGACGCGATCCTGGAAGGCGAGCTCGACGAGCTGCTCGATGAGGTCACCAAGGTCATGACCGCTCGCGCCAAGGAGGACGTGGCGCGAGTCGATGGGGAGGGCTCGTGAGCGGGCCCACCACGCCGCCGCCGGTCGTGCCCACTGCACGTGGCGACGAGCGCCGCTGGACGGTGCTCGAGCTATTGCGCTGGACGACGGAGCATTTTGCGAGCAAGGGGATCGAGACGGCTCGGCTCGATGCAGAGATCCTGCTCGCCCACGTGCTCGAGACGGGTCGGATGCAGCTCTACGTCGAATTCGAGAAGCCGGTGCAGGCCGACGAGCGGGCGAGGTTCCGCGATCTCGTCCGCCGGCGCGGCGGTGATCGCATCCCGGTCTCGCAGCTGGTCGGCCGCAAGGAGTTCTGGTCGCTGGATCTACAGGTGACCTGCGACGTCCTGACCCCACGTCCCGACAGCGAGACCCTGGTCCAGGGTGCCCTCGACCGGCTTCCCGAAGCCGGCAAGGACTGGCGGGTGTGCGACATCGGGACCGGATCGGGGGCAATTGCCCTCGCTATCGCGATGGAGAGGCCGAACAGCTACGTACTGGCCACCGATATTTCCGAGGCAGCGCTCAAGGTTGCGGCCTCAAATGCCGAAACCTTGCAGTTATCTGAGCGGGTTCGGTTCGTGCAGGGGAGCCTGTTCGAGCCGCTCGATGGGGAAGAACCGTTCGACCTCGTCGTGTCCAACCCGCCCTATCTCGCCCGGGCGGACGCGGGGTCGCTGCCGCCGGAGCTTCGGCACGAGCCCGACGAGGCATTGTTCGGAGGCGAGGATGGGCTCGAGGTGCTGCGGCCGCTGGTGGACGGAGCAAGAGAGGGATTGACGCCGGGTGGATTCCTGCTGGTCGAGATCGACCCCGAGCAGGCGGAAGCAGTGGCGACGCGGTGTCGTGATGCCGGGTTCGGCGAGGTGGCTCTCCTGCGCGACCTCGCTGGGCGGATTCGGGTCATTGCGGCGCGTGCGTGAGAGCGCGGCAAACGACCGCGAGTGGAGGACGAGGTGATGGCAGCGA
>CAYMLL010000436.1:0-4940 GCA_964390645.1 uncultured Planctomycetia bacterium | reverse complement strand
GTGGCCCGCCCCGGGGCGGGCGGGGGGCCCCCCGGGCGCGGCCGCCGGCACGGACGGGGACGCCGGCACGGACGGGGACGCCGGCAAGGACGGGGACGTCGACCCGGACGGGGATGCCGGCAAGGACGGCGTCGTCGCGAAGCCCGAAGAGGCGGGACGCCGCGCGGCGCTCGAAGCGCTCCGCAGGGAGCAACTCGAGCGCATTTCGAAGGCCCAGGAGTCGCTCGCGGGGCTCACCGATGAACTTATCCGGAAGTATCCCATCATTGACCGGTTCCTGCTGGGCCTTGATAATGAGCCCGACGAGCCGGAATTCGAGTTTCCCGAGCTCGACGAGATCTCCGACGAGCCGGCTGGCGACGATGAGCCCGAGCCCGAGCCCCGCCGCCTGCGGCGCAAGATCCGCCCGGATGAGGGCGAGGACGGCGGCGATACCGACACCGGCGGAGGTCTCTGATGCGTCGACGAAAGTGAAAGGCGGTACGTGACATGCAAGCGAGCGACCTGCTCTCGACTCACGGCGTGCTCTCGAGGCTCACCGTCCTGGCGGTGTGCCTGGCCTTCGGATCTTTCGCGGTCGCGAACGAGAAGGCCCGCTCTCCCGGCAGCGACATCCTCGCCTCCCTGAAGAAGGAGGCCGCCGAGGAGTGGTCGGCGGAGCTCGTCTGGGCCCGTTTCGTCGAGCACCTCGAGAAGCTCGACAGGTGCGATCTGCTTCCCGGGGATGTGATCACCGAGGAGATCGTCACCGAGGAGGACGTCACCGAGGAGGACGTCACCGAGGAGGACGTCACCGAGGAGGAGGACCCCACCGAGGAGATCGTCACCGAGGAGGAGAACGCGACCGAGGAGGACGATCACGAAGGACACGATCACGAGGGTCACGATCACGATGCGGACGCCGGGGGCGAGCACCCGGAGCACCCGCTGCCGGACCTCTCTCGCGGCGATCCGATCCTCGGTATTCTCTTCCGCATGTCGAAGGACCTCGTCCGTCTGCACGCGCAGTTCGACGACCCGGAGCTCGCCGCCCGCACGGGCGAGAAGCGCGACGCGAAGATCGAGAAGCTCTGCGCGGCGCTGCGGTCAAGCGACGATCCCTTCCTGCGGGAGTACGCGGAGCAGTTCAGCGCACGTCACGCGACGGAGAAGGGCGACGTCGCCGCAGCGCGCGAGTCGCTCGAGCGTCTGGTCGAGTCGAGGAGCTTCCTCGGTCGCAGCGGGGCCCGGCGGGACCTCGTCGAGGTGTACCGTCAGCTCGGCGAGAATACGCTCGCCATCCTCGAGATCCAGTTCTACCTCGGCGACCTCGCCCCGGAGCAGTCCGCCGATCGTCACTGGGCGCACGGTCAGCTGAAGGAGATCCGCGACAGCGTCGAGTCGCCGCCGGACGCCGGCCCGCTGAAGGACGTCGCTCATCGCTCGCGCACGATCTCGACCCTGCTGACGGCCAAGAAGGTCGACACCGTTACGCAGGGGCGGCAGCGCGATGTCGAGGGCATCCTCGAGAAGATCGCCAGGCTTCTCGAGGACGAGGCGAACCGCTGCCCGAGCTGCCAGCAGAAGACGAGCCAGCAGACCGGGCAGTGCAAGTCGACGTGCGAGGAGTGTGGCCTCTGCAAGGAGGCTACCCGGGCGCTGCACCAGAACGGCGGGTGCCAGGTCGAGGAGTTCGTCATGAGCCAGAAGCCCGGCGAGAAGCCCGGCGAGAAGCCCGGAGACAAGCCCGGAGACAAGCCCGGGCCCGGCAAGAAGGGGCAGAAGCCTGGTGACCCGAGGGGCAACAAGCCGACGCAGACGGCCTCGAAGGACTCGAAGCTCCGCAAGGGAGATCCGGGCGAGGCGCACCTGAAGGCCCTGCCGCCGTCGCTGCGCGACCAGTGGGGCAAGATCAACGATCGTGAGGTGCAGCGCTCGCTGCACGAGATGTGGACTCGCATGCCGGTGCGCTACCGCCAGCTCGTCAAGGGCTACTACGAGGACATCAACGAGATCCAGACCTCGAAGCGGGGTCGCGGCGCCGGCAAGTAGCCGGAGACCTTGCTTCGATCACCCGAACTCGGGCCCGCCGACAAGAAAGTACCGGGCGACTCGCGCTGATCGTGAGTCGCCCGTCTCGCATCCCGGGCCGCGTCGCATGCGCAGGAGCGGGCGCTCCTCCACGAAGCCGAGAGCGCGGAGCGTCGTGCTCCACTCGTCGTCGTCGCAGAACGAGTCGACGATGAGCCCGCCGCCGGGGAGCGCCGCGTCGAGCAGCGCCGTCGCGCACTCGATGTCCGGCGCCACGAGGGGGCCGACCTGCGCTCCGATGGCGCCGTCGCGGCCGAAGGTGTAGCCGCGAATACCGGCGTCGGTCCCGTCGACGTGTGCCAGATCTGGAGCGCGGTCACGCCAGGAGCGCAGCAGGATTGCGCGGTCGCCGCCGAAGACGTCGGCGTCGAGCGCCAGCACCGCGTCGAGATCGTCGTCGCGCATCGGGCGAACGCTCCTCGACGATGATCCCGTCGTGTTCGGGCCGCAGCGCCTCCAGCGCATCAGCTCGCTCTCGCGGACGAAGCCGTGCGGCTCGTAGACCGGTCTACCCGCCGGGGTCGCGTCGAGCTTGATGATCTCGACGTCCGCGAGGCTCTCGAGCGCCGCCAGCAGGGCTCGTGTGCCGACGCCGCGGCGGCGCATCCTCGGGTCGACGAGCAGCATGGCGATCCATGCGACGCCGCCGTGGTCGACCGTCGTCACGGTGCCGGCGTCCTCGCCGTCGACCGACGCGACGAAGCAGCCGTCCGGGCGCAGCTTCAGGAACATCTCCCAGTCGGCCTCGAGCTGGTTCCAGCCGGCGGTTTTCGACAGGCGTGCGCCGAAGGGGATGTCGCGCGGCTCCATCGGGCGCAGCTTGATCTCGGGTGTCGGCATGTCGACTCTCAGCCGTCCGGTGCTCGCGGGTCGGGGAGATCCCTTCGCAGTGTGCCGGGGATGTCACCGCGGCAGCTCTGCGGCTCGTGTTCCGCCGGGTGGTGATCGGCGCTGCTGCGATCAGGGCGCGTCATCATCGTCGGGCCTCGCGAGGATCTCGTGACTGAGAGCTGCCCAGCGGCGTGTGACGTCGTCGCCGTGTCGAGACAGCCGCCGGGCGATCTTGCGCCACGACTTCTCACGCCACAGCTTCGCGGGGTTCTTGCCGTAGAACTTGTCGGCGACGCAGATGATCTTCTCCTCGATCGTCACGGGAAGATAGTCGCGCTCCGGAAGCGGCAGCGACTGCCCCCGGACCTCGTCCGCGGTGATGCCGGCGCCGGTGTGGCGTTCACAGACGAGCGCGTGGGCCGGCAGCCCCTCGGCCTCCAGCATCTGGCGGCCGAGCACGCCGTGACGGATGTAGGGCTCGTCCCCGGTGCAGCCGATATCGGGTGCGTGGCAGCGGACGATGCCGATGTCGTGCAGCATCGATGCCTCGACGAGCAGCTCGAGGTCGATCTCGGCGTCGGGAGTCCGCTCGAGGTAGGCCAGAGCGATCTTGCGGGCCTTCCGTGTCACCAGCACGGAGTGGGTGACGAGGATCTCGAAGGCGCGGCTTGACGGGTCGCAGTGACGGCAAAGGACCGTGAACGGGTTCAAGGCTCTCCTCTCCGCAGTGGCGCGCCGGACGCTCCGTGCTCGGCGTCGCAACGTCGGGCGTTCAGGGAGGTCAGGCTACCACGAAGGGGACGGAGGACACGAAGGAAGAAGCCCGGGACGAGGATGAGCATCGCTCCGGCTTGCGCTCAGACTTCGCAGCTGTCGGCCACGTCGCACGGAAGTCCGTCGGCTGTCGGCTCGGGGGCGCCGCACTCGGGAAAGGGCTCCGCGGGCGCGTTGCCGCCGAGGAAGAGGTAGTTGAGGACGAAGACCGCGTCGGAGAGGTCGAGGACCCGGTCGTCCGTGGCGTCGGCCGCCGCGACGCAGGGGGGCGCCGCCTCTCCCAGGAAGAGGTGGGCCAGGATGAAGACGGCGTCGCTCAGGCTGACCTCGGAGTCATCGTTGGCGTCGCCTCGCAGGTAGCGGGTCGACTCGTCCTCCTCGTCGAGGGAGACACACTCGTCTCCGATGACGTCCATCGATCGGGCGTCGGGGCTTGCCAGGACGATATTGTCGAGGCATCCCTCGACGTCGGTGATCTCGCCGATGTGAATCAGCAGCAGGACGTCATCGGTGGCCGGTATGGTGGCGCCGGTGAGGGAGAAGCCGATGAGACGGCTGCCGGTGAAGGAGACGCTGAACCCGGCCTCCTCGGAGAGCCCGCCGGAGGCCCCGGCGATCGTGAAGCCGGTGACGTCGAACTGGAATCCTCCGATCGGGTCGGGGGTCTCGATGAAGACCTGCACCGTGTAGGTCTCGAGGTCGAGCTCCTCCAGGCGCAGCTCGACGGTCGCTCTCGCGGTGGAGGGGAGAGCCCCCATCGCGAGGGACGAACAGAGCAGCAAGGCTGTCGATCTGGCGCTCACGGAATGCGTGCTCCCGTGTCCGGGTCCGGATCCTGGAAGTGCCGAGAGTCGAGCGCGGGGTCGGAGTCGTGCCGCGCTCGTCGTACCTGGATTCTACATCCGGCAGGGTCGGCACGTCTCCTGCGCTGCGCTCCCTCGCGGTGGGTCGCTGCTGTGGGAGAGCCCCGGGAGAGGCCCGACACCCGGCTTGGCTCCTCGATGTGCGCCGCGGCAGGCAGGGAAGAGACGGGAAGAATTGAGACGGGGTCCGGAGCCGGAGCCGGCGAGAAGGAAGACCGGCGACAAGCGGTCCCGACGGTCGCTCGCTGACTCGCGGGGTACGTGACGCCGACGGTCGCTCGCTGACTCGCGGGGTACGTGACGCGCCGGAACTCGTGGTGACGAACGCGGATGCTGGCGTCTTCCCCGCGCGCCTCGGCGCCGATCTGCTCCGGCCGTGAGCAGAGACCGGGCCACAGCCTC
>CAYMLL010000435.1:1590-5017 GCA_964390645.1 uncultured Planctomycetia bacterium | reverse complement strand
AACCGTCGTATACTGTGGCGGTGTTGGGTATCGGAGGGTAGGGCGCGTCAGCTCGCAGTGGCGAGCTGGATGAACGGCTCCGCTTTCGCGACCCGGGAGAAGAACAAGCCCCGTGCAGAAGACCCTGCGATGGACCGCTCTGCTGGGGGCGCTGGTCGTTCTGGCCTCGGACCTGATAGGGCACGGTTCCTGGCAACCGCGCCAGGAGTACTCCGTCGTGGCGCTGGTGCTCGTGACCCTGGCGACCGCGGTGACCCTCATTTTTCTGTTGCCGCGGGCGAGCAGAAGCCTTCGTGCGGAGCCCGACCTGCTGGTCCCTCTCGGCCTCTACGTCCTGGCTCAGGAGATCGTCGGGTGGCTCGCGATGATTCCGGGACCTGGCGCGCTGCTGACGCTCAGCGAGACCTTCCGCCTGCTCTCTGTGCCCGTGACGATCTCGCTCCAGGTGGTGCTCCACCTCCTGCTCACCGTGGCCTTCGCGACCTGGACCCTGACCCTGGTTTGCCGCGTGACCCTGGGGCGCTCCATCGATTTCGCCGAGGCGCGCCGGGACATCTTTCAGGGTTTCTGGCGAACTCTCGCTTACATGGCGATCTCGGTGGCGGTGTTCTTGGGTGGACTGGCGCTCGCGCTCGGAGCTGTCGCGTCGCCCCTCGCGCTGGTGACCATCGTGTTGGCAACACCGGCGATCAACTTTGCCACGGCCGGGCTCCTGTTGCACGGGATCGCCGGTCCGAGACGCCCCTTCTGGCGTGTTCTGCGAGACTCCGTCACGGTCAGCTGGAAGCACCTCGGACGCTGGTGGAAGCCCATGCTGGCTCAGATGGAGATCCTCGGTCTCGTCACCTTCGTCAGCCTGTCGTTTCACTCGAGCGGTCACTCCAGGTCGGTCTCCAACTGGGCCGTCCACGGCATGTGGACGGGAGGATTCGAGAACTCCTCACGCTGGCTGTCGGCGTTCATGGGGGCGGCCGAGTCCGCGCCCCCCGCCTTTGTTGTGACCTTTCTCGGCCTGGTCCTCGGCACGCTCTCTATCGCGGTCAAGCTGCGGATCGCCCGGGAACTGCACGCGCTCGGCGAGCTGGCGGCTGACGGCGGCTCGGGGTTCTGAGTGTGCCGAGCCCCCGATCGGGCCCCGGCGCAACCGGGTCGACGTCCGGACAGGATGTCGTCCGAGAACCGGAGGATCTCCTCCACGGTAACAGTGTCTCCGGGAGAGGTCCGGCTCGACCAGGTCCTGATCGACCGGTTCTTCACGAGGTGTGCCGGGAAAGGCGTCGAGAGAACCCTCTCGGGAGGGCTCGGCCACCTGCAACGTGCTGTATCACTCGAAGGCATGTGTCCTGATCTTCTCGCGGTTGTGTCCACCCCCGAGACGATCCCAGAACGGCCCTGGAGGTGGAGCCGCTGTCGAGAGAGCTCGCCGGTAGGCCGCAGAGTCGGGGAGCCGAACGACGAACAGCGCTCTTGCCGGGTGCTTCGTGGAGAGGCCGGTGCCATGGAAACGGCTCTCGAGCATCAGAGCGGAAGGTCGGCGAGATCGAGGCAAGGAAGGAGCGCTGCCGGCTCCGCGCTCGAGATGCTCTGTGGTCAAGGAAACCCGGAAATCCAGGATTCGGTTGATGACGACAATTCGATCACCTACAAGGAACGCGGTCGACAGGTCACTTCGCAGCATGAGACGAAACGCGCTTGAAAGGAGATAGGTCATGAGGGCTCGGGAAATCTCCGGTTCCGTTCTGTTCTGCACGTTGCTGGCGACGACCATGGTTACTGTGGATGTTGCGGCTCAGGCGCAGTCGGCTGGCCGTCGAGGGCTCTACGGCGATTGGCTGGTCAAGTCCGATTTTGATGGGCGGCAGTTCGAGTCGATCCTGTCTTTCTCGAGGGACAGCGAAGGCAAGCGGACTGCTCAGTGGATCAGCTTCCGGGGACTCGGCGAGCTGAAAGACGTGAAGTTCGAGGACGGTCAACTCAGCTTCGTTCGTGAACGTCAGAATCGAGAAGGCGAGACCACCACGGCTACGTTCAAGGGGACGATCAAGGACGGGAAGCTCTCCGGAGCTCTGTCGAGCGACCGAGGAGAGATCAAGATGGAGGGTGCGCGCAGCAGGCGCATGCCTCGGGCCGTCGGGACCTGGGAGCTGAAGTTCAAGATCGGCGATCGAGAGATTACGAACACGCTCGTCGTCAAGATGGGGGCGAAGGACCAGCTCGTCGTCGATTGGAAGAGCGATCGGGTTACGCGCGAGATCACGGACGTGAAGTACGAGCGCCGCAAGCTGTCCTTCAAGACGCGAAGCAAGCTGGACGATCGACAGTGGGAATCCACTTTTGAAGGGACCGTCCGGGGAAGCGCTCTTTCCGCGGCGATCAAGTCGGACAGGGGCGAGATCGCGATCGAGGGAAAAAGAGCTGCTGCCGTGCTCGTCGGCACCTGGATTCTCGATCTCACATCCGAGCGAGGCTCCCGGAAGCAGAGACTGAGAATCAATCCGGACATGAGCGGGCTCTTCGGCGCCCTCCCCGTCAACAATGTGAGTCTCGAGGCCGGGAAAGTGAGATTCGAAGCGGTCTTCGAGTTTGGCGACAGGAAGTTCGAGATGGGCTTCGAGGGTATGGTGGAGGATTCGAAGCTCGCCGGAGAGCTGACAACCGCCAGGGGAGCCACGAAGGTGACGGGAACAAGAGTCGTCCGACGACGACCCGGACGACGCGCTTCGAACTGATCAGAGCCCTGTGTCTCGTGTCTTGCCGAGGTCCGAGGTCAGGCCGCGCGTCGGCCCTTGCTCGAAGGTCGGTGAGCCGTGTTGCTGACCGGCATGTCCTGCTGCAGACCGGGAGAGGGCCCGGCCAACCATCGGAGGGAGCCATGGCAAGAGTGTCCGAACGTCGTCGGTTCCTGGAGCTCTCGGCCGCGGGTGGAGCCGCACTGGGTCTGGGGGACCTGGCGTTTCTTGCGGAGTTGCCACCCGTATCCGCTGAGCAGGCGGAGGTGAATCCCGGGCTGGTGAGGTTCGACGCAGGAATCGAGCCGCTGGTCCGTCTGATCGAAGACACTCCGCGCTCGGATCTTCTGGAGGTGGTGGCTCGGAGAATCCGTCGTGGAGTGACCTATCACGAGGTCGTGGCGGCCCTGTTCCTCGCGTCCGTCCGCAACGTTCAGCCACGTCCCAGCGTCGGGTTCAAGTTTCACGCTGTCCTGGTGGTGAATTCTGCGCTCCTCGCGAGCCTGTCCTCGCCGGAGAGTGACCGCTGGCTGCCCATCTTCTGGGCCCTCGACGAGTTCAAGAACTCCCAGGCTGACGAGAAGCGCAAGGGCGGCTGGCGGATGAAACCGGTGGACGAATCGACTGTGCCCGCCGCGCATGAGGCGAGGAAGGCCTTCGTCGAGGCCATGGAGAGCTGGGACGAGAAGCGAGCGGAC
>CAYMLL010000435.1:0-1580 GCA_964390645.1 uncultured Planctomycetia bacterium | reverse complement strand
ACCGCGGGCGGTCACGGGGCTGCGCGGCGTGCGGTATCGCGGGCTGCACGACGAGGGACAGATCATGCTCTCGTGGACGGGCCTCGACGTGCGGACCGTCGCGTCGTACAAGATCCTGTGTGCCGCCGAGCGGACGGGGCCGTGGCAGGGCTGGTGAGAACGGGCGGCGCCAACGAGATCTACGATCTCTTCTGCCGCTTCGGGGGGCGTGATTTCCGCTCGATCGGTCACAAGGCGATCTTCGTGGCCAATAGCTGGCGAACCCTTCAGTTCATCGGCTGGCAGCATGCCGAGCCGGTCCTGCGCTCGCTGGCCTTCGCACTCCTGAACCACGGCCTCAAGGATACGACCCCGGCGAAGAGCGACGAGGCCGCCGACCGACCCTGGCGACGAAACCAGGAGCTGGCGACCAAGATGGGACCGGCATGGATGGGTGGAAAGCTCGACGAAGGCGCCACCCGGGACATGCTGGCCGCGTTTCGTGAGGGGTCCAACGACGACGCATGCGACGAGGCCGTGAAGCTGATCGGGCGAGGCGTGTCGCCTCAGTCCATCTGGGATGCTCTCTTCGTCGGGGCCGGCGAGCTTCTGGTGCGACAGCCGGGAATCGTCGCACTTCATTCGGTGACCGCGACGAACGCTCTGCGTTATTCCTTCCGGTCCTGCGGGGATGACCGGACGAGAAAGCTCCTTCTCCTGCAGAACTGTGCCTTTCTCCCCATGTTCCGGGGCGCCATGAGAGGCAGGGGCAAGGTCCGGGATACCAGCATCGAGGACGTGCAGCCGCGGGCGCTCAACGAGTCCTCGGGCCCCGGAGCCATCGAGGAGATCTTCGGCGATGTGAGCGGAGACCGGATGAGCGCTGCAGGAAAGGTCCGCCAGTACCTGGAGGACGGCGGGAGTGCTCGAGACTTGATCAATGCCGCCCGGCGCCTGATCTTCATGAAGGGAAGGAACCACCACGACTACAAGTTCAGCTCCGCGGTCCTGGAAGACTACTTCCACGTCAGTCCGGCGTGGCGCGACCGGTTTCTGGCGAGCAGCGTATTCAATCTCAAAGGCTCTCGGGCTCGGGACAACTCTCTTGTCGGGCGCATACGCGCTGCGATGAAGGCCTGATAAACGTCAAGTCCGGGTGTGGACCAGTCGCCCGGAACGAGCGGTGGGCGACCCGGAGCGCGCGGGATGTCTTGGATGACAGAATCAGTGTTTCTGGCTGAGGTCATCACCTGACCCGTGTTCGGGACACGAAGCGCTGTCGATCGTTCAGCGATAGGGGCAGGTTCGTCGGCGTCACGACCGTGGACCTTTCAACGCGAAGTCCGAACCTGAACGCCCGCGCGGAGAGCCGGTCCGAGCCGTCGAGGACGGGCGTCTCTCGACGCAGATCGTCCTCGAAGAAGCATCGTTCTGGCGTGTGCTCGCCCGGCTCGAATCGGGCTACCACGACGTGCGATCGCGCCGGGGGAAGGGCAACGTCAGCCGCTTCCTCTCAATCGACGGGATCGACACCGGCGATTCCGTTCGCCGTCGCGCACGGCTCCGAGGACCGCTCGAGCACCGCTACCGAGGAGCCGGGC
>CAYMLL010000434.1:4079-5027 GCA_964390645.1 uncultured Planctomycetia bacterium | reverse complement strand
CCTCCCTCCAGGTGGCTCGCGTGCACATCTAAGAGGGCTCGGCCTGCCCTAATATCGTCGTGCTCGCTGCTCCGCCGCTGGCGGAGCGGCTGGAGACGGACGATCCGATCCCCACGCAGACCGGGCAGCTCGGGACCATGGAGGTGGCGGTCGTCGCTGACTTCGAGTTCTTCGAGATTCACGGCGCGAACAGCCTCGCGGAGATCGAAGCGGCGATCAACGCGGTCGATGGCATCTACGAGTCCGAGCTCGGGATCGGCGTCGAGATCGTCGACGTGACGATCTGGCAAGACGCGGCCGACCCCTACGAGCAGGTCGACTCTCTCGCTCTCCTGAACGAGCTGCGAGCGCACTGGAACGTCAACGGGACCGCCGTGGCGCGAGACGTGGTACACCTCTTCACGGGCAAGGAGCTCGACGGATCGACGGTCGGCATCGCCTTCGTCAGCGTCGTCTGCAATCTCGGCAACGCCTACTCGCTCTCCCAGGATCTGCAGTCGGACTACCTCGAAGGCGCGCTCATCGCTCACGAGCTCGGCCACACACTCGGCGCGCAGCACGATGAGGTGGGCACGACGCCCCGCTACATCATGTACCCCAGCATCGGTGGCTCGACGATCTATCAGTTCGGCGCCGTCAGCGCCGCGGCGATCGCCAGCTACGCCAACGGAGTGAGCTGCCTCGAAGTGGACGGCGCCGAGCAGAGCGGCGAAGGCACCGGTGGCGGAGCCGGCGGAGGCGGCGGAGGCGGCGGAGGCGGCGGTCCGGTCGATCCGACGGCTCTGATCGTCGTCGGGCTCGGTCTCGGAGCCGAGGCCCTGCGCCGCCGGCGGGCGCGAGCACGATGAGGTCTCGACGCCGCGTGCCCTGGACACTCGCGGCGATCACGGCCGTCACCGTCCTCGCGTATCGGTCCGACTCGGTAGCGTACCCGAGCCACGATAGCTC
>CAYMLL010000434.1:0-4069 GCA_964390645.1 uncultured Planctomycetia bacterium | reverse complement strand
GCGTACGCTCTCGAGGATCGCTCCCCACTCGATCCGCCCGGCCCGTCAGCAATCGCGGCCTGGAGGCCGCTCACCGGACCCGCGGTCCATGGCAGCCTCCTGCACCTCGTCTACAACCTCACCCTGCTCGTCCCGCTCCTCCTCTGGCGAGAGCGTCGCTTCGGCAGCCGCCAGACCCTGCTGGAGTACCTGATCCTGGCGACGTCCGTCGCCCTCGGGGTGAGGCTCCTTCACGAAGGCTGGACGAGCTACCGCGGGCTCTCGGGCGTCGCGTACGGGTTCCTGGCGCTGTACCTGCTGCACGCGGCTCGCGCCCCGAACACGGATGGAGCGCCGCGGCGCTGGCACGCGCTGCCGCTTCTGGTGCTCGCGGCGATCACGACGAAAACGCTCCTGGAGTGCGCCGCCGGTGGCTGGATCCTCCGTGGCGACGACGTCGGCAAGTCGCTCGGCGTCGTGTTGCTGCCCGGCGCGCACCTGGCGGGACTCGTCGCCGCCACGGTGCTCCACACGATACAGGATGGTCAGCGATCGCCCGACGACCGCACCCAGGGCGCCGCCAGCTCGCGCGCGGACCTCGCGGGGTCGGCGGCGCCGAGCAGGGCACCGATCACCGCGACACCCGAAGCGCCGGCGCGTCGCAGCTCCTCGACACGGTCCTCGCGCACACCTCCGAGCGCGTAGACCGGTCCGTCCAGTGACTCGCAGGCGACGCGCAGGCCCTCGATGCCGAGGGACCTCAGCATGGACGGCTTCGACACGGGAGCGAAGATCGGCGCCAGGCTGACATGGTCCGCTCCGCGCCGGAACGCTGCGCTCGCCTCGGCCACGCAGTGCGCGGAGTAGCCGACGAGCCTCGCAGAACCGACGTCCCCTCTCGACTCCGCGACGAAATCCACGTCGCCCCCTCCGACGTGCACGCCGTGAAGGTCATGGCGCGTGACGATGCGACGTCGCGTGCAGCCGTCGACCCCGGGGCGACAGCCGACGAGAATCCTCGTCGACCCCGGCAGCACATCGCGCAGGCGCAACGCCAGCGCCTCGACCCGGTCGGGGCTCCAGTCAGGCTCGCGCACGAGAACCATCGACAGCCCGCCGCTCGCCGCACGCACGGCGCTCGCGACGACAGGCTCCTCGCCGTACTGCTCCGCATCGGTGATCAGACAGAGCGCCGGCAGGGACACCGGCCTACTCGGGCCGCGACTTGCTGCTCCGCGCGTCATGACGCAGCAAGTGGTCGACCAGGACGAGGGCTGCCATCGCCTCGACGATCGGGATCGCTCTCGGCAGGACGCAGGGATCGTGGCGGCCCTTGGCGCGCAGCGTGGTCGCCACGCCGTCGACCGTGACCGTCTCCTGCTCCTTGTTGATCGTCGCGGTCGGCTTGAACGCGATGCGAGCGATGATATCCTCGCCGTTCGAGATACCTCCCTGGACGCCGCCGGAGTGGTTGGTGGTCGTGCGGATGCGGCCGTCCTCGCAGCAAAACGGGTCGTTGTGCTGGCTGCCGGTGAGAAGGCTCCCCGCGAAGCCGGAGCCGATCTCGAAGCCCTTCGTCGCCGGAAGGGACAGCATCGCCTTGGCAAGATCGGCCTCGAGACGGTCGAAAACCGGCTCACCGAGACCGACGGGGACCTCGCGCACGACGAGCTCGACGATTCCACCGGCCGAGTCGCCCTGCTTGCGAAGCTCCGCGATGCGACCGGCCATCGCCTCGGCGGCGACCGAATCTGGACAGCGCACCGAATGGCTCTCGACCTGTTCGCGGGTGACGGCGGCGACGTCGATGTCGGCCTCGATGTCGTGCACACGCCGGACGTACGCGACGATCTCGACGCCGTGGGCGTCGGCGAGTACACGAGGCGCGACGGCTCCGGCCGCGACGCGGCCGATGGTCTCGCGAGCGCTCGAGCGGCCGCCTCCGCGGTGGTCCCGGTGACCGTACTTCGCGTCGTAGGTGTAGTCGGCGTGAGACGGCCGGTAGACGTCCTTGAGGTGATCGTAGGCCTGCGATCGCGCGTCCTCGTTGCGAACGAGCATGCCGATCGGCGCACCGGTCGTCGTTCCCACGGAAACACCCGAGCGGATCTCGACGCGATCGGCCGCGTCCCCCCGCGGCGGGAGGGCCCTCTGCCCCGGACGTCGCCGGTCGAGCTCCGCCTGGACATCGTCAACCGCGACCGGCACGCCGCCGGGACACCCGTCGACGGTGACGCCGACGGCGGGGCCGTGAGACTCGCCGAAGGTCGAGAGGCGGAAAATCGTGCCGAAGGTGTTGCCCATCGTCGCCGGCGCTCTCCGGGGCCGTGGAAAGACGGGATTCTAACGCGAAGAGCCGAAGGACGCGAGGGGGCGGAGGTGGTTCCGGGTCGGATCCCGTGCTCCGACTGCTGTTCCAGTCCCGGTCCCGTGGCTGCCTGCGTTCTCGGTGTCGTGAGGGACACGAGAACGGACAACAACGGCGATCGCGACGCGGGCCCTTCCCGGACCCTTCTTCACGGGGCAGCGTTCGAACTTCGAGCGCCGGCGGCTCATCGGTGCTCGCAAAGAGACGAAGACACCGGACCAGCTGCAGAGGAGGCCGGAGCGCACGCGGGAGCCCACAGTGCGAACACTGATCCCGACCTCCGACTCCCGCGCCGACGGCCCTATCGACTCTTGCCCGCGTACCTCGGCACACCTCTGCAGTCAGTCTCCGACTCCGGTTCCCGACCGGACTCCGACCTCGACCAGCACCTCTGCCTCCACCGCTGATTCCGACTCCGCCCGGCATACGAGCCCGTCGCGGATCTTGCCGCCCCTGCCGGACAGCCTTAAGATCGACCGTCGTTCGGATACCCCCGAGCCTTCTTCCCGGCCGTCGGACGAACCTCGAAAACCTCGATGCCACGCTTCCTCGTCGCGAGAGCCGTGCTTCTGAGCGCCGTCGCGCTGATGTCCCGGTCAGGCCCGCGCGCTGCGCCCGGCGACCTCGTCGGCGACTATCTGCCCTTCTCGACCATCGCTCCGCAGGATCTCGCCTACGATCCGGTCGAGAACTGCTTCTGGATCACCGCGTTCCTCGACGACAGGATCTACAAGTTCTCGAGCGATCTGCGCGAACAGCTGGTCTCGATCCCTTCACCCTTCGTGGTCTTCGAGTTCCAGACGGGCATCGCGTACAACCCGATCGACGACACGCTTCTGGTCACCAGCGCGGCATCGCGCAACATCGTGGAGATCGACAAGGACGGCAGACCGACCGATCGTCAGATAGCGATCCCCATCCACCCCGACTCCCCCGCCGACGACGTCACCGTACGCAGCCTCGTCTTCGACGCGCTCGGCGACAAGGGACGCGGCTCGCTCTACGTCGTCGAGTCGCTCGGCACCGCGATCTACGAGTTCACGCTCGAAGGCGAGGCGCTCGGCCTCTTCTCGCACCCGGAGGATCCGGACGGATTCCCCGGCGACGGACGCCACGCGAGCGCCGCCGGGCTCGATGTCGTGCGCGACGGCTCGAGGGTCACCGGATACTGGGTGAGCGGTGTTCGCGATCGTGAGAACCGCCTGCTGCTCGTCGACCCCGACGGCGACTACACCGGTGTCCACGTCTCCCTCAACGCCGCAGGCGGAACGGTCAGCAGCGTCCTGCGGCACCCGTTCCCGGATCCCGTGACCGGAGAACCTCTCGATGCGTGGATCTGCGTCGTCGAGTCGAACGCTCGATTCGCCGTGATCGAGGCCGGCGAGCCGCCGTTTCGCGAAATCTTCGATCTGCGTTGCGAGTCCGCGGACAACGGGTCGGTGCGGCTCACCTGGGAGAGTCGCCAGACCTACGAGCGCGTCGAGATCCTCCACGGCTGTGAGGTCCTGGCAACGCTGCCGGGTGACGCGGCGGGCTGGGAGGGCGCTCTCACCCAGGACGGCACCTACCGCCTGGGGGTGCGCGCGATCGACGGCGGGCAGGCGAGCGAGATCGACTCCTGCGTCATCGTCATCGGCTCGGGGCGCCTCCTGCGCTCGCGGCCCGTCGGCGGCAGCTTCGCCGCCGACATCGCCGTTGACGAGGAGCTCCTCGTCACGATCA
>CAYMLL010000433.1:0-5052 GCA_964390645.1 uncultured Planctomycetia bacterium | reverse complement strand
CACGGCGAAAGCCGCCAGAACCCCGATGATGACAACCACGACGGCGAGCTCCACGAGAGTGAAACCACCGGACTTCCTGCCCTGGGCGGGCTGTTCTAGAATATGCTCAGATCGTTTCATGATGACACCAAACTCCTGTCCGCTCCTTTGATGTACGGAATCAGCAAGAACCCATTCCAACAATGCAACACATGCAACACATACAACCCAACCCACCGTCGATGTAGCAAATCGCAAGCCGTTCGACAATCTACATTATATTAATCCACAAAGATAATTAATTTATCTACTTGGAGGGAATTTTCGATGTCGCTACATTACGACCCCGGCGCCGGGCGGCGACGAAATGGCGTCGACGCGTCGGAGAATCGCCTCTGCCCCGACGATTCCGCCGCCAGGTTTCGCCGAATCGAGTCTGGGACGACACGAAGGTACCGGAGCCCCTTGTCCTTCAAGACCCTGCGCCCGTGCTCGGCCGGGCACCGCCGCCTCGTCGTCTTCTTCGAAAGCACGGGGCCTGGAGCCGGCGACACGGCCGGCACCTCGGAGCCCGGGGGCCTTCCCCGCTCTGCGCGCAGGGGATCCCGACGAGTCTTCGAGTGTCGTCGTCTTCGATGCCCGTGAGCGACAACCGTCTCACCCGCCCGAACAGCTTGCGAAAGTCCCACGCGGCACTCGGCCCGGGGTCGAGGAGACGTCCGACCATGAGCGGGTCCTCCCGGCCGGCCGCGTGGAAGTCACGGTGGAGTCGATCGACGAGGTACGCCCCCACCTGTGGACCCTGCTCGCTGGAAGTAACGACGGCCCTCGTCGTCTCATCCCGGCTCGATGCCGACGAAAAGCCCCTCGGACTTGACGCTCGTCGATCTCGGAGTGCGGATCGCGATGAACGACTCGCTCCGGCGACACCCGTCCGCACCGGGCTACCGCCAGACCGATCACGCGCACGCGGGCGAACTCGAGGAGCACCTCGAGCCCCTTCGCTTCCACGACCACGACCACGACCGCGCCGCTGGCCGCCACCGAGCCCCGGGTCCGGACCCGAACGCCGGCGAGGCAAGCGGTATTGCCGACGAACAGAACGACGTTCCGGGAACGTGGTCTCTTCGGATGTGGCCACTTTGCCGGGTGGTGAAGCCGGCCACGTGCCGGCAGATCGGTTCACCGGTCACTCCCCGGCCACGTGGCCGGACGGGATGGCGCAAGCACCACCGACCGAGCATGAAACAGGATCGTGACGACCCCTGCCGCCCCTCAACCGCGCCACCCGCCTCGCTCGTGGCTTGATCCCCGCGCCGCCACCACCGAGAATCGAGGTGGATCAACATGCCACTGCCACCACCTGACGCGCGCCGGAGAGTCTCTCCCGGAGCTCTGCTCCTGCTACCATCGCTCCTTCTTCCGGGCCCCGCGCTGCTCGCCGCGCCATGGATCGTCATCACCGAGGTCCACTACCACCCCCCCGAGGGTGACGCGCTCGAGTTCATCGAGATCCACAGCCGCGAGCCTCCGCGAGCCGACCTCTCCGGCTGGCGACTGGAGGGCGAGATCCGCTATCGCTTCGCCGAAGGTACGATCATCCTGCCGGGCGAGCACCTCATCGTCGCGGCTTCGCCGGCGGACCTGAAGGATGTGCACGGGCAGGTCGGACGTGTCCTCGGTCCCTTCTCCGGCAAGCTCGACAACAAGGGCGGGCGCGTGACGCTGCGAAACGGCGCCGGGGCACGTGTCTTCGAGGTGGACTATCGCTGCGACGGCGAGTGGCCGCTGTCTCCGGACGGCACCGGGCACACCCTGTCACTGCGCGACACGCTCTTCGATCCTTCTCGACCAGGAAACTGGGCCGCGAGCCGGGAGATCGGCGGCACGCCGGGGAGAGAGAACTCCGTTGCCGACGGCCTCGAGGACCGCGAGGGTCTCGAGGACAGCGACGGCGACGGGGTTCTCGTCAACGAGGTCTTCGCACCGTCGAAGGACACCGACTCGGCCTTCGTCGAGCTCTACAACTCGACGCCGCGGGACATCGACCTCGGCGGCCTGTTCCTCAGCGACGACCGTGATCACCTGCGGGCCTTCCGGATTCCACGTGGCACCGTGCTTCGACGGCGAGGCCACCACGCGTTCACCCAACGCGAGCTCGGAGGCGCGCTCGAGCTCAGCGGGAACGAGCTCTTCCTGACGCTGACGACTTCGAACGGTCGCCGGGTCGTCGACGCCTTGCGCGTGAAGGGCGGCGCGGAGGCGGCGAAGAGCGGAGCGAGGAAAGGCGACGCGACGAAGACAAAGGGCGCGACGCAGAAGAGCGCTCCGGAGCCCGGCGTCCCGGAGGGTCTCACGCGTTCCCACGGCCGCCATCCCGATGGCTCCGTCGACGTCGCCCTGCTTCGCCGACCGACGCCCGGCGCTCCGAACGAGGCCGACGTCCTTCGTGACGTCGTCATCAACGAGATCCACTACCACCCGCTCGACAACGACAGCGACGACGAATACGTGGAGCTCCACAACCGGGGCAAGAAAGTCATCGACCTCGAGGGCTTCCGCCTGCGTGGCGGCGCGCGCTACCGCTTCGAGAAAGGCGAGAAGATCGAGCCCGGCGGCTACCTGGTCCTGGCCCGGAGCTCGCGCGCGATGTCGAAGTACGGTCTGGGCGCCGGCAAGGTCGTCGGTCCCCTCCGAGGGGTCCTCAACAACCGGGGAGAGACGCTGACCCTCCTCGACGCCTCCGGAAACGTCGCCGATCGCGTCGCGTACTCGGACCGGAGTCCGTGGCCGCAATGGGCCGACGGCCTCGGCTCGAGCCTCGAGCTCGTTCACCCCGGCCTCGACAACTCGCTCCCCGCGGCGTGGAAGGCGAGCGACGAGCGATCGAAAGCGCGCTGGAAGACCTTCAGCTACGTCAAGCCGCACCGCGTCTTCGGCAATCGCAACCTCTCCGAGCTGCAGTTCCTTCTCCTCGGCGAGGGCGAGTGCCTTGTCGACAACGTCCACCTGCGGCGCGAGAAGGAGCTCGTCGAGGACGGCTCGTTCAAGCACGGCGACGCGGGCTGGAAAGGGATGGGGACCCATGAGCTCTCCGGCGCGTACCGGGACGGCTCGACCACGTGCTATCGAATCGTCGCCGACGGCCGTGGCGACATCCGCCGGAACTACGTCACGTTCAACATCGCCGGTGGCGCCCTGGTGCCGGACAAGAGCTACAAGATCTCTCTTCGTGTCAAGTGGCAGCGTGGCGTGCCGCTCCTCCTGACACGGACCGCCGGTCAGGGCGTCGCGCGCATGCACCGGCTCGACGTCCCGAGCCGGATCGGCACTCCGGGGAAGAGGAACAGCGCCTACGTGGCCGAGGCCGCGCCGGTGGTCGGCGCGCCGCGGCAGCACCCCGTGGCCCCGAGCGCCGGAGATCCGGTGCGCGTCGACGTGCGGATCTCGTCCCTGATACCGCTGAGCAGCTTCGCCATCCAGCACCGTCCCGACGGCGGCGACTGGCAGCGCTCACCTCTGAAGAAGGTGTCCAGGGGAGACTCCGGAGACAGCGCGCTCTACCGCGGAGAGATCCCGCCCCACGGCGGTGGGATCGTCGAGTTCTACGTCGAGGCCGAGGACTCCGCGGGGCGCAAGGGCCGGTATCCGCTCGACGCGCCGGCTCGCACGCTGCTGTACGCGGTCGGGCTCACTCCGGATGGCAAGTATCCGACGTACACGCTGCTGGTCACGAGCCGCGAGTGGAAAGCGCTGATGAGCCGTCCGCGACTCTCGAACCGTCTCTCCGATGCGACGCTCGTGTACAACACCTCGCGCATCTTCCACAACGTCGGTTTCCGTCGCCGCGGCAGCCCGTGGACACGATCCAAGCACAACTGGCGCATCGTCTTCGGTGCCGACACCCTCGACGGCCGCACCAAGCTGACGATCGACGGCCAGGGCGGGGACGGGACGCGCCTCAACGAGCGCTTGACGTACTGGCTCGCCGAGTCGCTTCGCGCACCGAACGTCAAGCAGCAGTACGTGTCGTTCCGCCTCCACGGCCACGAACAGGGGGTCTACGAGGACATCGAGAAGATCGGCGGCGACTTCCTCGATAACTGGTTCGAGTCGCCTGCTGATCCCGAGCGCAGCGGCGATGCCGGGGGAAAGTCGAAGAAGAAGAAGAAGAAGAGCACGAAGCGCAAGAAGGGCACGGCCCCGCGCGGCCATCTCCACAAGGTGGACGACTACTTCGAGCTCTTCCCCGACGGCGGACGGGACTACGTCCAGGCCTACCTCGACTTCAAGTCGAAGGACCCCGAGAGCTACCGCTGGAACTTCCCGCAGCGGGCGAACGGCAGCGACGAGCAGTGGGAGCCTCTCGTCAAGCTGATCCATCTGATGGACCCGGACACCACGCCGACCCGGGTATTCGCCCGCAAGGCTGGAGAGCTTCTCGACGTCGACGTGTGGCTCAAGGTGCTGGCCACCCGCATCCTCGTCGACGACTGGGACACCTTCGGGCACTCTCGCGGCAAGAATGCCTTTCTCTACCAGGGAGCTCGAGACGGCCGCTGGCGGCTGGTGCCCTGGGACTGCGACCTCGCCTGGCGCAACGCGAGCTCCCCGCTGTTCACGAACACCTTCGCGAGCGTCCGGCGCCTCCTCGAGATCCCCGAGTACCGGCGTCGCTTCCTCGGCTACATCGGCTACCTCGCGAAGGGCAAGTTCGAGGCGAAGACCTTCGGCGAGGTGCTGACCGACATCTCCAGCCGCACCGGCGCCGGCACCGGCCACTTCTCCGGCTTCGCGTCCGCCCGCCGCAACAAGGTGCTGGGCGAGCTGCCGAAGGCCCCCGTTCAGGTCACCAGCGGCAAGCGCGTCAGCCGCCGCGGCGAGCCGGATCGCTGGGTGGCCAGCGGCACCGCACCGCCGCTCGTCATGCGCTTTCGCCTCGACGGCCGCGAGGGCGAGGTCGAGCTGACCGGAGCGGACGCGTGGAAAGCGTCGTTCCCGATCGGCCCGGAGGGCGGCGAGGCGACCCTGGCGGCGCTCGACTTCGGAGGCGGCGACGTCGAGAGCGTCACG
>CAYMLL010000432.1:0-5090 GCA_964390645.1 uncultured Planctomycetia bacterium | reverse complement strand
CGCCGTTTCTCGCGGGGACGACTCCGATCGCTCGTTGCGTCGACGCCTCACCATGCCAGAAGACCCTCTTGCAGATCCGTCAATCAACACTCGTTTGGAAAGATGGGGTCCCGCGCGTTTCAGTCCAGGGCGCACTGTGGCCTCTGGGGGGGACCCGGTTCTCTTCGCGATCGTTCTTTTCAGCATCCAGCAGTCGGATTCCGCTGCCCGGCTTCTTCCGGCACGATTCTTCTGGAGCCCGAATCGTGCAAGAGACCTCGTCGTCCGCTCCTACCGGAGAAGCTGCGAGACTCATTGCACTCGGCTTGTGGCGCGATCGGATTCGGCGAGGCGTCAAGAATTCGTTCGTGCTGGTTCCGCTCTGTCTTCACTCCACCTTCGCGTGCTATTTGTACAACCTCGTCATGGAAGTAAAGAACAATTTGATAATTCTCCGGCGTTTTTTCTCGCGTTCATAGGAGATGTTTGCTAGCGCGGCCGGTCGGTTGTGCGTGACGTCGAGCACGAAGATGTCTGACGAAGAGTCTGCACGAGCTCCGTCCACATCGATTGCGCGACTGCAGTGTGGTCCGCGTCGTGCACCGAGACGAGAGTGTCGTGCGGGTTCGTCGTCCGAAGACGTTCGATCGACGACGAACGATGGAAGATGGGCGTTCATCGTTGCAGACAGGCAGTCGGTCTGATTGCTTTTCTTGCCTCAGGGCGCGTCACCGTGATTCACGCGGTCGGGCTCCACCTCGACCCCGGTCGATGAAGGGTCCCGATGGTTCTGCATCGAGCATGCCATCGAATCGGAGGTTGGACGAACGCTGTCATCAAACCTGGCGACGAATTCGAGGGCCAACGAGCGACGTCGCGACACGTGTCCGATCGCCTCTGCGATCACCGGGACGACGGTGGATTTTCCTGGTGGCCAAGGGAGCCGAGCCGTGCCATCCTCTCTGTCGGGCCTCGGCGCATCTGCTTGACCGAGGTCGCCCGAAGCCGGTAGAATTCTATCTGCACCGAAGCTCTAAGCTCTTTCACCGGAATATCTTTCGACGGGTTGTCCCGTCCGTGACGCCGACTTCGAGAACATCGCTGTCAGTGTCAGCGGAGCCCGTCTCCAGGAGGGAACCATGCTTCCGAGTTTCCTTGCGTCTTCTTTCGCCGTGCGGACCACGGTCGCGGCGGTGGTCGTGTTTTCCGTCGCGTCACCGGTCTGCGCTGATCCGATCAAGGACTCGCTCGATCGTGCGGTAAAGTACCTCGAGAGCAGTCAGAATCCGGACGGGGGTTACGGCCCCTTTGGCGCTGACGCCCGCGTCGAGAACGTGTCGGACGTCGGCATTACGGCTCTCGTCGTCTACGCGATCGCGATGCACCCGCGCGAATACAAGACGGTCGACGGTCCGTTTCTGTCGCGTGCGGTCGACTATCTCGTCTCGCGCCAGCAGCCGGACGGCGGATTCTACGATCCGAAGGACCCCGTGCTGAAGAACTACCGCACTTGCGTGGCGTTGATGGCGCTGGTGAAGCTGGACCGGGTGAAATACGCCGAGGTGATCCGTCGCGCCCGTGGCTTTGTTATCCAGCAGCAACGCGACGAGCGCGGGAAGTACACGAAGGAAGAGCACCTCTCTTACGGATCTGTCGGCCACAGCGGCTCTCTGCGGGGTGATCTCTCCAACGGCGCGTTCGCCGCCGAGGCGATGGAGATGGTCGGGCTCTCCGCGAGCGAGCCTTTCTGGAAGAAGCTCGAGCTCTTCGTATCGCGTTGCCAGAACCAGAAGGGGGTCGACACCCTTCTGAAGAAGTCCGGAATCGGCACCACGAGCGACTACGGCTTTCGCTATGCGCCGAATGACACGCGCGGTCCGCGGGAGTCTCTCGACGATGGCTCGACCGTGTACTCGTCTTACGGATCGATGAGCTACCAGGGGCTCAAGAGCTTGCTCTACGCGAAGGTTTCTCACGACGATCCTCGCGTCAAGGGCGCGTTTCAGTGGATCGAGAGAGCCTTCACGGTCACGGAGAACCCTGGCATGAGGACGCCGGCAAATCCGGGGGCCGGCCTGGAGGGCCTCTACTATTACTATCACGCCATGGCGAAGACGCTGGCGGTCTACGGTCAGCCTGTTCTTACCGACGCTGCGGGAGTGAAGCACGACTGGGCTGCGGAGCTCTCCAGGCAGCTGCTTTCCCTGCAGAAGAAGGGTGGGTACTGGCAGAACGACAGCGGACGATGGTGGGAGGATCTGCCGACCCTGGACACCTCGTTCGCGATGATCGCGCTGTCCACCTGTCGCCAGGAGCAAGGTCGACAGGCGAAGGCGAGCAGCTCCGCGCCCGAAGAGAGTGCGGAGCCGGACGCGGCCGAGAAGAAGTAGAGCCGGAACCGAGGATCGATGCGATCTCGAGAAATGGACGTGCTGCCGCTCCGAGGGCTGCGCTTCGATTGCGCGGGGCTGGCGCGAGCGAACGGTGGAAAGCCGCCTCTGGTGACGGCCCCGCCTTACGATGTGATCTCTCCGGCGGAGCACCAGGACCTTCTCGACGCATCGGAGCACAACATCGTGCGCTTGACGCTGGGTGAACGCCCCGGCGACGCGAGCGGGCAGGAGAACAGCTACGCGAACCGTGCAGCGCTGATGCGTCGCTGGGTTGATGATGGTGTGCTGTGTCGGGAGAGCGAGCCTTGCTTCTACGTGTACGAGATCGAGTATACGGTTCCCGGAACCTCGGACCGGCGACGCATGTTCGGTTTCACGGGTCTCGGCAAGCTCCATCCCTTCGAGGATGGCGTCGTGCTGCGACACGAGGAGACGTTCGAGAGGACCGTCGAGGATCGCAAGCGTCTCCTCGAGGCCACGCGCACGAACCTCGAGAGCATCTTCCTGCTCTACAGCGATCCGGAGCGAGAGATCGACGAGGCCCTGGTCGCCGCGGCGAGCGGTGACCCGGTCGTTCGGGTCGAGGCGAAGCCGGGCGAGACCCACGCGATCTATCCGGTCCGTGACACGCGGCTGACGGCGGCCATCACGGAGAAGATGCGCTCTCAGCGTCCGTTGATCGCCGATGGGCACCACCGCTACACGACATCGCTCGTCTACCATCGCGATCTCGTCGCTCGTGGTGCGGACGTTCCCGGCTCCGGGTGGCGCCTGATGACCTTCGCCAACCTCTTCAGCGATGGACTGTCGATTCTCGCGACGCACCGTTTGCTGAAGCTGCGCGACGGGGCGGACTTGACGACCGCTCTGGCGCGTCTCGAGGAGCGGCTCGATCCCGGCAGCGACGATGATTGGGACCTGACGATCGAGACGAGGACAGGATCCCGTGAGTTCCGAATCCCCGACGACGTGCGTGCTGCCCACGAGGGCGTGCGAGGAACCGACTACGCGTTACTTCGCGACGTCGTGATCGGCGAGTGGCTCCGCGACTGGGTTGATGACAGCCCGAACGTGGCCTATTACAAGGCGGGCACGGGAGAGACCGAGGCGATCCGGCGCGGCGACGGCGATATTCTCTTTCGCTTGCGCCCGGTGGGACGTGAGGAGTTCCGCAGCGTCAGCGAGGGCGGCGAGGTCTTTCCGCACAAGACGACGTACTTCTACCCCAAGCTCTGGAGTGGCCTCGTCCTCTGGTCACTCGAGGACCCGCTGCTGTAGACTCTTCGCCGAGACCGTCGAGTGAGACGAGTCGCAGCTCGCGAGTCATGAGTCGCCGTGGCGTCCGGACAGCCAGTCCTTCCATTCCCGGACCTCACGCTCGCGGGCGTTGGCGGGAGCGTGCGTCCAGAACACGGGGCTGACGATGGTCTGCTTGACGCCGGACTCGCCGAGGGCCGCGGCAGCGGCCACGCGCAGCCGCGGATCGCGCGACTCGAGCGCGCTGACGAGCACCGGGAACCACGCGTCGTGGGTGATGTGGGTGGCGACCACCGACTCGACGAGCCGAGCCCGCAGCGCCATCGGTGCGCCGGCGTCGGCGATCAGCGAGCGCACGAGTTCCAGTCCGTCGGCGGTCGCCTCCGCGGCAAAGAACGCCGCGTGTGGAGTACGGGCGAGAAGGTGGAGGAAGGCGACGCAGGCCTGCTCCGCGCGCTCGCCGGAGCCGCCCTCGATGAGGGCGCGAAGCGCCTCCAGGGCTCGCGCGCTGTCGGCCCCCTTGGTCTCTCCGAGCTGACGCAGGGCCCAGCGGGCCCGCAGATCGGGGGCTTCGACCGCCCAGGTCGCCAGCAGGTCGATCGGGTCGAGCTCGAGCGTGAACCGACGCCAGGCGTCCGAGAGGGCGACGATTTCGTCGCGATCCATCTCGTACAGAGCCTCGAGGCGTCGACCGAGCGGTCGGTGTGACGGCAGGTGCTCGCGGAGCAGAAAGTGGACGATCGACCAGGAGACCGCGTAGTTGCGCTCGCGATGAACCGTGTCGTGGAAGCTCTCCCAGTCGGAGTCGAGCACGTCGCGCAGCAGCTCGGCGGGTTCATCGCGCGCGATTGTTCGGCGCGCGATCTGGTGTAGCACCGGGTTGAGCAGCGGATGTTCCGCCACGCCGTCGTCGATCGTCGTCATCTCGAGGTTGCCGGCGATTCCCTCGTTCAGCCAGCATTCACGCGTTGCGTTCGGGTATTCATGGACGATGAAATGATGCGCGATCTCGTGGAGCAGTACCTGCTGGAGCCCGTGCTCGTTCGTGGTCATCGCAGCGCGTGTGTCAACACGAATGAAACGGAAGAAAGGCACGTAGTAGCCGAGGAGGTCGGGGCGGTAGTTGTGGTCGACGACGTCGTCATCCTCGCCGTCGAGACAGATAGTCGTGGGCGCGAGCTGTCGTGCGTCCACGTCGAAGAGCTCGAGGAAATGGTGGAAGATCGCGTCGATCGTGGCGGCGGAGCGCTCGACGAACCCATCGCTGCGGTCGGCGTAGAGGGAGAAGTGCTCTGCGTGGTGGCTGGTGCGATACAGCAGCCCGCAGCCCGTTGTCGACAGCGAGACGACCAGCAGCGACGCGCTGGCGAGCCGGCACGGGCCGGAGTTTCGACGAGACGGCACGGTAGAGTGTGGCTTCACTGGGCGTCAGTAGACGATGGTGACCGTGCGCTCGATCTC
>CAYMLL010000431.1:0-5179 GCA_964390645.1 uncultured Planctomycetia bacterium | reverse complement strand
CCCTGCCAGTCCGCCCGCTCCAATACCTCCTGGTGGGGCTCCCGGGCGCCCTCCACCTCCTGGGTACCACCCTCCTGCGCGGGCAGGAGGTCGACACGGGGACAGAAGTACACCTGCCCATCGGCGCCACGCGGAAACGGCTCCTGTGCACCCGCCCACCCACAAACAAGCGGAAACGATGGCCAGATGAGCATGCATAGAGCGCGGCGTACCATCGTTCACCCTCCCTGGCGAGACTCGCGATCCGGACGTCGGAGAACGAGAACTCGAGCGGCCCGTCGAATCTCCACTGTATCATCTCCCGTCAGGTCGGAGAATCTCCAGGACCTCTCACCGCGGAACCGGCGCACGCCTGACACCGCCGCAACCGGGCCGACGGGAACCGAGTCGCGAGATCACAGGCTCGCCGGCGATGACTCGCGTCGCCGGAAGGGTGAACGCCGGCACGACATCGCGCTCGCCGGCGGCCGGAGGCGGCGCGGTGGCGCGCGCTCGAGGCGATGGCGCTGCGCCTGTCGAGCGCCGTCGGGTCGCCCGACCCGTCGCAGGCGGAGATCTCGAGCATCCCTCGCGGGCTCGAGCCCGACTGTCGGACAGGACCGAGTGAGGACTCCGGCGAGAGCTCGTCGTGCAGAGCGAGTGGCCCGGAACGGAGGACCGACGAACGACGGTAGCGCCGGCGCAGACCGGCTCCAGCCGCTGGACGCCTTCATTCCCAGCCCGGCGGCGGCACCGCGCCCAGGACCCGCGACCCGCGACCCGCTCCGAGGAGCCGTCGCCTCCGGCCGGCTGGAGCCGGACCACAGATGGAATCCCGTGAACGGGCTCTGCGGTGAGGGTCCGGCGCCTGCCGTTCGGCAGAAGACCGTCGCGAGTATTCCCGGCGCAGCCCTTCATGAGCTGTCTCCAGCACCTCTCCCCGTCGCGGTGATCGGATCTGCCGGCCCCTCTTCGGTGACCGGGATGAGCTCCTGCCGCGGCTCACCGTCCCGGTTCACGGGATGCAAGCCGCGAGCCCGGCGACAAGTGTCCCGTCGAGCGGGGAAGGGACTCTCGACCCTACGACGGTCCGCCCGCAGGAGAAGCTCCGGTTTTCCCCGTTATGGTTCCGCTCCTCGCCCGACCGTCTTCCTGATCGAGGAGAGTGAGAGTCCGTTGGAGAGCACCGGGGGGACCCGGAAAGAAGCGGGTCATGAAGAACGGCACGCCGGGCAGCAGGGCCATCGACGACCTCGGTCGTCCCCGCAGCCCGCTCCGGCCCCTGGACGGCGGTGAAGCTCGACCGGCATCCACGCCCGTTTCCCGTTCCCGGCCCCGTGGAGCCTGCGACCAGGAGGAGGCGGGATTCGTCCACGGCCAGCAGGTCGACGTCGCCTTCGATCTTGCGCTTGCCCTCACCGAGCGGATCCGTCAGCTTCCGAGCGCCCCGTCTCGCCGTCCGTCGCCCGCGAGCGGACTCCGTGAGGACCCGGGAGCCTCGTCTTCGCCGGGATGCGCAGGTGTCAGGCGCGGTGCGAGAAGCGCCTCGGGCGGCCGACGGTCATCCGCAGGCGCCCCTCGTAGTACGAGCCAGGTGGCCCGGATGGGTTGGCGTCGAAGGCTCGTTCGCCGGGAATCCCTCGCAGATCCGTCAGAGCGCCCGGCAGACGGCCGAGAAGAGCCGGATCGGAAACATCGGCCGATCTCGGTCCCGTCGTTGATCGCCCGGAGCAGACGGGACAGCTCCCCCGGGTCCTACGTCAGGCGCCTCCTCATCGAACGCGTCCTCGACAGCTCGGCCTGGTGGGCCGGAGGGCAAGACGAGCGGTCGAGAACGACTCGCCGGAGGCTCCGAGAAAACCCGCCCCTCCCGGGCCCCTTCCACGCATGTACCTACGAGTCCACGCAGCGAGCAGGAGAGAGCGCCGGATCGGGAGCGCGCGGATCGCCCCTCAGGTCACGCTCGCGGCCGCGAGCCGTCTTGCCGTACCGGTGGCAGCCACTCTCGATCACCTGGCGAAAGCGCCACCGGTCGCCGGTAACAACGTCCCGATCGCGGTCAGCAGCTAGGCTGCGAGACGCGGTCCTAGTATCAACTAGTTGCTGTCCGGATTTAAACCAGCTAGGTCCGGGACTCCCGAGGAAACCCATGTCGAGCCCATTGATTGCAACCGTTTGTGACAACGGCACCCCATTTGCTATCGACAGGGACGAACGCTGATGAAGGACTCGATCCTCGAGGCAGCCCTTCATGCCATGTGTGTCCAGACGAGAACCGCCGCTGACCTGCGGTGCTCTCGGTTACTGACTGATCGAAAGAATCACAACGGAGAGGGTGTTCGCGCAGAGAACCACAACGAGAACAGAGTATCTCCAACCTGTCTGTTGATCACTTAGTCGTCGTGTCCACTTGACGGTCCAAGAGAGATCACCGAAACACTCTAATAATACGGGTCTATCATGAAAACAAAGAGAAGCCTCCCTGGTAACTATGTCGTCCCCTTGTTCATGCTGTCTCTCCTCTGCACCTCCGAAGCCGGCGCCCAGTACAACGAGCGGCCCGATCTGGCTTCGAGTGACAGTGCCGCCGTCGACGTCTCCGGCCGCTCCATCAAGAACCAGCGGGTGCGCGCGATCCACACCGAGGATCCCGACCTCCTCGGCGGAACGGCCTACTTCATCCTTCGCGACCCCTTCCTCGCCTACCAGCTGGGCCGCAACCTCAACTTCCGCGAGTTCCGTCTTCGCGACGGGGTCCTCGACCCCTCCACCGGCGGCCTGGGTGGTCCCATGCCCGACGGGAGCACGGCCAAGATCACCGTATCCAACCATCTGTCCTGCTCGGGCTGCCACAACCTGCCGCAGGGCAACCCCGGCGGCGGCGTCACCTTTCACAAGGACTCCGGATTCGGCCGCAACTCCCCCCACTACTACGGTTCCGGCATCATGGAGATGCTCGCCCTGCAGGTGCGGGCCGAGATCCTGAGCCAGCTCGACACCAACGGCGACGGCTGGGTGAGCGTCGTGGAGAGCGCCGAAGGTCCGGGCGACGTGAGGGTCGAGGCCGACTTCAACTCCGATCTGAGCTTCGGCAGCCCCCGTCTCTCGAACGGCAGCACCGGCACCCCCGCGTTCAACAACATCATCCGCGTCTGGTACGTGGATGGGGACGGGCGGCCCGTCCCGGGCGCGAGCAGCGTCGACGGCGTCTCCACGTTCGGCTACGGCTTCGAGGTCGTCATCTGGGGTTGGGGTCAGGGTCCCGGCCGCAGCGCCTTGAACCCGACCAACCGCGCCTTCTTCTGGGATCCCGCCAAGGCCCACTCCGGCCTGGAGAGCTGTGACCCCTCGAGCACGAACGACCCCGACGGAGACGGCGTCAGCGAGCCGACCCTGGCGGGTGCCATCCAGTTCCCCGTCACCCACAAGCCGAACGACACGGGCATCGCACTCGACGACCTGGGGTTCAGTCGAGACGATCCGGACGGAGACGGCGTTCTGAACGAGATCAGCGAGGGTGACCTCGATCTCGCCGAGTGGTACATGCTCCACTCCCCGCGTCCCGCCTTCGCCGGCACCACCGAGGCCTACGAGCAGGGTGTCCACAGCATGAAGAAGATCGGCTGCCTCGGGTGCCACACGCAGACCTGGAAGATCAGGCCCGCCGACGAGATCTACGACGGCGACAGGCGTCTGTGGGACTTCGATGTACGGTGGAACTCCCGGACCCAGCGTCTGGAGGGCGAGCTGGTCGACCTCTCGACGGTCGACGGTGAGAACACCGTACCCCGACGTCGCGGCTTCTCGGTTGACGGGATCTTCTCGGATCTCAGACACCACGACATGGGTCCCCGTCTGGCTGAGACCGACTTCGGCGGGACGGTCAACACCGTCTGGCGCACACCGCCGCTGTGGGGAGTCGGCTCCGGATTCCCATGGGGTCACGATGGACGCTCCCTCACCCTCGAGGACATCATCCTTCGACACGGTGGCGAGGCGCAGGAATCACGCGACAAGTGGATTGCCGTCGGCCCGAGGCACCGCGACCGAGTGCTTCGATTCCTCTCCGGCCTCCAGCTGTACGACATCGAGAGCCTGCCTGCCGATATCGACGGCGACGGTGTGATCTCGAGCTCGTTCGAAGTGTCCGGTCGCTACACCGGAATCGAGCGCTTCAACGCGGAGTGGCTCTTCAACACTCCGCTGACCATCGAAGGCATCATGTACAACACTGACGGGAAGAAGTTCCGGTCCTACGCCGGCGTCAACGTCGACGAGGCGTACGGTCAGGACTTGCCTCTTCGCCGGGACTCCGATGCGGACGGCTGGCCCGACGTCTGGGACGCGGCGCCGCTGGTGACCGGCTACAAGAACGGGGTCGATTGACGTAGCGAGCTCCCCTACGGGGCCGGCCGGCGACGGCCGGCCCCGATTGTTCCAGACGTCGAAACCGCCCCACCCGGATCGACGTCCCGCCGCGCGCCCACCCGGTCGATTCGAGAGTGCACCGTCGCGAACTCGATGACGCACGCCCGGCGGGGCGCTGCGGTGATGTGCTCCGCAACCGGACGCATCACGGCTCGAGAAACCCGAGCTCCCGACTTCCACCTCTCGTTCGTCTCACCGCCACGATCGACCCGTCCTGAAGGCCGCCCGGTGGCAAGAGCCTTCCTCGTCGGCGGCCCGACCGACATCAGCGAGCCCCCGGACGGCCTGGCGGCCGCGGGCAGCGGTTCCCGCCAGCTCGGTCCGTTCCCGGATCACACCCGCCTGCTCGAGCCCGGCACAGAGAGCCGGTCGCGAGCCAGGATCGACACGTCCATCCACCACGGTGTCCCGGACTCCGCAGGGGCGACCGCAGCCGCTCTTCTTCTTCACGATGCGGATCGGCCCGGGTTCGTGCCGGCGTCACCCGTACCGGGCCGACCCGGCGAGGACGGCCAGCGCAGAGCCTGCAGGCCGACGCCCCCGGAGAGCGAAACCTGCGAGCCTGCCGAGGAGCGCAGCGGATCTCCGGACCTCGTTTCCCGGTTGCCCCCGCTGCGTGAGCCGTCGCTCACCAGAAGCCCCAGCGGCCGGTCGTCACCACGAAGATCCCCAGAACCAGGTTGGCGACGGCGTGCATCAGCACGCAGGCGAAGAGGCTCCGCGTGCGGATCGCGACCCACCACGCGAGGGATCCGAAGACGACAGCGCCCAC
>CAYMLL010000430.1:0-5238 GCA_964390645.1 uncultured Planctomycetia bacterium | reverse complement strand
CGTCCACGGAGCAGATGCCGCTTGTCGAGAAGATCGTTGCCGAGGTCGACGTCCGCCGAGTCGACGCCCCGCGCGAGACCAAGGTCTACAGCCTGTCGAACTCCGTCGCACCGAACCTCGCGGCGACGGTGCGCCAGCTCTACGAGGACACGGCGGCCCAGCGACCTGGCGCGCCGATCGATCAGGTGCTCATCCTTCACGACGATGCGTCGAACCGGCTCGTCGTCCGCGCGCCGGGAGCCGAGCTCGAGGAGATCGAGGCCATCATCAAGGAGCTCGACGACGTCACCGCGCAGACCGCCGACACGCGAGTCTTCGAACTCGAGACCGCTGACGCGCAGCAGGTGTCGACGATCCTCTCATCGACGCTGCGAAAGCGAGTCGGCACCCTCATGGTGCCCCGCGTGAGCGTCGGCGCCGATGTGAAGTCGAACACGCTCGTCGTCTCCGGAGAGCCGAAGGACCTGCAGTCAGCGGCCGTCATCGTCGAGCAGCTCGACTCGGTGAAGAAGACCGATCCGCGCGTCGTTCGCACCTTTTCGCTACCGGGTCGCGTCGCCGTGGACGCCATCGGATTGGCGAAGAACGTCACGGATGTCTACGCGGAGCAGCTTCGCGGCGTTGCGGACGGCGGCAACCCCGATGCTCTCGTCATCGGCGACCCGATATCGGGACGACTGATCGTCACCGCCAGCGACACGCACATGACGATCATCGACGCGATCGTCAAGACCCTGGGTGTCGACGAAGGCGGCTCGATGCGACAGATGCGCGTGATCCCGCTCGAAAGCAACTCGGCAAACTCGGTCGCGGAGGTCATCCGCCAGCTCTACCCGACGGAGATCCGATCGACACGGCCTGACGAGAAAATCTCGGTGACGCCTTCCGGCGACGATCGCACGGTCATCCTCGATGCGCCGCTCGCGATGCTCGAGCGCATCGAGAATCTCGTCGCGGAGATCGAGGGCCAGAAAAAGCCCGCGACGCTCGAGGTGAGGACGTACCGGCTCGCGAACGGAAACTCGAAGGAGGCCGCGGCCGCGCTGGGCCGCGTCTTCGTCTCCGGAGAGCGCACTCCCGGAAGTGTCACGCCACGCTTCGAGGCCGATCTGGCCACAGCACGCCTCATCGTCGCCGCGACGCCGGATCAGCACACGCGCATCCAAAAGGTCATCCAGGAGATGCAGGCCGACGCACTCATCACGGCGCAGACGAAGACCTTCGCGCTGAAGGCCGGCGACGCGGACGAGGTCGCGCGCCTGCTGCAGATGATGCTCGCCGACGAGAAACGCGAGGGTCTTCGCCGGTCGGTGCCGACGCGCATCTCCCCCGCTCGCTCGCTCGGAGCGGTGGTCGTCAGCGGCACGCCCGAGATGATCACGCTCGCCGAGCAGATCATCGAGAGCCTCGACAAGCTCGAGGCCGGCGTGCCCGCCGTGTTCAGGATGGTGAAGCTGAAGAAGGCGAGCGCGGCGACGCTCTCCCGATCGATCAGCGACTCGCTCCGCACGAGGCAGAAGCCGGGGCAGTCGCACAGAGTGTCGATCACGCCCGAGGCGAACTCGAACAGCCTGCTGATCCACGGACCCGAGGACGAGGTGAAGGAAGTCCTCGAGCTCATCGACGGCCTCGACCAGGAGTCGACGGGCGGCGGCATCGATCTGCGCATCTTCCGCCTGCAGCACGGACGCGCCCACGAGGTCTCCCAGCTGCTGCGCGGGCTCCTCGATCAGATCCTGCGCCAGCAAGCCGCCCGCAATCCCGGAGAGCGGGTGCCTCCGGTGACGATCTCGGCGCACCACCGCACGAACAGCATCTTCATTTCCGCGAGCCCGGTGTACTACTCGCTGGTCGAGAAGCTCCTCGCCGACTTCGACGCCGCTCCGAGGCCGCCCGACCGCCACTGGCACTTCGTGCCGCTGAAGAACCTCGAGGCTCGCACACTCGCTGGACAGCTGCGATCGATGTACCACGGCCGGTCGCACGAGGACCGTCCGGTCATCGAGACCGACCAGTACAGCAACGCTCTGTCGATCGTCGCACGCCACGACGACCTCAACTACCTGCGCGACGTGATCCGGAAGCTCGACAGCTCGCCGCCGAAGGAGGACATCCACGTGCGAGTCGTGCCTCTGACGACGATTCCGGCGGAGCAGATGGCGCTCCTCATCCAGAACCTCTACACGCAGATCTCGGAGTCGGATGTCGAGATCACGGATCGTCTGCCGCGGAGGAAGCAGACGCTGCTGCGGCGACTGCGGCGGCGACTGCCGTCCGGGAAGGCGAGGGAGAAGGCGGCAGAAAAGGAGCCGGCGGCGGGGACCGAGGACGGGGCGGCAGCCGAAGCCACACCGCCGGGTTTCCTGATCCCCCAGGAGCGCCCCGAGAGTGACGCCGCGAAGCCCGCGACCGACGAGAAGCCCGCGACCGACGAGAAACCCGCGACCGACGAGAAACCCGCGACCGACGAGAAACCCGCGGGCGAGCGCAGCAGGGTCATCATCGCGGTCGACAAGGGCTCGAACTCCCTGCTGATCTCCGGCTCGAAGCAGGAGATCGACCAGATCGAGGACCTGATCTGGGAGCTCAGCTACACGAAGGTCGCCGGCGATGCCGAGTTCCGGCTCTTCCCGATCCGCCAGGCCGACCCCATGACTCTCGCGAAGATCCTCGACGACCTCTTCAACCCGAAGCTGCCGACGGGCGTGACGGCCGCCGGCGAGCCGATCCTGCCGCCACCGAACGTTTCGGTCGTCGCCGATCCGCGCTCGCGCAGCGTCATCGTTCGCGCCAAGCCGGCGGACTTCGTGCTCATCGAGCCGATGATCGCGCAACTCGACGCCTCCGGAGACAACCAGCAGCTGGCCTTTCGACGCTTCGAGCTGCGGCACGCGGAGCCGCTGAAGGCGTTTCCGCTCGTCGAGGCGATGGTCGCCCAGCTGAAGCTGACGCGGCCGGGAGAGCCGCTGAGCGTCCATCTCGACCCGCGCTCGCGCTCGATTCTCATCGGCGCGCGCACGGCTCTCTTCGAGGAAATTCAGGAAATCATCGTTGGCGTCGACACGCCGGCGACCTTCCTCGAGGGCGAGGTGCTGATCGTGCCCCTGCTGAAGGCAAACGCCGTGCAGCTCGCCACTGTCCTGCAGGCGATGCTGCGTCCGGGATCTGCCGGCAACGTGACGCCCGAGGCGCTGGCGCTCCAGGAGCAGGTGCGCCACCTGCGCGTTCGCAACGAGGCAGGGCTCCCGGTCCTTCTCGACCTGACGCAGCCGATCAAGATCCTCGCCGATGCCGCGCCGGGAGGCAGCGGCGCGAACCGGCTGATCGTCACGTCGACGCCATCGAACCTGCTCGCGCTGCGCGCGGTGATCCAGCGCATGGACACGGTCCCCGTCGTGCCCGGTGTGACCGTACGACTCGTTCACCTCGAGAACACGGACGCGTCGATCGTCGCGTCGATCGTCGGTGAGATCTTCCAGAAAGGACAGACCCTGGGAGTCGGATCCGGAGCGATCGGAGAGCCGAAGTCCGAGTCCGGCAAGGCGCTCGTTCAGCCGCTCAACCTGTCGGTCGACTCGCGGACGAACACGCTGGTCCTCAGCGGACAGGACGCGACGGTGGCTCTCGCGCTCGGCGTCGTCGACGATCTAGACCAGATCGCGTAGACCCAGGACACCGAGGTGAGGCACATACGTCTCAAGCACGCTTCGGCGGCAACGATCTCACCGCTTCTTCAAGCCGTGTTCGCGGAGGCGAACGTCGCCGCACCGGGAGCGGGCGGACTCAACGCTCACGTTTCGAGACTTCGTCTCGCGTTCCCCGATATCGAGCCGAAGACGACGACACGCCCGAAGGCCAGGGCCGCGTTGACGATTCAGCCGGACGTGACGACGAACACGCTCGTCGTGGGCGGGGTTTTGTTTTCTGCGGGAGGTTACGACCAACTCGGTCGGGGGGGGCGGGCGCGCCGACGCGATGCCGCTGATCGCTGACGTCATCACGTCCCTGGACATTCCGGCAGCTGCCGGCCTCGGAAGCGTGCGCTTCTACCCGGTCGAGCACGCCGAGGCCACGCTCGTGCAGGCGGTCATCCGCGACCTCTACACGGGCGCCGGCGCGATGATCCGCAACGAGGACCGCGCGGTCGTCACGGTCGACGGTCGAACGAATTCGCTGATCGTCGCGGGCAACGACAAGGCCTACGCATTCGTCGACTCGCTGATCTTCCAGCTCGACAAGCCCGCGTCACCCGGTGTCAGCACGACCGTGCTGAGGCTCGAGAACAACGACGCCGGAATCGTCGCCGCGACGCTCCAGCAGTTCTTCACGAGTCGCCTCTCTCGCCTGTCGGCCGGAGACGGCACGACGACGGCCGCGAAGGACCGGGTCGACATCGTCACCGACGTGCTGACGAACAGCCTCATCGTCACTTGCAGCGACGCCAACCTGACGATCCTGCGCTCGCTCCTCGAGAAGATCGACGTCGTGCCGCCCGTTGCAGGCAGCCTTCTGAGGGTCTTTGTGCTCGAGCACGCGGACGCGCAGCGCGCCGCGACCATGCTCCGCTCGCTCGTGCAACAGGGTCTCTATCGCCCAGGAGCGCTGACGACGGTCGCGCGCGCGCCGCGCATGGGACTGTCGATCACGATCGACCCCCGCACGAACACGCTGATCGTCTCGGCGAGCGCAGAGAATCTCTCCGTCGTCGAGCAGGTCATCGCTCAGATCGACGGCAAGGGCTTCGACGCGCTGGCCGGAATCCGCGTCTACTCGCTCGAGCACGCTCGCGCCGCGAGGATCGCGCCGGTGCTGCAGCAGTTCTTCAACTCGCGACGCTCCGGCGAGTCCCTGATTGGCGATCCCGAGCGGCTCGTTCCCGTCAGCGTCACTCCGGACTCACGCACGAACGCGCTGCTCATCGCCGGCAGCCGCGAGAGCTTCGCGATCATCGATCGAATGATCGAGACGCTCGATGCGCCGCGCGACCGCGGCCAGGACTTCGTCCGCATCCTGCCGCTGAAGAAGGCGAGCGCCGAGAAGCTGCGCGCGACGCTGCAGCAGCTCTTCCTCAATCGCCCGAGTGAGCCCGGCGAGCCGCTGCCTCAGCCGATCAGCCTTGTCGCCGACCGCTGGTCGAACTCTCTCCTCGTCGCGGGCACCGCGGAGGACCTCGACATGGTCGAGTCGCTCGTCGGTCGTCTCGACGGCGAACAGTCTCTCGAGATGAAGATCCGCGTC
>CAYMLL010000429.1:0-5286 GCA_964390645.1 uncultured Planctomycetia bacterium | reverse complement strand
TCGCCAAGATCGATCTTCGCGGGATCGTCCGGGGTGGCCACAGTGCGAAATTCGCCCCCGACCTTCTCGAGGCTCTCGCGCAGGCGCTCCAGCTTCGCCTCGCTGCGGTCGGCGGCGACCAGCCGTCCACCGGCCTCGAGCTTCTCGAGGAGCTGGAAGGCCTTGCCGCCCGGGGCGGCGCAGAGGTCGAGCACGCGCGCGACCGGCGGCGGGTCGAGCACCGCACCGATGCGAGTCGCGGTCGTGTCCTGCATCCGGAACCAGCCGTCGGCGAAGCTCGCCGAGCCGACGATATCGCCGATCAGGATCCGCAACGTGCCGTCGAGTGGTCCGTCCTCCACCTCGAAGCCTTCGTCCGCGAGCTTCCTGGTGAGCGTCTCCAGCGACGGAGCCCGAGAGGTTGCCCGGGCCGTCGGCGTCGGGATGACGTTGTTGGCCTCCAGAAGGGCGCGGGTCTCCTCCGCGCCGAAGCGTTTGAGCCAGCGGCCGACGAGCCACCGTGGATGTGAGTGCTTGACGCAGAGATGCTCGACCGGATCGAGCCGGACGAGGGGCAGGACCGGCCGACTGAAGTGACAGAACCCCCTGCGGATCGGTAGCACGTTCGGGTCGTCAGGCTCCTCGGGCGGGTCCGCTCGCTTGTTCACGATGTCGCTCGCGAGCTTGTGGAGCACCGCGTTGACGAAGCCGATGTCCTTCTTGCGAACCGTGTCGATGGTCTTGAGCCCCTCGAGCGTCTGGTTCACCGCTGCGTGTGCCGGCACGCGGGCCAGATAGGTGAGCTGGTAGCTGCCGATGCGCAGCGCCCATGCGATGGGCGGCCGCTGGCTGGAGACGGCGATCTTCAGGTAGGGTCTCAGCAGATGGTCGAGCGTGTTCTGGTGCCGCACGGAGCCGTAGCAGATCTCCTGAAGCAGATGGCGATCGCGTGTCCCCAGATCGCCGATCTGATCGGCCATCGCATCGTCGACGAATCGAGACCCCGTGACCGAATCGACGAGCGTCCGCAGCGCCGCACGTCTCACATCGACCGGTTGTCGCTCGTTCTCAGTCACGGTTGCGGGTCCCTTGCGCATGCCGCTCGAATCCTCCTTGTGGCGAGGCGCCCTTTCCCAGGAAGCGATCGTCCGGGGTCAGCTGTCGTCCTCGCAAGTAAGCCGCCGTCTCCATCGTCGCTTTGCCTTCTCGGCGGAGCTCGAGCACACTCACGCTGCCGGTGCCGCAGGCGATGCGGAACCCCGTCCTGGTGATGCCGACCAGACTTCCGGGCGCCGCGGCGCGCTCCTCCCCGTCGTCGCGGGCCGGCTCGATGCGCAGGAGCGTCGTACGCTCCGGGGTCTTCTCGCCTCGTGCAAGAAAGGCGTAAGCCGAGGGCCAGGGGGACATCGCTCGCACCAGCGCGTCGACCTCCTCGGCACTGCGTCGAAAGTCGATGAGCCCATCCTCCTTGGTGAGCTTCGGGGCCTTCGTCGCGTGTTCGTGATCCTGCGGCGTTTCGGTGAAGCGGCCGTCTGCGAGGAGTGGCAGCTGTGCGTCGAGCAGCTCTGCGGAGAGCGTAGCGAGTCGCGCCTCGAGCTCACCGGCGTTCTCTCGTGGCCGGATCCCGGTCGTCGCGGTGGCGACGATCGGGCCGCTGTCGAGTTCACGCTCGACGCGAAAGAGCGTCACCCCGGACTCCTTCTCGCCCGCGAGAATCGCGTGAGCGACCGGCGCCGCGCCCCGGTACTTCGGCAGGATCGAGCCGTGAAGGTTGAACGCCCCGATCGCGGGTGTCTGGAGGAAGGGGCCGCGGAGAATCTCGCCGTAGTCAGCGACGACGAAGAGATCGGCCTCGAGCGCACCGATCTCGTCGAGGGTCGGCGCGTGGTTGACGGACTCCGGCGAGCGGCAGTCGACGTCGAGCTCCGCGGCGCGTGTCTTCACCGGCGTCGGCAGCATCTTGCGGCCGCGCCGGGCGGGACGATCCGGGCGCGTGTACACGCGGACCAGCGGGTAGCGCTGACCCCGGGCGACGAGGGTCTCGAGCGCCGCAGTCGCGAAGGGGCCCGAGCCGAAGAAGACGACCTTCATGCGTCGTTCTTCTCCTCGATTTCCCCGCTGCCGACCGGGTTTTCGTCGGACCCGTCTTCGTCGGATCCGTTCGTGCCGGCAGGACGTCCTCTCGCGAAGGGCAGGTCGATCTCGGGAAGGGCGCCGAACTCCTCGTCGATGGCGCGCGCGTCGTCGTCGTTCTCGTGCTCGATCTCGAGAAGGTCGACGGGGAGCTCCTCGAGCGCGGCCTCCCGGCCTTCTCCCTGGAGCAGCTGTCCGGCCGCCGGCTCGGGACCGTCGTCGATTTCCTGCACCTCGAGCTGCTGCAGTCGCCGGGTCTCGTCCTCGTCGCGCAGCTCGACGACGATCGCATTGCGGGACTCGTCCTGCGTGACGATGAGCTCGAACTGCTTAGCGAGCTCGAGGATGGCGAGGAAGTAGCCGATCGCCTCGTCGCGCGTGCGGGCTCCGACGAAGAGGTCCTCGAAGCTCGCCGAGCGGTTCTCGCACGAGAGCAGGGTCTCGCGGATCTCCTCCATGAAGTCGCTGACGGGCCGGCGCTCCGCGATGACCTGCACCGGGCCACGTCGACCGAGCGTGATCTGGATGCGATGGAATGCCGTCAGCAGATCCCAGATATCCATGTTGCCGATGGGCAGCGGCTCGGCGAGATCCTCCTCAGCCGGCGGGACGGTCATGGAGGGGCGCCGGTGACGCCTGCGGTACACTTCGAGCCGGCTCTCCAGGAGCAGGGCGCGCTCCTTGAACTTCTTGTACTCGAGGAGCTGGCGCACGAGCTCCATGCGCGGATCCTCGAGCTCTTCTTCCTCCTCGAGCTCCTCACGGGGAAGGAGCAGCTTCGACTTGATCTCCATCAGGGTTGCCGCGACGACCAGGAACTCGCTGCAGACGTTCGGGTCGAGATCGTGCAGCACCTCGAGATAGAGCGAGTACTGTCTGATGATCGGCGCGATCGGGATGTCGAAGATGTCGACCTCGTCCTTCTTGATCAGGTAGAGGAGCAGATCGAGTGGACCGCTGTAGGTCTCGACCCTGGCTCGAAACTCGGACGGCAGGCTGACCATGGCTCGCTTCCCTCTGGCTTCTCGTCTTCTTGGCTGCCGTCAGGACTCGGAAAGGCGTCGTCGCACGATGCCGAGGGCTTCCTCGATCTTGATCGTCTCCTGCTCGGTCGTGTCGCGATCGCGAATCGTCACGGTTCCGTCGGCGATCGAGTCGCCGTCGATCGTCAGACAGTACGGCGTACCGACCTCGTCGTGCCGCGCGTAGCGCTTCCCGATCTGATGCTGCTCATCGTACCTCGCGTTGATGCCTTCGGAGAAGAACTGGCTGACGATCTCACGGGCCAGCTCTGGCATTCCGTCGCGCTTCACGAGCGGCAGGACCGCGACCTTGTACGGTGACAGGCGCGGGTGCAGCTTGAGGACCCGGCGCATCTTGATGTTGCCCTTGGCGTCGGGCTTCGGGCTCTTCTCGTACGCGAAAGCGTCGAGGAGATACATCAGCGTCGCACGCGTGGCGCCGGCTGCGGGCTCGACCACGTACGGAGTGTAGTGGAGGCCCTTCTTGCCGGTCTCGGGATTCTCCTTCTCCGGATCGAAGTACGTCAGGCGCTGTCCAGAGGCCTCGGAGTGCTTCTTGAGGTCGTAGTCGGTGCGGCTCGCGATACCCTCGAGCTCTCCCCATCCCCAGGGGTACTCGTATTCGATGTCCCAGCAGTCGTCGGCGTAGTGCGCGAGCTCGGAGCCCTCGTGCTGGCGCAGCCGGAACCGCGACTTGTCGTTGGCGTACTTCAGGTACCAGCCGAGGCGCTCGTTCTTCCAGAACTCGAGCGCCTCCTTCTGCTTGCCGGGCTCGACGAAGTACTCGAGCTCCATCTGCTCGAACTCGCAGCTCCGGAAGATGAAGTGCTCGACAGTGACCTCGTTGCGGAAGGACTTCCCCATCTGCGCGATGCCGAAGGGGATCTTCGCCGACATCGACTGCTGGATGTTGGCGAACTGCACGAACATCGCCTGGGCGGTCTCGGGGCGCAGATACACGGCGCTCGCACCGATGGTCTCCTCGACGATCTTGCGCGTGTCCTCCCTGGACAGGTCCTTGCCGTGAAGCGCCTCGACCATCTCCTGGATCGGATCGACGGGTCCGAGGCTGGTGCGGAACATCAGGTTGAACTGACGCTCGTCGCTGAGGAAGGGACTGCCGACCGTCGGGCTGACGTAGCCGCGGTACGGGAACGTGGCGCTCGGCTCCTCGGCACGGTCCGGGAAAAAGCCGAAGGTCGTGTCGTCGATGGCCTTGAGGCCGTGGATCGTCTTGCCGTTGCGCTCGAGGTCGATATCGTAGCGCTCCCGGATCGCCTTCTGGTAGGCCTTCGCCTGCCCCTTGTCGGAGCACGTGAGCGGCAGCGCATCGCCGGGTGCCGGGCGCGGGGCGTTGTCGCCACGAAAGCGCTCCTTGGAGATCAGGCAGTCGACCAGCGGATCGGAGAACCCTGCGAGGTGACCGGAGGCCTGCCAGACCTTCGGGTGCATGATGATCGACGCGTCGAGCCCGACGACGTCCTCGCGCTCGTGAACGGTCGCGCGCCACCACTCGTTCATGACGTTGCGCTTGAGCTCGACGCCGAGCGGGCCGTAGTCGTAGCAGCTCTTGAGGCCGCCGTAGATCTCGCTCGACTGGAATACGAAGCCGCGTTGCTTCGAGAGCGAGATGACCTCCTTCATGAGGTCGATGTCGTTGTCCTGAGACGGCTGGGAAGAGCTCATGGCGGGCCTGTCCGAAGTGAAGAGCACGATTTGGCGAATCTGCGATTATTTCGCAGGTTTCGCGGAAGTCAACCCGCGCATGGGCTGGCCGGGCAGTCGGCTCCGAGGCCTCCCGAGACCGCTCGTACGGCAGCCCATGCGCGCGGAGTTGGAGCCGACCGCTTAGCGGCCGCTCAACTACGCGTCACAGGCCCGGATGAGGAGCTCCTACGCCTTCTGCCGCTTCTTCTGCTTCTGGCGCTCGTGCTGCTTCTTGCCCCTGTTCTGCTGCTGCTTCTTCCTCTGCGCGCCGCGCTTCTTCGCCGGGGCGTTCTTCTTCGGCAGCCAGGCCGCCAGCTCGGCCTTGACCTTGTCGTGTTCCTTGCGGGACGCGATGTTCGTCCACTCGTTCGGGTCCGCTTCGTGGTCGTAGAGCTCCTCGCGGCCGTCCGCCTTGCGGATATAGCGCCAGCGCTCCGAGCGCACC
>CAYMLL010000428.1:0-5291 GCA_964390645.1 uncultured Planctomycetia bacterium | reverse complement strand
ACCCTCCGCCAAGAAGGCCACAAAGAAAACACCCGCCAGGAAGGCCACAAAGAAAACACCCGCCAGGAAGGTCACAAAGAAAGCACCCGCCAGGAAGGTGCCCGTCAAGAAGACGACCCGGGGGTCGCCTGAACAGAAGACCCCTGCCAGGAAGACCCCTGCCAAGAAATCGCCCGTCAGCAAGGACTCCGCGTCGAGGAAGCCGGAGCCGGTCGCGGTACCGCCACTCTCGAAGCGCATCTCCAAGAGGGACCTCCGTGGCATCCGAGATACACTCCTTTCGCGCCGCCGTGCTCTCATCGGTTCGATCGACTCGATCGAATCCGAGTATCTCGGCACGCACGAGAACGTCACCACGAAGGGCGGCGATGAGGCCGACCAGGCGAGTACGGCTCTCACCGCCGACATCTCGCTGCGCCTCGCCGAGAAGGAGACCCTCGAGTTGCGCGAGATCGAGGTCGCCATGTCGAAGCTGGAGGACGGCAGCTATGGCATCTGCGAGGCCACCGGTCAGCAGATCGACGTGCGACGGCTCAAATACCGACCGTGGGCGCGACTGTCTCTCGATGCGCAGAACAAGCTCGAGCTGCATCAGCTCTTCTACGACGAGACCACCGGCTGGGTGATGGCCGAAGAAGGTACCTAGACTCGAGCCTTCGCGGTTCTCGAGGGGCCTGGCTCGTTTCCAGGGGCCTGGCTGGGCGGCGTGAGCCATGCATGCTTCCGGGCTCGGATGTTTCGACGCCCCACGGGGTGTCGCCGAGATTCTGCAGGGGGAAGAGGGGCTCCGGAAGCACGTCCGCTCCCGACGAGCTCGGGTGCTGCGCCGCCGACGGCGATCACCGGCTCCTGACTCGATGACCCGCCCGCTGGCGGCTCCGGGAGCGGACGATCCGGCAGCCCGTCGAGAAGGTCAATTCGGCGCGCAAGCGGCCGTTTCGCCCGAGCCCCTCGTCGCCAGGACCCGTGTTGCCAGAACTCGACGCGGCACCCCATCGTCCGCGTTCTGGCGTCTCGGCCCCGGACGAGATGACTCGCTTTCGCATCCGGAACTCTTCTTCTAGGGGACGGGCACCGCCGTGGCGATACGGATTTCACCGTCGACTCGACCCAGCGGAAAGGTCGACGTCGCCATACCGTTCGTGACGTGGGGGTCGAGCTCGACGACGAGCGTAGCCACGATGTCGAGGTTCGCGCGGTAGCGGGTGGCCCCGCGTACATAGCCCTGGCTGAGCGACTCGTCCGGCGGGCCTATCGACAGGCTCTCGATCTTCATCGCGAAGAGCTCCGCGAGCTTGTCACGGTAACGAGCCGCGCTACGCGAAGGATTCTGTGCACCTTCCAGGTGGACAAGCTCGACCGCCGCGTCGACATCCCGGGCAGCGCAAGCACTCTGGAAAGCGTCTAGAAACGCGATGCGTGCGTCCACCGCGGAATCCCTGCGCGAGCCCTCGGCCTCGGCCGGGCCACAACCGAGCGCCAACGTCAACGTCAGAACGATCGTCACCACAACGGTGGCACCATGAACTAGTCGCATCGCGAGGCTCCTTGCTGCCGGTCCCCGAGGTTCCGTCCCTGCCGACCCACATCCAGTACTTCGGCATGCACGGGGTGCGAGCTGTGGGAAGCGTCGCGTGTGGACCCCTGGAGGCATCGCGCGCCTGAAGCGGAACTTCCGCGAAGAAGACTCCTCGAACGCACGATCCTGGTCAGGTCAGCGCTCGACGACCGGCGGCGAGTCGAGCGTTCCACCGGTCATGATCTCGACCGAGCCGTCGACGATGATCAGGTCGTCTCCGGTCGTGAAGGCGCCGAAGCCTCGGATCAGTAGGTTGTCGAGGACGATCGCGCCACGGTACGTCGAGCCGACCGCTCCAACGCTCCTCAGATCTCCGTCCGCGGCGTCCGTGGTCAGTTCCTCGGCGGTGTTCGACACGATGCGGAACGGCGTCGCGGTCACTGCGTCGAGGACAACCCAGTGATTCTCGAGGCCGGTGTCGTCGTCGGGAAAGGAACGATCGCCCCGGAGCGACTGCGCCCCGATCGCCTCGATGTTGCCGATACCGAGCCGACGCAGTGGCGTACGCGCGGAGGACTGCGCACGCCCGTTGTTGTCGACGACGAGGTCGCCGAATCCCGGACCTCCGCCGCGGAAGAAGACCGTGCCTGCGCCGCCGACCGAGCTCGGCCGAGGACCGCCAGTCGACACGTCGCCGCCGAACGCGTGCACGCTCGCTTCGAACCCGAAGTCCGCATCGAAGTATATCGCGACGCGACCTCCGCCGCCCGCTCCCGCACCGACGGTTCCGTCAGCATCACCACCGTCAGCGTCGATCTCACCCCGGCCGAGGAGGCTCCGGCAGATCACCCTGACGCTGCCACCCGCTCCCGCACCTCCGCTGGACGGGTCGCCGCCGCCTTCTCCGACGCCATGACCGGACACGTCGACCACACCGTTGAGGATCACCGTGGACGCGTCGATACGCACGACGCCGCCGCCGTTGTGGCCGGGCTCGTCGCTGTCGAGACGGCCGCTGCCACCCCCTCCGGGCAGCCGTGGGTTCCACAAGTCGTCGTGGCCCCGGGCCACGAGGGTACCGAGCGCCGGCCCGGCTTCCTGATAGCCGCCGAGACCACCGTGGCTGCCTCCGGTACGGCCCCCGGCCGCGAACACGACACCGTCCGCGGTCTGACCCTGCGGATTCTCGTTACCGGCGCGGCGACCGCCGACGTATCCCTTGCCAGTGAGCTCGACACGGCTCGCCGGCTCGAGCACGAAGGCGCCCGTGAGCTCGACGTCGAGGATCCAGTGCCGCTCGATCGTCGAGTCGGGCACCGTCAGCACCGACTCGCCGCGAACGTTCACCGTCGTGCCCCGAATCGGCTGGCGCACGGTCCAGAACGAGTCGCGCAGCTCGTAACGCTCGATACCTCCCGCAGCCGCCTCCAGACGACCTACGTCGAGTCCTCCACCGCGCATGACGAGGATCCTGACGTCGGGAAGCAGAAGGCCAGGACCCCGCAGGCCCCCGAGCAGCGTGAAGCGATCCGGATCCGTGCTGTCGGGAAGCTCGACATCGACCGTCGACACGCTGTCGACGAACGCTCCGCCGAGGATCGACAGGCTCCGCAGCTCGATCGTCCCCTCTGCCACGTCCCCTCCGGACGCCTTCAGGCTCTCGCCGAGAACGGTGACGGGACCGGAAACCGAGCTTCCCTCGCCGTCGATGACCACATCCCCGCGCACTCCCGCCGACGCACGCAGATACAGCGTGCCCGCGCCACCGTCGGCTTCAACCGACGTCGTCGGACCCGGACGCACGCGGCCGCCGGAGACCGAGAGCTCACCGGTGAAGTCCTCCATCGCCGTGTAGACGAGCGCGATGCGTCCCCCACCCCCCGCACCTCCATGGCCGACAACGCCGTCACCCCTGGCGTCGCCACCGTCGGCGCGAATCGTCCCCGAGCCGCTGAGAACGCCGACCTCCAGGTCGACGCCACCCCCGCCTCCTGCACCGCCGAGCGTCGTTTCAAGAAGCTCCCGTTGCTGTGCGCCAGCACCCGAAGCATCGACGAGACCAGCAACCTCGAGCGACCCGGCGCGCAGACGCAGAACGCCACCGCCGTTTCCTCCGAGCACGCCGAGCACGACGGGGTCGGCCACTTCCTCGGCGCTGCCCCCGGCTCCCGGAAGCCACGGCGCGTCGAAGAAACCGTACCCCTCGCCACCATGGCCGCCTGTCGACGCGCCACCACCGACTCCCGCGGAGCTCCCGCCACTCGCCGGATCGCCCGACCGGACGCCTTCGGGCGTCTCGCCGATGGCGGAGTCGTTCCCCGGTCCGTACGCACCGACGAGCCCTCTCCCGACCAGATCGACCGAGCTCGTGGAGTCGACGACCATCGCGCCGACGACGTCAATGTCGAGCAGCGTCGAGAAGCCGGCCCGCGAGTCCGGCACAGTGACCCGCGAGCGCTCGAGGCCAAAGCTCGTCATGACGAGCGGCCCACCAGCTACCAGCAGGCTCCGATCGAGATCGATCGCGCCTGCTTCAAGAGCACGCAAGAGGCGCAGCTGGGCGTCGATCAGCTCGATGTCGAGCGGCTCGACGGCCCACGATCGCAGGGTACCGACCTCGAGAGTGCCATCGATCAGACGCAAGAGCGGCGCAGCGGCGAAGACCAGCTCCTCGACGCCGACCTTGCCCCCGGCGACCGCCAGGGGAACGTCAGCGGAGCGCAGCACGAGCCGGTCTCCCGTCGTGACGTTCGCGCCGGACGAGACCGTCAGGCTCTCGAGGTCGAGGACGCCGCGGTAGGTGTCACCGATCGATGCGAGCTCCAGAAGCCCTGGTTCGGTCCAGATCGTGTCGCCCGATTGCGCGACGATGTGCAGAGCTCGGCTGTCCTCGTCGTCCGCGCTCGGGTCGATCCGGAGACCGACGATGTCCGGCGGGAAGTCACCGCTCTGACGTACGAGGAAGTCATCCCCGAGCTCCGCAACCACACCGGAGCCGACACCGGGCAGCGGTGAGCGCGGCTCGTCGATCGTCACTCCGCCGCCGAGGACCCGGAGATGCCCGCCGCTCAAATCGAGTTCTCGCAGGAGCACGGTGCCCGGCGCGCCGTAGGCGAACGGGCGATCGACGGCCACGGAGAGCCGGCCTCCGTACGCGGTGACGTTGTCGACGTCGAAGTCGTCGAGATCGTCCGTCTCGATCACCACACGGCCGCCTCCCCCTGCGCGGCCGCGGCTGGCCCTCGACGAGTCGCCGCCCTCTGCGGAGATCCGCCCGCTTCCCGACAGTGACCCGCAGGTGATCCAGATGCTGCCGCCGGCACCCGCGCCACCGACCGCGACGGCCGGAACGCCCTCGCCGTACGCGAGGAGCACGCCGTCGAGTTCGACGGCGCCGGCGCGAACACGCATGACTCCGCCTCCGTCGCCGCCACGGCCGGCGCCGGCGAGCGCGGAGCCTCCGGCACCCGCCGAGCGTGGCGCGACGACGCTCCCGAACACGGAATGCGCGTCGATCGGCTCGTCCGCGTCGAGTCGTCCTCCGGTGCCACCGTGGCTGCCGCCGGACAACTCACTCGCACGCGTGACGCCACCCGGAGCAAGTCCTCGCACCGCGGGGTTGGCTCCGCTCCTTCCGCCGAGGAAGCCCCGTTCGCTGACGTCGATGCCGCTCATCGCGTCGATCGACAGCGTCTCCTCGACATCGAGCACGAGAGACGTCGGTCCCTCGAGCGTCGCCGGTGGAACGGTGACGGTCGAGTCCACAAGAGTC
>CAYMLL010000427.1:0-5297 GCA_964390645.1 uncultured Planctomycetia bacterium | reverse complement strand
CGCAGCGACGAGCTGGTGTCGCTGACGGTGACACTCGAGGGCCGATAATCCAGCTGCCCGGATCCGGACAGCTGCGCCCCCCGGCCGAATCGGCGGTCATTCCTCGGCGACGCTCACGTCGTGGCGCTCCAGCAGCACGCCGGTGGCCTTGTAGTACTCGGCCTTGGCCGTCAGGTAGTCGGTGAGAGCCTGTAGCGCGGCGGTTTGCTGGGCGACGAGATCGTTCTCGATGGTGTGGACGGTGAAGGGGATCGACGTGCCGGCGTCGAGCTTCTTCCTCTCGGCGTCGAGCTCCTCCTCCTTGAGCCGCACGACTTCTTGCATACGTCCGACCTTGCGATACAGGGACGCCAGCCGGCGAATCGACGCGTCGACCTCGACGACGATGCGGTTCTCGAGCTCCATCTTCTGCCAGGAGAGCCGGCGCAGCTGATCGCGGGCTCCACGGTAGGCGCTCTTCGGACCGCGGTTCGAAAGCGGCATGCGCAGCTGCACGCCAACACTCCAGGCGTAGAATTTTCCGCTGCCGACGGACGAGAAAGCGCCCTCGATCGAGTCGTCGAGGCCGAGCTGTTCCAAGGACCCGGTGAGGTCGAGCTGCGGCCGGAGCTCGTTGCGCGCAAGCTCGACCTGGATCGACCGGCTGTCGAGCTCGAAGTCGTAGCGCCGGTAGTCCGGCCGCTTGCTGAACGCCATGACCAGGGAGACATCGCGCTCGGGAGCGAGCTCCGAACGATCGCCGTCGGTCGTCGGGATCACCATCGTGTCGTCGTAGGGACCGACGTCCTCGCCCGCCTGCCAGCGCCCCTTGAGCGAGTCGCCGCCGTGGTTGAGCAGCTGCAGCAGCACGTCGCGCGAGTCCTCCAGGAGAAGCACGGCATCGCCGTGCTCGACCTCGCGCAGCGCCAGCTGGCCCCTCACCGTGGTGACGTAGATTCGCGCCTTGGTGCCCGCCTTCTCCTCCTTCTGAGCTTTCGACAGGTCCTCCTGGGCGAGCTCGAGAGCTCCCGTCTTCGCCTGCAGGTTCTTGGTCGCGAAGACGAGCTCCCAGTAGGCGGCCTCGACGCGGAAGACCAGGTCCTGGCTGGCGGCCTCGAGGTCCTCCCGGGCCATGCGCTCCGAGTTCAGAGCGATGCGGATCTGCCCGGAGTTGTAGGGATACCAGGCGCCCTTCAGGAGCGGCTGCGTCAGGACCGCGCGGGCCGACGTCGAGTGCTGCGGATTGAACCCGTAGATTCCCCCGGCGGCGGGCCGGTCGAAGCCCGACTCGCCGACGGAGAGGTCGTACGTCGTTCCGATCAGCGTCCGCCCGCCGAAGGCCCCGGAGAAGTTCGTGGTCTCGAAGGGATTCAGGACCGCGGTTCCGGTCACCGCATCGTCGCCGAGCTCGATGAAGCTCGCAGTCGCGCGACGATTCTTCGAATAGGTCCCTCCGAGCGAGAAGAAGGGGTCGAAGACCGCGCGCTGAACGACCAGCTCCCGCTCGGCGATTCGCCGGGTCAGGCGGGCGATGCGCACCTCGAAGTTGCGTGCCAGGGCCGTGCGCACCGCGTCGTCGACCGTCAGCTCCATCCGCCGGCGGCGGGGCTCCGGACCGGACGGCACGACAACGGCCTTCGCCGCGTCGTCGGCCGCGGTGGACGGACCCGGAACCGCGGTGGAGCCCGGCCCGGAAGGCCCTTGCTCGTCCCCGGACTCGTCCCCGGATTCCGCCGGGACGGTCGGTGTCGATCCGTCCTGCTGGCCGACGACCACCCCCACCCCCGGTGTCAGCAACCCGAGAACCCCTGCCAGCATCGCCAGGTGCGACAGCGCAGCGACCTTCCGTCGCGCTGACGCCTTCCACGTGTCGTCCGTCATGCTCACCCTGCCCGATCGAATACTGCCCTGGGCCCCCGTCCCGGCGGGGGGCTGGCCGTCCGACTGCGTCACGAAGCTCCCGGCGAGGCGGTCAGGCCTCGACGCCACCGAGCAGCAAGGACCGCAGCCGATGAAAATCATCCCTGGAATCGAAGCTCACGGAGAGCACGCCCTTCTCGGCCCGCTTTCCGCGCAGGCGAATGGTAACGCGTGTTCCCAGAGCCTCCATCAGTTCTTCTTCCAGTCGGACGATATTGGCACTTTTTCGGCCGCCGCCGTCACCGCTACCCCGGCGCCCCCGACGCCGCCGGCCCGGTTCCGCGGGATCGTCCGGCTCCTCGTCCGGCGACTCCGAGACGCCGTCACCGCCGTCACCGCCATCCCGGGCCAGCTCGGTGTCGCGGACCGAGAGGTTCTCCTCGGCGATCTTCTCGAAGAGCCGCCGGCGCTCGCCCGGCTCGTCCACGGAGAGGAGGACCTTGGCATGCCCCATGGTGATCTGGGACCGCACGACCGCGTTCTGAACGTCCTGTGGAAGCTCGAGCAGGCGCAACGAGTTCGAGATGCTCGTGCGGCCGATGCCGATCTCGCCCGCCAGCTTCTCCTGTGTCCAGCCGCGCAGATCCATCAGATCGCGATAGGCGCCGGCAAGCTCCAGAGGGTTCAGATCGGCCCGGTGGATGTTCTCGACCAGCGCCACCTCGAGCAACCGGTCGTCCGCGACGTCAGCGAGAATTACCGGAACATGATCCAGTCCCAGATCCCGGCACGCCCTCAATCGCCGCTCCCCCGCGACGAGCTGATAGGCCCCGCCGACCAGCCGCACCAGCAGCGGCTGAAGCACCCCCTCCTTCGAGATCGAGCTCTTCAGCGCCTCGAGCTCCGCGACACCGAAGCTCTGTCGCGGCTGGTGCGGATTCTCCGCGATCTGCAGCGGATCGAGGAGCACCACGGCGGGGCCGTCACTCGAGGCGGCCGGCCCGGCCTCCGGAGCCTGCTGGCCCGACGCTCCCGCCGGCGGCGGCTCCGCGCGGTCAGGCCCGTCCCTGGGGATCAACATGTCGAGCCCGCGACCGAGTTTTCGTTTAACCACTGCGAAGAACCTCCCTCGCCAGCTCCACGTAAGCCCACGCTCCTCTCGAGGTCGGATCGTACTCGACCACCGGCCGACCGTGGCTCGCCGCCTCCGCCAGCACCACGTCACGAGGAATGACCGACTCGAACGCGAGCGTCTCGAAGAACTCCCGCACCTGGTCCACGACGTCGTGGGAAAGATCGAGATCCTCGGAAAACATCGTCAGGAGGAGCCCCTCGATGCGCAAATCTCGATTTGTACTGTTCTGCAATTTATTGACGATTGGCAAAATCTGGCTCAGGCCTTCCATGGCGTAGTACTCGCACTGGATCGGAATGACCACCGAATCGCTCAGATGGAGCGCCACGGTCGGCAGCCCGCTGAGGGACGGAGGGCAGTCGATCAACACGAAGTCAAAGCGCTCCGCCGCCTGTGAGAACGGGGACCGCAGGGACTCCGATGGTGCTCTCTGAAGATCGTGAACGATCTCGAGCTCCGAGGCCTCCGGCGACGACGGCAGGACCGACAGTCCCTCGAACGGCGTGTCGACGACGAACGGAGCCAGGGACTCGCCGGCGAGAAGAGCGCTGAGATAACGCCGATCCGGAGCCTCGGCGGGGCTCGCGCTGCCCCTGTCGATCCCGTCGACCCCGACCCCGCTGGAGGCGTTGGCTTGTGGATCGAGGTCCACCAGCAGCACCCGACGGCCGGCCAGGCAGAGGCTGGCGGCAAGATTGACCGCGGTGGTGGTCTTTCCGACCCCGCCCTTCTGACTGACGACCGTGATGGTCCTGGGCATGCGCCTCCGGTGTCGAGGACATCGCCCCCCACAACGGCTCGCACGGCCACGCAGGGAGCCCCTGCACTCTACAGCACCGCGGCAACCGGACGCAAGAACGGCGAAACTCGCGAAGCTCCCCCGATGTTCCACGTGGAACATTCACCCCCTGCACCCCGACGGCCCCAGTTTCCCGATGTTCCACGTGGAACATTCACCCCCCTGCACCCCGGCGGCGACGATCTCCCGATGTTCCACGTGGAACATTCACCCCCCTGCACCCCGCCAGCACCGGTTTCCCGATGTTCCAGGTGGAACATTCACCCACGAATCCCACATCACCCGGACTTCCGGCGGTCGCTCACCCCCCGAGCCTCGGCAACACGCTCACCGCCCCTTGAAGGCCCCCCCGGGCCGTCTGGCGAGCCGATTGCCCTTCCCCGAGGGGGTGGGGGCACCGGACTTCTTCGGCGGCCCTGGAAGGCCCCCAAGCCGCCCTGAGCGGTCCCGACCGAAGGCCCGAAATCGCCCCTAACGTCCGAATCCGGTCAGCTTTGCCGGCTTTCACTCCACGGACTATACTTGGGAAGACACCCCCCCCGCACCAGGAGAGCCTCCAGCTTGTTGATCGCCATCGTCTCCGACATTCACGGCAATCTCGACGCGCTCGACGCGGTGCTCGACTCGATCCGGGACCAATCGGTCGATCACACCGCGTGCCTCGGCGACATTGTGGGATACGGCCCGCAGCCACTCGAGTGCTTGCAGGCCCTGCGCCGCATGAACGCGACAATAGTTGCCGGCAATCATGATTTTGCTGTAACAGCAAAACTGGACATCAGTACGTTCAACCCCCTGGCGCGGGAATCGGCGCTCTGGACGCGGGCGGCACTCGATTCCGAATCCCTGTCGTTCCTCTCGCAGCTACCCCTCGTCGAGGATCTCGACGGATTCACCATCGTCCACGGCGCCCTCCACGCCCCCCAGCTCTTCGACTACATTCAGTCCTGCTACGAGGCCAGTCTGTCGCTCGCGGCGATGGAGCAAGCCGTCTGCTTCGTCGGCCACTCGCACGTGCCGATCGCCTTCGTTCAAAACGGGCTGATCTCCTACTGCACCGACAGGACGATTCCGATCGACCCGGAGGCTCGAACGATCGTCAACGTCGGCAGCGTCGGTCAGCCGCGCGACCGGGATCCGCGTGCGTGCTACGCCACCTACGACACGGACGCGTCAGAGGTGAAGCTGCACCGCGTCCACTACGACGTCGATTCGACCGTCGCGAAAATCGACGCCGCCGGGCTCCCGCCTCCCCTCGGCGAACGTCTTCGGGTGGGCCTCTGATCCCGCGGACGATCCCGGCTCCCGGGAATCCGTCAGCCCGACGAGCCGAACTCGTCTACCCGTCCTTGGACGGGTCCGAACTGCCTGGATCGGATTCGGCGCCAGGGGCGCTTCCCTCCGGCGGCGCGTAGATGTGGCGGTGCTTGTCGCCCTGCGCCGAGTTTTCAGTCGAATCGTCGACCTCGTCCTCGATGCCCTTGACGCCCTTCTTGAACTCGACGATGCCCTTGCCCATGTTGC
>CAYMLL010000426.1:0-5307 GCA_964390645.1 uncultured Planctomycetia bacterium | reverse complement strand
AGCGGGCTCGGGACGGCGCTACCGGGGAGAAACGCCCCGACGGTCCAGCGCACCGCCGGGGCGCTTCTTGTTTCCGGCCCGGCTCTTTCCGGTTCAGCGTCGGGCTTGGAAAGCGGGTCGGTCGGTTCCGGAGCCGCGTGGGCCCCGGGAGAATCGCGCTGAACGGTATCTTGCGACCACGAGTCACGGCGAGGGCCGTGACGGCTCGAGGTCGAGCTCATACGGAACGGGGAAAGGCTCGCGAAGGGCCGTGGACCGGATGGTCCCGGAATTCTTCGCCGGGTCGCCGCGGTTCCGGAACGAGGCAGCGCCGCGGCGCGCTCGATCGTCCGGAATCGAATCGGGAGGACACCCATGGCTAGGGTTGCCGCTCTGACCTGGACGCTCTCGCTGGTCGTGTCGAGCTGGCTGCCGGCGCGACCGCTGCCGGCCCAGGATGTCGATCGGGACTACTGCGAGGACACGCCCGCGAACAACTGTCCGGGCGAGGACTGCCGCTGTGTCGACGATCGCATCGGGGTCGTGTTCCCGCTCGTCGGTATCATCAGGACGCCCGTCTTTCGCTACCGGGAGTTTCAGGACGGCATCCGCATCGACGCGGAGATCGTCGTCGACGTCGAGTCCGAGCCGCTGCAGGCGTTCTCCTACGGCGTGCGCCATGACCCCGCGGTGCTCGAGCTCATCCCCGGCTCGATCCGCACCGACGACACGCTCCTCGACAACGTCGTCGACAACGGGCTCGTCCAGATCGTGCCCGTCGACGGCGGCTTCCTCCACGCGGTCGTGCTGTCGCTGGTCAACCCCGACACCGCTCTGCCGACGGGGCGGCACGTCGTGGCGCGGGCGTCGTACCGGCTCATCGCCGACGCCGGCCTCGAGGGCTCCCGCATCCGGGTCGTCGACGACCTCGCGCAGCCGGCCGCCGAGCCGCTCGACATCGTGATCACGGTCGCCGGACGCAGCCGCCAGCCACGAGTGCTCTCCGACGGCATCGTGCGCCGCGTCGACATCCCGCCGGAGGACTGCGAGAACGGCGTCGATGACGACGGCGACCGGCTCGTCGACGGCGACGACCCCGAGTGTCAGGAGTGCGTCTGCGAGCCGCCGGTGGGAGACTGCTTCGAAGACGCGTTCTACTTCGGCGGCTCGACCGGGGTCGAGACCGTCGATGCGGTCGGGCAGGCCGGCTTCACGATCTCGACGCGCAACTCGCTGCCGCTGCTCGGATTCCAGCTCGGCGCGGCTCGCGTCGACAACGCCAGCACCTTCACCTATCGGTTCTCGAGCCAGCTCGGCACCGACCCCGAGCGCCTCGTCGAGCTCCTGATGACCGACGTCAACGGCGACTCGCGGACTCCCGCCATCGGCAACCAGGTGACGACCGGTCGCGTGGCGATCACCGGAATCTCCCACGGCGCGGCGACGCGGGACCTCGCCCCCGGCGACTTCCTCGCGTTCGACCTCGAGCCGGGCGTCGGCGGCCCCGGCTTCTTCGTCGGCTACGTCACCGACCTCGACGGCGACGAGAACCGCATACCGGCGACGGGCGAGGGCTTCGGCGGCGACTGTCCGCTCAACGAGGTGCTGACCGTCGAGCTCGAAGCTCCGGCCGGCGAGTGCCCGCCCTTCGCGATCTACTTCGGCCGCGAGGGCACCGATGTGGACCACGACGCGCGCGGCGACACGACCTTCTCGATCTCCTCGACGAACGCGCGTGCGCTGCTCGGATTCCAGCTCGGTGGCCGCACGATCGACCACGCGGACGGCGTCCGGTACGCGTTCTCTTCCGAGCTCGGCACCGACCCCGAGCGTCTCGTCGAGATCCTGATGACCGACGAGCTCGGCGACAGCATCACGCCTGCGACCCCGAACCGGGCGCTCTCGAGCTCGGCGCAGGTGCTGGGCGTCGGCCGCGGTGCGGCGACGAGGGACTTCTCCCCCGGAGACTTCCTCGCCGTCGACCTCGAGCCCGGCGTCGGCGGTCCCGGCTTCTTCGTCGGCTACGTCTCGGACCTCGACGGCAACGAGAACGTGATTCCGTCGACGCAGGCGGGTGGCTGCTTTCTCAACGAGCTGCTGGTCGTCGAGGTCGAGCCGGGCGACACCGACTGTCACGACAACGCGCTCTACTTCGGATCCGCCCCCCGCGCCGGACGCATCGACGCGACCGGGGAGGCCTCCTTCGCGATCTCGAGCCGCAGCTCCGACCCGCTTCTCGGGGTGCAGTTCGGCGTCGCGGTTCGCCCGGCGGACGGTGGCTTCACGTTCGAGCTGTCGGGCGAGCTCGGCACCGACGCCGATCGCCTCGTCGAGATCCTCTTCACGAACGATGTCGGCGACTCGATCGCGCCGGCGACGCCGAACACGCTACTGGCGAGCTCCGGTGTCGTTCTCGACCTGGCCCGCGGCGCCGCGATCACCGACTTCGAGGGCGGCGACTTCCTCGCCGTCGACCTCGAGCCCGGGGTCGGCGGCCCGGGCTTCTTCGTCGGCTACGTGTCCGACCTCGACGGCGACGAGAACAAGATCCCGGCGACGGCCGGTGACGGCTGCCCGCTCAACGAGCTCCTCGTCGTCTCGCTCGACGTCGAGCCGACGGACTGCGCCCCGGCCGACTTCGCGGTCTTCTTCGGGCCGCAGCCGACGACCGCCACGCTCGACGCCCGAGGCGCCGACCAGGTCGTCCTGTCGAGTCGCAACGCACAGCAGCTTCTGGGGTTCCAGCTCGGCGTCGCGATCGAGGCCGGCGCCGATGGCTCGACCTTCCGGTTCACGGACAGTCTCGGCACCGACGCCGAGCGCCTCGTCGAGGTCCTGATGACCGACAGTGTCGGCGACTCGGTGGACCCCCTCGAGCTCAACCGGATGATCACCGATGCCTCGGCCGTGTCGAACATCTCGCGCGGAGCAGCCCTGGCGGGCTTCGAGGACGGTGACTTCCTCGCCTTCGACCTCGACCCGGGGACCGGCGCCGGCTTCTTCGTCTGCTACGTGTCCGACCTCGACGACGACGCCAACCGCATCCCGGCCACCTCGGCAGGTGATGACTGCGACGCGAACGAGTTGCTGGTCGTCGAGCTCGTGCGCGACGTCCGCTTCTTCCGCGGCGACGCGGACGGCAACGATCGGGTGAACGTCAGCGACGCCGTGCTGATCCTGATGTCGCTGGTCGGCGCTCTACCGCGTCGGTTCGAGTGCGAGGATGTTCTCGACGCGGACGATGACGGACAGCTTCTGATGACGGATGGTATCCACCTGCTGAACTGGAAGTTCAACGCTGGCCCGGCGCTTCCGGCCCCGTTCTTCTCGTGCAGCATCGACCCGACGGACGACGGCCTGGCCGCATGCGCGCAGTCGAATTGCCAGTGAACGGGTCGGGCCACTTTCGGGTCGTCGATCTCTCGGTTCCGTGGCGCGGATGGATGCGGCGGCGCCGACGGGCCCTCGCGTCGCGAGGTGATCGTTCGCCGCTGGTGTGTCGGCACCGGGCTGGTGAGCAAGGTTTCGAATCAAGGTTGCGAATCAAGGTTGAAGTTCCCGGAGGGTTTTCGATGAAACGGCTTTGGACGATCCTGGCAGCGGCGACGATTCTCGCCTCGACGGCGGCGGTTCGGGCGCAGGACGGAATTGTCGAGACCTTCTGCGAAGGCGACGACAACTGCATCAACGACACCCTCGAGATCGTCTTCGACGACGGGGGCGTGGACGGCCTGCAGGCCGACGGACCCCATGAGGTCGAGAGTGGGGCGGGCCAGAGCGTGACGGCGATCGTCGTCACCGGGACCGTCTCGGAGAACGTCCAGGGCTGGTCCTACGGCGTCGAGCTCGACCCGGCGTTCGTGGCTCTGGGCGACCACGGCTGCGCGGTCCCCGGCGACGAGTTCCTCTGTGGAACCGATGCCAACTCGGCGCGCGTGGCGCCGTCCTTCAACGTCTCCACGGCGGTCGGCGCCTGTGGCGAGGGCGGCCCCTCGGGCTTCATCTCGGCGGTCGTGCTGTCCTTCATCGCCCCGGCGGCGCTGACGGTGCAGCGCAACTCGCTGGCCTTCCTGCCGATCAACGTCACGGCTGACCCTCCGGCGGAGGGCACGGTCGTGCGCCTCCGGGACAACGCGCTGTGCAACGCGCCGTCGCCCCCGGTGGCGATCAACATCACGGTCGGGGGCACGGCGCAGCTGCCCGCGTCGCTGGTTCACGGCGTGATCGTGGGGCCAAATGGTGGTGGTGGCGACCCGGAGAACACGGCCGCTCTCTGCGCCGACGGCATCGACAACGACGGGGACGGCGCCGCCGACTGCGCCGACCCGGACTGCGACGCCTTCTGCCCCGATCCGGGGGGAGACGGAATCATCGAGCCCTTCTGCGAAGGGGACGACAACTGCATCGACGACACCCTCGAGATCGTCTTCGACGACGAGGGCGTGGACGGTCTGCAGGCCGACGGACCCCATGAGGTCGACAGTGGGGCGGGCCAGAGCGTGACGGCGATCGTCGTCACCGGGACCGTCTCCGAGAACGTCCAGGGCTGGTCCTACGGCGTCGAGCTCGATCCGGCATTCGTGGCTCTGGGCGACCACGGCTGCGCGGTCCCCGGCGACGAGTTCCTCTGTGGAACCGATGCCAACTCGGCGCGCGTGGCGCCGTCCTTCAACGTCTCCACGGCGGTCGGCGCCTGTGGCGAGGGCGGCCCCTCGGGCTTCATCTCGGCGGTCGTGCTGTCCTTCATCGCCCCGGCGGCGCTGACGGTGCAGCGCAACTCGCTGGCCTTCCTGCCGATCAACGTCACGGCTGACCCTCCGGCGGAGGGCACGGTCGTGCGCCTCCGGGACAACGCGCTGTGCAACGCGCCGTCGCCCCCGGTGGCGATCAACATCACGGTCGGGGGCACGGCGCAGCTGCCCGCGACGCTGACTCACGGTGTGATCCGTGGCGGCTGTGTCCCCGTCGCCGAGATCTGCGACGACGGCGTTGACAACGACTGCGACGGGTTGGCTGACGCCGCTGATGACGACTGCGGCGCCCCGCCTGTCGAGATCTGCGACGACGGGATCGACAACGACGACGACGGAGCCGTCGACTGTGACGACCCGGACTGCGCCGACGCTCCGAACTGCGCTCCCGACGGCTACGCCTTCGGCTTCGGCACCAACGCCGACGGCCACACCGTCATCCACATGTCGAGCACGCTCAACGCGCTGGCCTTCCAGCTCGGCGTCTCCACGACCGGCGGCAACCTGACCTTCGCGGGGGATCTCGGCACCGACAACACGCGCCTCGTCGAGCTGCTGATCACCGACGTCAACGGTG
>CAYMLL010000425.1:0-5396 GCA_964390645.1 uncultured Planctomycetia bacterium | reverse complement strand
GTAGACGATGGTGACCGTGCGCTCGATCTCGATCTCGATCTCGTTCTCGGTCGGGGTCGGGGTCGGGGTCGGGGTCGGGGGCAGGGGTGACGGAGGGTCGGGCCGAGGGAAGAGGCGGACCGTCGCCAACCGTCGCGCCCCGCGCGTCGGGGTAGGGCGGCTGGTGAACTCGCAGCGAATCTCGTACACGGGAACGTCCGACTCCGTGCTCTCGGGTAGCCGTCGCTCCGCTTCCCGCGCCGCGATCGCGCGGTACTCCGACGAGTCCAGGGAGCCGTCGACGTGCACCCGGATCAACAGGACATCCTTGTTCTGCCAGGCGACGGAGGTCGGAAACTGCGGTACTGTGACGCAGGAGACCATCAGGACAATCAGGGCTGTTGCCGCGGGGCGGAGCACGGTTCGGGGGCGTCACGTGGAAGGGGGGAGCCGAAGCGACCCGGACGGCGGGAGCCGGCGACAGCGATCAGGGTCGTCGCGCTTCGGACGGAGGATTCGCCGGGAACATCGATTGTACCAGTTGCGTCCGCGACGCGCGCCGGCACCTGGCGAGGGCTCCGTTGCGGACTCGCAAGGTCGCCGCTGGCAAACGTTTACGTGGCGGGGCGGACGGGCTCAGCGCCAGAATTGCAGCACTCGCTCCCCGTGGGGCCCGAGAGCGGCCAGGAGGCTCGGGTTGCGGAACCACTCGGCCCAGCCGCTCGGGGGCCCGGTAGCGGACAGGAGGGCCAGGACGAGGGGGCCGGGACGCCGCCTCTCGATCCACATCGGATCGACATGGGCGTCGGCGCCGACGAGCACGAGGTTCGCCGCCGGCGGGATGCGCCGACGTCGGCCGTCGGGAAACACGACCTCGCAGCTCCGCGGGTCGATCTCGATCGGAGTGCGCGAGGCGATGACGCGTGCGTCGACGCCGGGGTGGCGGGGCCCCAGCGCGGCGGCGGCGTCGAGGAAGCTGACCGTGGCGCCGTGGGCGTCCGTGAGGGTGCGTACGGCCGGGGGAGGAGGATCGAGTCGTCCGAGTCGGCGGGCGCCGATACCGATCAGCACGACGATCAAGATCCACACGATCGCGCCGGCACGGGCCCGCGTCGCCCCGACCGAGCCGGGCTTCGTGGGGGCTGTTCGTGTCGTCTCGGACTCTTTCATCCGGGTCGTCTCCGCGGTCGAGGGGCGTGCTGGTTGTCGCCGGCGGGCCCGAGCCTGAGCTTTCCGGCCCGAGTCGGCATGTCGGAGGGTCAGAAACCTCGTGTCTCGTCAGGCCAGATCGCCTTGTGGAGCTGCAGGTTGAGCCTGGCGGGCAGGCGATCCTCGAGCATCCACCCTGCCAGGTCCTTCGGTTGTAGTCGACCGAACACGGGACAGAGGTGGACCGGAATCAGAGTGCCGATATCGTCGCGACGCTCGATGAGCTCTCCGAGCCAGGCGCGCGCCCACTCGTAGTCGGCGCGATCGAGCAGCACGACCTTCACCTCGTCACCGTCCCGCAGATCGTCGATGACGGACGGCAAGTTGCGGGAGACCTCCTTGCTGCCGGGCGCCTTCCAGTCGACGATGCGACGGACGCGTGGATCGACTCGATCGATTCGAGTCGCGCCGCTCGTCTCGAGGAGAACCTCGTATCCAGCGTCGCAGAGCTCGCTCAGCAGCGGAAAGACGGCGCCCTGCAGCAGTGGCTCGCCACCCGTGACCTCGACGAGCTTCGCGCCGCTGCGCCGCGCCAGCTCGAGGCAGCGATCGATCGTCGTGACCTCACCTTCGTGGAACGCGTACTCCGTGTCGCACCACGTGCAGCGCAAGTGACAGCCGGCGAGCCGAAAAAAGAGGCAGGGTCGGCCGGCATGTGTCGACTCTCCCTGGATACTGAAAAACGTCTCGTTGAGGAAGAGCTCGCGCGGACCGAGGCCCCCGAGCTCCGGCGGCACGAGCGGCTTGCTCACGTCGAAAGCAGCATCCCGTCGCGCAGGGCCTCGGCCGTCTCCTCGTCGACGAGGCGGGCGACGAGCATGAGGGCGAAGTCGAATGCGGTGCCGGGGCCCCGGCTGGTGACGACGTTCCCGTCGGCGACGACACGGTCTGCCGACCGGCTGGCGCCGATCATCTGGTCCTCGAATCCCGGGTAGCACGTCGCGCGTCGGCCTTCGAGCACGCCGGCGCTGCCCAGCGCGATCGGAGCGGCGCAGATGGCGGCCACCGTTCGTCCGGACTCGTGCTGACGACGCAGCAGCTCTCGCACCTGCTCGTCGTCGCGGAGGTTCGTCGCGCCCGGGAGGCCGCCAGGGAGCACGACCGCATCCCAGTTGGTGTCGGCGCAGGTCTCGAGAGTCGAGTCAGCCTCGATCGGAACGCCGTGGGACCCGGTGACTTGAGTGCCGCGCGTGCCGACGGTGACCACGTCGATCCCGGCACGGCGCAGCACGTCGATAACGACTATGGCCTCGATCTCCTCGAATCCGTCCGCGAGGAGGACACAGGCGTTCGGCATTGTCTCGGTCTCCGTGGTCGGTGATTATCAGAGGAAGTGGATCATAGCTGATTCCTCAGCGGGGCGACATGTCGCCGCCCTCGATCTCCTCGATCTCCGTGCTCTCCAGGAGCTCGCGGATTTCCCGTTCCGTGTCGAGTGCCCCCTCGGCTTCCTCGAGCTGCGTCGGGGTCGATCGTGTCGCGGGCTTCGGCGGCATGAGGAAGGAGCAGCAGTCGTCGTGCGGCTCGATCGACGTCTCGTAGGTGCCGATCCGTCGTGCGTCCTCGATGATCTCCGCCTTGTGCATGCCGATCAGCGGTCGCAGGATCGGCAGCGTCGCGACCTGCTGGATGGTGTCGAGGTTCTCGAGCGTCTGGCTGGCGACCTGTCCGAGGCTCTCCCCGGTGACGAGAGCCAGGGCCCGCTCCTGGAAGGCGATCGCCTGGGCGGCCCGGATCATGTAGCGGCGATAAAGAATGACTCGAAGCGGCGCCGGGCACTCGGTGACGATTCGTTGCTGTGTCGCGGCGAACGGCACCATGTGGAGTCGGGCGGTCTTGCCGTGTTGCAGGATCAGCGATGCGAGCTCGCGAACCTTGTCCTGGCTCGCGACGCTCGTGTGCGGAAAGCTGTGGAAGTGGATGAGAACGACCTCGGCGCCGCGCTTGATGATCCTGCAGGTCGCGACGGGCGAGTCGATTCCTCCGGAGAGCAGGCTGGCGACGAGACCCGTGCTCCCGGAGGGAAGCCCGCCGGGACCTGCGAGGCGTTCGACGGCGACGAAGGCGTCGTGGTCGACGAACCAGACGTGTATCGGCAGCTCGGGATCGTCGAGCCGGACCTTCCAGCCGGTCTTCTCGACCACCAGCGAGCCGAGCTCGCGGTTGGCGTCGATCGATCGAAAGGGCAGGTCCTTGCGCGCGCGGTGCGTGGTGATCGCGAAGCTCGACGGCGACTTGCCGTCCTCCAGGAGCCTGTCGACGAGCAGGGCCAGGTGCTCCTTCGCTGCGTCGAGTCTCGGATCGAGGCGTATGCAGGGCGAGAAGCGTGCGATGCCGACAACGCGGGCCAGGCGACGGCAGGCCTCGTCGACCGTCGTCCGGTCACCGAGCTTGACGAGAAAGCGCCCGTATTTTCGGCGCACGCGACACTCTCCGAGCCCGCGCAGCGCCGCGCGGATGTTGCGTTCGAGGCAAGCCTCGAACATCCTGCGGTTGCCGCCCTTCAGGGCGATCTCATCGTAGTGCACGAGGATGTGGGTGGCTTCGAGGATATCGCGAGCGGACGGTGCGCTTTTCTCCTTTTCGGGACTCGACACGGCGGGTACTCTGTCGGGTTTCTGTCGTCGAGAAGACTCGAGAGCGTACCGCGAAATCGGCACGGGAGGAAGTCGGCGGCCATGACTCGGGTCGCGACGATTCTGACGGCGACAGCGATGGAGACGGATACCAGCCAGGTCAGCCGGGAGAGCGATGACGCTCCCGGGGTGCCTCCAGAGGTTCCGGCCGACGATGGCACGCCTCGGGTCACGCTGCGATCCTCGCGGGTGTCGCAGTTTCATCCCTGGGTGTACCGTCGACAGATCGCGCGCGCCCCCCGCGGGCTGGCGCACGGAGACGAGGTCGTCGTTGTCTCCTCGCGTGGTGATCCGCTCGGTCGCGGCTTCTGGCACGGTGTCTCGCAGATCGCCGTGCGGGTGATGACCCGAGACGTCACGCGCCAGCTCAACGGAGGCTTCCTGCGCGAGAAGATCGAGAACGCCGTGTCGCTGCGTCGCGACTTCCTGCGTCTGGAGAAGAAGACCGACGCCTGGCGCGTGGTGCACGGCGAAGGGGACGGGCTCAGCGGGCTGGTTGTCGATCGTTACGGCCAGATGCTCGTTGTGCAGATATTCAGCCGCGCATTCTGGGAACGCCGTCGCCTGATCGAGCATCTGCTTCTCGATGTCTTCCCGGGCTCACAGATCGTGCTCCGTGTCGATCCGTCGTCCGCCCGCCACGAGGGAATCGACACGCGCGAGCAGGAGAGGCTTGACCAGGAAGGCGCGTGGGAGTCCGAGGTGCGCGAGGGGAAGATGCGCTTTCTTGTCAGCACATCCGGGCACAAGACCGGGTTCTTCCTGGATCAGCGTCAGAACCGCGAGCGCTTTGCCGGCTTCGTGCGTGGCAAGAAGGTGCTCGACGCATGCTGCTACACAGGCGCCTTCTCGGTGGCGGCGAGGACGATCGGCCGGGCGCGGCGTGTCGTCGCCGTCGATCTGGATGAGAAGGCCATCGTGCAGGCGAAGCGCAACGCCGAGCTCAACCACGCGTCGATCGAGTTCGTCCATCAGGACGCCTTCGAGTTTCTCCGCAACCAGCGCCACGCCGCCGAGCCCTTCGAGGCCATCGTGGTCGACCCGCCGAAGTGGGCGACGAGCCGCGATCGGCTCGAGGATGCCGAGCGTCGCTACGTCGACATCAACACCTACGCTTGTCGGGCCATCGCCCCGGGGGGACTGCTCTTGACCTGCTCGTGCTCCGGGCTCGTGAGCGAGGAGAAGTTTCTCCGAACCCTGCGCCACGCAGCCGAGCTCGCGGGCCGTGATCTCGAGATCGTCCACATCGGAGGGGCTGCCGAGGATCATCCGATCTCGGTGCACTGTCCGGAATCCCGGTACCTCAAGGCGGTGTTCGCGCGGGTGCGGTGAATCGGGGGTGACGGGCCCTGACGGCGACCCCGGTCGCCGGCGATTCGGGACTCGGGGACGGGGCGTGGTTTGACGGGCTGCTCCAGGGCGCTCGCCGGGGATATTTCGTCGCCGGCGGCGATTTTTCGTCGGTCGACCCGCGGTCGAGAGGGCTGACCGGGGACCGGTAGTGTCCGGTTTTCTGGCATTTGGCAGTCGTCAGCCTTCTGGAGGGGGACGGGGGGCTTTAAAGTAAAGGAC
>CAYMLL010000424.1:0-5424 GCA_964390645.1 uncultured Planctomycetia bacterium | reverse complement strand
CATCGTGAACTGCGACCCGGATTCGCTGACCTGCGGCATCCCCCTGCGAGTGTGCTTCGAGTCGCAAGGCGCGTGTGCTATCCCCGTGTTCGAGCCCGATCCAGCCGCCTGAGCAGTGGACGCCCGGGTCCGTACGCGTCGCTTCAGGTTGCCTCCTCGTGAGATAGTACGATACCATACGATCTGAAACGGGGAGAAACGATGTGAAAAACAATTTCCCCTTGCCTGGCACCACCCCCTGATGGACCCCGGACTCGATCGGTACGAGACTGCGTCGATGCGCCTGGGCTGAGCGATCACCGGTGTGAAGAAGATTGGAAGCAAGCATGAGACTCGGGCTTGTCGTCAACAACAACGGGGCTCCCGCCGTCGAGGCCGTGCGGCGTATGCCGGTGCTGGCCGAGGAAGCAGGCTACGAGTCGGTCTGGGTCACCGACCACGTCGTCGGTGTGCGTTCATTCCAGCCCGTGTACGGCGCGACCTGGATGGAGCCGATGACGGCGCTCGCCTGGATAGCGGCCGCGACGTCTCGGATCCGCCTCGGGGTGGGAGTGCTGGTCGTTCCCTATCGCGATCCAGTCCTGACCGCGAAGATGATCGCCACGCTCGACCAGCTCTCGGGCGGCCGGGTCGACCTCGGCATCGGGACCGGCTGGGCACGGAGCGAGTACCACGCGCTGGGCCGCGGCGATCTCTTCGGTGAGCGCGGTGCCGTCACCGACGAGAGCATCGAGGTCATGCTCCGCTGCTGGCAGGGCGGTGAATTCGGATTCGAAGGGAAGTACTTCCGGTTCCGAAGCTTGCAGTTCGACCCGGTCCCCGTGCAGCGACCACGCGTGCCGCTGTGGATCGGCTCGCGAACGGGCCAGCGCGCACCCATGCGCCGCGTCGCGAAGTACGCGGACGTCTGGCACCCGACCGGCCTGTCACCGGAAGAGATACGCGAGTCGGGTGATGCGGTGGACGAGGCAGCCGACCGGGCGATCCCTCGGACCGTGCGCCTGTCACACTCTCCTGCAAAGAGCACCGATGAGCTGATCGAGCTGCTCGGACACTACCGCGAGGCAGGCTGCATCGAGGCGGCCGTCGACTTCGGCGGTCTCGACACGGACCTCGCGCAGGACGGCGCCCTCGAGCGCACCTGCGACGCGGCACATGCGCTGGCCGAGCGGCGCAAGGAGATCGGCTGACCCGCATCTTCGACGATCGAGCCTCCTTCCCCTCACACGGAAAAAAACTATCAGAGTCATCATTTAACCCTATGCAACCAGCCGGCGGAGACGAGCACGATCCGAGCGGCGCCCGGAGCCCAATCCATGCCCTACGACCCCTTACCCTATCTCGTTCCGGCCCAATGCGGCTTGTTGCTCTTCGAGTGCCAGGATGAGGTGATCGGCGAGAACGCCGAGTTCGCCGGCCTGCGCGCCGACGTCGTACAGCGGCACATGGTCGAGAATCTGTCGCGGCTCCTCGAAGCTGCTCGAGCAGCCGGTGTGTTCGTGGCCTACTGCAACATGGCGTTCCGCCCGGACGGGCTCGGCGTACCCAAGACCCCTCGCTACGACCAGAAACCGCTCCAGCCTGTCTCCGGCCCCGCCGAGGTAAGCCCGATCGTTCCTCCCCTCGAGCCCCTCGCCCACGAGCTCGTGATCGATCGAATCCACGGCATGGCGGCGTTCCACGCCACGCCGCTCGAGCTCGCATTGCGCGACCGCGGCGTGACGACGCTGATCCCGACAGGTGTCAGCGTCAACATCGGAATCCTCGCGACGACCGTCGAGGCCATCGGGCGCGGCTTCCGCGCTGTAATCGCACGCGACTGTGTGGCGGGCGACCCCTCGAGCTACGCCGAGGACGTCCTGCGGTACTCGCTGCGCAATCTCGCCTATCTCTCTGACAGCCAAACCATCGCAGAACGCTGGGGCGAAGGAGGAGAAGCATGAAGAAGGAAATCACCCGTCGGGATTTCATCAACGGTGTCTCTATCGCGGCGGCGAGCGCGACGATGATCAATCCTCGAGCGTTGTGGGCAGCGGGGGCGGCTAACCCCTCCTCCTCTCCCGCACCCTCCCCATCCCCGGTCGGTGACGACTATCCGCCGGCGCTCACCGGGCTCCGTGGCAACCACGATGGCGCGTACGAAGTGGCCCACGCCCTGGCCTGGGATGGGAAAAGCCCCGCCAGTTACACCGACCTCGACGAAGAGTACGACCTCGTGGTCGTCGGAACGGGGATCAGCGGACTGGCGGCCGCCTACTTCTATCAACAGAAGGTGGGCGAGGACAAACGGATCCTGCTGCTCGACAACCACGACGATTTCGGTGGCCATGCGCGGCGCAACGAGTTCCACTACAACGGCACGATGCTGCTCGGTGGGGGCGGCAGCGGCAACTTCGAGGATCCAGAGAAGTACTCGCCGGAGTCAAAGGGCCTCGTCGCCGACCTGGGCTTCGACCTCGACAAGCTGCGGGCAGCACAAATCCCGCGCGGCTTCCAGGCGTCGATGGAAGCGCCCCTGGGCATGTTCAACGACCGCGAGAACTACGGAGCCGACTCTGTGGTGGCTGGCCCTTGGCTCCCCGCCTGGCAAGGCGCGGGCAACTACAAGGAGTTGATTGGAGCCCTTCCCTTGTCCGAGCCCGAAAAGATGGCGCTGATCGGTTTCGTCGACGGCAGCATCGAACTGAAGAAGCCGCTCCCGGACGGCGACATCCTCCAGACAATGAAGAGCATCGACTACCAGACGTTCGCGACCGAATACGCCGGGCTCAGCAAGCGGACGACCCGGCTCTTCGATCCGTATCTGCGCGTGACGTATTGCGTCGGCACCGACTCCATCTCGATCCTGGAAGGCATCAAGTCCGGAATGCCTGGCCTGGGCCTTCTGGGTCCTGAAGCCCTGGAAGCCTTGAAGTCGAGCGGTTTCTTCATGGAGGGCGTCGACTTCATCTTCATGCCGGACGGAAACGCTTCGTTCACGCGCCAGATCGTGCGCCGTCTGATTCCCGAGGTGGCGCCTGGAGAGACCGTCGAGGACCTGATCGACACGCGATTCGACTACAGCCAGCTCGACCGCGCCGACCACAACGTGCGCCTTCGCCTGAACAGCACGGTCCTGAACGTCGTCAACGAGGCTACGAAAGACGGCGCGGATCGATCCGTCTCGGTTTCGTATGTTCAGGATGGCAAGGCCCTTCGGGTCAAGGCCAAGCACTGCATTCTCGCCTGCTACAACGGCATCATCCCGTATATCTGCCCGCAGCTGCCCGACGAGCAGAAGCAGAATCTCGCCTACGGCGTCAAATCGCCGCTCATCGTGGCACACGTCCTGATCCGAAAGGCGAGTCCCTTCCAGAAGGCCGGCGGAGAAGTCTATATGTGTCCCGACAGCTATTTTGCACTGGTGACCCCGGCTTTCGGCATGGACCTGGGGAACTACAAGACTCCGACCGGCCCGGACGACCCGCTCGTCGTCTACATGCTGACGTCGCCCCCGGTCGAGAACGATGGAACCCAGACGGCTCGGGACCTGTACCGATTGGGCCGCCACCAACTGTTGGCGACCTCATTCGAAGACTATGAGAAGACCATTCGAGACCAACTCACCGGCCTCTTCGCCGCGACCGGCTTCGACGCCGACCGGGACATCGAGGCCATCACCGTCAATCGCTGGTCACACGGCTACGCCTACGGCTACATGGATCTCTACGACCCGGAGTGGCCGGAAGGTGAAGCCCCCCATGAGTTGGGTCGCATGCCGCTCGGGCGCATCAGCTTGGCCGGCTCGGACACCCATGCGGACGCCCATCTCAATGGGGCCGTCGACGCGGGCTGGCGGGCCGTCCAGGAACAGCTCAAGGCCTAGACTCCCCCATGTCTCGCATCCGAAAGGCCGCCGAGCGATGAGTGATCCGACTCCGGTCGAGCGTGCAGAGGACATCGACCCGCGATGACCCGCGATGGATGACGGCAGCGCTTCGCCGCCATGGGTTCGGTCGCTTCACTCCGACTCGAGGTAGCTCGTGTCGATGACAATCAGCTCACGGTACTTCTCGGGCATGTGCCAGGTGCCGGTGTAGCCCTTCGGGACGACAAACGAGTCGCCCGTCTTGTACTCGTACGACTCGTCCCCGCCGTCGGGCGTCAGAATGAGCCGGCCCTCAAGGATTTGAACGAACTCGTCGTATTTCGCGTCGTCGATGTGCACTTTGCCTGGCGCTGCTTCGTAGACCGCCACCATGATCTTGCCCATATGAAAGATGTGCGAGCTGTTCTCGATGGGCTCCTCGGAGACCACGTTGCTGTCGTTGGGATCGCTCTCAGAAAGATCTGCAGCAACGAGACCACGACCCTCGAGATAGCTCTCCGCGATTGCGATCGGAACGATTCTTGACTGATCCATAGGTTGTGTTTTCTCCTTTGCAGTGCCGCCCGAGATCGAACTGCACGCGTTTAATGAAAGGGTCGAAACGACAGCGGCCAACGTCAGGAAGGAAATCGAAAATCTCATGCATTTCCTCGTTTCGAGAGACGCGGGTAGCGAGACGCGTCAGGTTCGATAGTTGTGAGTTCGATACTCATGAATGAAAGCTCGCCCCGCTACGCCTTCGGCTCCACTCGCATCACCTCGAAGACGATTCCACCCACCTCGGCAAAGAAGGCGCGGATGTCGTCCTTTTCGTTCCAATCGACGAGTTGCATCTCCGAGCAGGCAATGCCGCGCTCGACGCAGCGCTGGTGCGCGCGTTCGATGTGCCGCGTGCCCACCGCGATACTCCATATGTGGGGTTTGGGCCCGCGCAGAATCTGAAACTGGCCGCTCTCCGTTGTGCCGGTGATGCAGCCGCCGCTGTCGTCGTCTCCGCGTAGCGCCATGACGTTCTCCCAGGTCACGGCCATCTCCCGAACGGGCGGGTACTCGGGCGGAGCATTCGAGCTGGGGATCGGCCAGCCCTCAGGGAGATCCAGAACCTCCCGCAGAAAGCGATCCACAGCTTCGGGCTCCGGAGTCACGATTTTCACATGGTTCAAACGGTCCATGCATCCTCCATTGTGTTTGGAAAATAGTACGATACCATACGGTCCGATAACAGACGAGACGAAAAAAAGAAAAGAAAAGACGAAATCCGAAATGAAGCGCCGTGACCCCAATGCTCAGCTGGAATTCCTGCTCGCCGAGGTCGTCCGCTTGCAGATGCGGGTCTACAACCGCCGCTTCCGCAAGACCGGACTCAATCAGAGTCAGGTCTCCGCGTTGATTCACCTCGACCGGGTCGAGGAGCTGAGCCAGATCGACCTCGCATCGCGCCTCGGCATGCGCAAAGCGGCCACCGGCACGCTGCTCGACAACCTCGAAGGCAAGGGGCTCGTCGAACGCACACGCGGGCGCGAGGATCGGCGGCTGCAGATGGTCTCGATTACCGA